>DASYXS010000079.1:0-34444 GCA_035934535.1 bacterium
CCGCCGGTACTCGCGCTTCTTGCGGCGACGTGGGAATTGCGCCGCGGCGGCGCCCCGGCCGCCCCCTAGAGTGAACGCCGCACGCCTCCCGTGAACTCCGGTCCGCTGCTCGAATCGCTGCGCGGGCGCCTGATCGTTTCCTGTCAGGCGGTGGCGCCGAGCCCGCTGCGCCGGCCGGACATCATCGCGGCGCTGGCGGAGTGCGCCGTCCTCGGCGGCGCGGCCGGGGTGCGGATCGACGCACCCGAGGACGTGGCCGCGACGCGGGCGCGGGTGCGGGTGCCGATCGTGGGCCTGTTCAAACAGCGCACCGGCTCACCGGTGTACATCACCCCGACGTTCGACGCCGCGCGGGCGGTCGCCCAGGCCGGGGCGGACATCGTCGCGGTGCAGGCGACGCGGGAGCGAGGCCCGCACGTGGAGCCCCTCGCCCCGCTGATCGAGCGCCTCCACCGGGAGTGCCGCGTGCTGGTCATGGCCGACGTCTCGACCCGCGACGAAGGTGTCGCGGCCGAGGCGGCGGGCGCCGACGTCGTCGCGACGACGATGGCGGGGTACACGCCGCACAGCCGGCAGGCGCCGGGTCCCGATCTCCGGCTCGTGGAGGAGCTCGCCGCCGCGCTCTCCGTGCCGATCGTCGCCGAGGGACGGATTCAGACGCCGGACGAGGCAGCCGCGGCGCGCCGGGCCGGGGCGTGGGCGGTCGTGGTCGGCCGCGCGATCACGATGCCGGAGGCGATTACGGCGCAGTTCGCAAAGGCGATCGAAGAGGCGGGATGACGGTATTCCTCTCGGACAAGGGCAAATCGGTCCCGTCGCTCTAGCGCTCCACAAACAGTGGGTTCGTCCAGGCCATGGCCCCGTCGGGGCCCATGACCTCGATCCGGAGGTATCGTTCCCGCCCCCGCAGGGTGTGCAAGGCCTCCCGCAGTGGCGTCCCCTCGGCCCGCACCCGGCTGCCCCAGCGCGTGTCGGAGACGAAGCGCACCTCGCGGGCACCCGGCCCGGCCACGCGGACCGCCGCCGTTTCGCCGTCGAACGTCACGTCGTCGAGCGTGACGCCCGTCGACGAGTAGAAGGACCCCGCGGCCAGCCCCACGGTCACCGACTCAGGCGTCAGCGTCTCCGCCCGCAGCATCGTCCACCCCTTGCCGTGGTCCGCGAACTTCCAGTGGGAATCGTCGTTTGCCGCGCCGAGGAGCGGGTGCCGGCGCGCGAGACAGTCGTCCCAGTGGATACCGCTGTAGCCTTTCCCGATGTCCTCTTCGACGTTGGCGTTATAGACCTCGATCCCCGCGACATCACGAAGCGGCAAGAGGTCATCGGCCGTGACACCGCTCCAGTAGGGATGTGCGATGAAGACGGCCGCCCCGGCGGCGCGGAGGCGATCGACGACCGTCTGGGCCGGCAGCGCGTGGCGCGCCGCCGACTCCCTCGGCACGTCGATCATCTCGCGCAGCCCGATGCCGAGAATGTGAAACGCCGTCCCCACGCCCGTGCGGCCCGCGTCCACCTCGACCCCGGGCACGAGGGCGAGGGTGTCTGCGGACCGCGGCGGCGCCGTCACCCGATTGTGGTCCGTAATGGCGAGGAAATCGTAGCCGCGGTCGGCGTACCAGGCGACCACGTCGTCGACCGAGCGCGCGCCGTCGGACTCGGTGGTGTGGCAGTGCCACACGCCCCGGTACCAGCGTCCCGGGCGCGCAAAGGGGTTGAGCAACCGGCTCACGAGTCCGCCTCCTTGGCCCATCCGCGTGCGCGCTCGACCGCGCGACGCCATCCCGCATATCGCTCCTCGCGGTCCGCGGCGGACATCGCCGGCTCGAAGGTCCGGTCCGCCGTCCATCGGTCTCCGGCCGACTCGAGCGAGTCCCACACGCCCCGCGCGAGTCCCGCGGCATAGGCGGCGCCGAGGGCCGTCGTCTCGCCGATCGACGCGCGCACGACCGGCAGGCCGAGCAGGTCCGCCTGCAGCTGCATCAGCACGTCGTTGCGCGAGGCGCCGCCGTCCACGCGCAGCGCCGCGAGGCGCAGACCGGTGTCGCGCTGCATTGCGTCGACCACGTCGCGCGTCTGGTAGCAGATCGCTTCGAGCGTGGCGCGCACGAGGTGCGCCCGCGTAACGTACCGCGTCAGCCCGACGATCGCGCCGCGCGCCGTCATGTCCCAATACGGCGCGAACAAACCGGAAAACGCCGGCACGAAGTAGGTGCCGCCGGTGTCGGGCACCGACGCGGCCAGGGCGGCGGTCTCATCGGCCGTGCGGATCACTCCCAGGTTGTCCCGCAGCCACTGCACCGCCGCGCCCGCGATCGCGATCGAGCCCTCCAGCGCGTACGCCACCTGCGACGGAAACGCGTAGGCGACCGTGGAGACGAGGCCGGCCGCGCTGCGCACGGGTTCCGCGCCGCTGTGCTGCAGCAGGAAGCATCCGGTCCCGTACGTATTCTTGGCGTCGCCGGGCCGGTAGCACGCCTGGCCGACCAGCGCCGCCTGCTGGTCGCCGAGCGCGCCGCAGACGGCGACCGCCTCACCGAGCGGTCCGTCGCGCCGCGTCACCCCGTACCGCTCGCTGCTCGCACGGATCTCGGGCAGGACCGCGGGCGGGATGTGGAACAGTTCGAGCAGGTCCGGATCCCACGCGCGCGTCCGGAGATCCATCAGCATCGTGCGCGAGGCGTTGGTGGGTTCGGTCACGTGCGCGCCGCCGTCGGGCCCGCCGGTCAGCCGCCAGATGAGCCACGCGTCGATCGTACCGGCGTACAGGTCGCCGCGTTCGGCGCGCGGCCGCGCGCCGGGGACGTGGTCGAGGATCCAGGCGAGCTTCGTCGCGGAGAAATACGTCGCGACCGGCAGACCGGTCCGCGACCGGATCGTCTCCGCCACACCGTCCCGGATCAGCGCCTCGCACGCGTCGCGGGTGCGGGTATCCTGCCAGACGATCGCGGGATGGATCGGCCGGCCGGTACGCCGATCCCAGACCACCACGGTCTCGCGCTGGTTGGTGATGCCCACGGCGGCCACACGCGGCCGCGACCGCGCGGACCCGCCCGCCGCAACCGAGCCCGCCCGGGCCAGCGCCTCCGTGACGACCCGCGCCGTCGCCGTCCAGATCTCCTCCGGGTCATGCTCGAGCCAGCCCGGCCGCGGGGTCGACTGCCGGTGTTCCGCGTAGGCACCGGCGAGCGGACGGCCGGCGTCGTCGAAGAGGATGCAGCGCGTGCCCGTCGTGCCCTGATCGATGGCGACGACGCACGGCGAAGACACGCGCCGCTACGAGATCCGCATCGTGCGGTTGTAGACCGCGATCGCCTGATCGATGTCCCGCGCCGCGTCGTCGAGCGCCTGCTTCGCCGATTTGCGCCCCAGGACCGTCGCCTCGATCGCGTCCTCGACGCGCTGGCGCGCCTCCGGGAACACGCCGAGGAGCGCGCCTTGGGTCGCGCGGTTGATCGGGCTGCTGCGCAGCTCGCTGATGGCCGTCAGAAACTGCGGGTTCTTGGCCAGCGTCTCCCGGGCGACCGGCTCGCGGTAGGCGTCCCGGCGGATCGGGAAGTAGCCGGTGCCGGCGTACCACGCCGCCTGCTGGGGCGGTGCGCTGATGAACTTCACGAACTCCCACGCCGCCTGTTGTTCCGCGGGCGGCCGGTTCTTCAAGATCCACGCGGATGCGCCGCCGACGATGCTGCCGCCCGCCGCGGCCGCCGGCGGTTTCGGGAAATACCCGGTGCCGATCTCGAACTTGCCGCCGGCCTGTGTGAGCAGGCTGCGCAACACCGCGGTCGAGTCGAACGTCATGGCGGTCTGCCCGGCGACGAACGCCCGCTGGCTCGCCGCGGTTGGGCGGCCGGGGTTGGTCGCGACGCCGGCCTTCACCATTCGCGCCCACCATTCCAGAATCCGGATCCCCTCTTCCTCGTGGTTGAAGACCACCGCGGACGGGGGAGCGTCCCGGCCGTTGCCGTGGTCGCAGTAGAGGGCGCCCTGCCGCGCGAGCAGCTGCTCGAAGAACCAGCCGTAGATCGCGAGCGCGACGCCCGAGCGGGTGGCGCCGCTCTGCACGAGCCGCTTGGCGTAGTCCTCGATCTCTTCGAACGTCCGCGGCGGCCGGTTCGGGTCGAGCCCGGCCTTCTCGAAGAGGTCCTTGTTGTAGTAGAGGATCGCGCTCGACGTGTTGAACGGCATCGAGTACAGGCGGCCGCCCACCCGGTAGTAGGCGAGGATGTTCGGCTCGAGCTGGCCGAGGTCGACCTTTTCACGGTCGATGAAGTCCTGCATCGGGACGACGCCCTTGCTGTCGATCATGAAGCGCGTGCCGATGTCGTAGACCTGCGCCACCGCCGGCACGGCGGACGACTGGATCGACGCCCGTAGCTTGTTGACGGCGTCGTCGTACGTCCCCTGGAACTGCGCCTCCACCTGGATGTCACGGCGGGACGCGTTGAAGCGGCTCACGAAGGCTCGGATGACCGTTTCGCCGAGCGCGCCGCCCATAGAATGCCAGAACACGATCCGGGTCGGCGCCTGCGCCGCGGCCGGCGGGACCCCCCGTCCGCCGAACGCCAGGCCGGCGGTGAGCGCGCCCGCCGTGCGAAGCACCGTTCGTCTGGTCACCCGCGTCGCCATAACATCCCTCCCCTGTGCGATTAACCCTTCACCGCACCGGCCGTCAGTCCTCGGACGACGTGCCGGTAGCCGAGCAGGAACACCACCGCGGTCGGCAGCACGATGATCACGACGCCCGCCATCACGAGTCCCCACGACACGGCCTCCTGCGACTGCAGGAGCGCGAGGCCGATCTGCACGGTCCGCATCGCCGTCGAGTTGATCACCAGGAGCGGCCAGAGGTACTGGTTCCACGTCGACAGAAACGCGTAGATCGCGAGCGTCGCGAGGGCCGGGCGGGCGAGCGGCAGGACGATCGTCCACAGGAAGCGCCGGCGCGAGCAGCCGTCGATCCGCGCCGCGTCGGCCAGCTCGCGCGGGATCGTGAGGAAGAACTGGCGCAGCAGGAACGTGCCGAACGCGGTGGCCAGAAACGGCGCCACGAGCGCCGGATAGGTATCGAGCCAGCCGAGGCCGCGGATCGTGAGGTAGTTCGGAATCAGCGTCACTTCCAGCGGCACCATCAGCGTCGCGAGAAACGCGAAGAACAGCGCGCGCCGGCCCGGAAATTCGATGAAGGCAAACGCGAACGCGGCGAGCGAGGAGGTCAGCAGCTGGCCGAGCGTGACCGCGCCCGACTGGACCGCGGAGTTCAGCAGGAAGCGGCCGAGCGGCGCCTTGGTGAGCGCCTCCCCGTAGTTGTCGAGCACCGGCGTGTGCGGCCAGAGCGAGGGCGGGTACCGGCCGAGCTCGGCCGCGGACTTAAGGCTCGTTGAGAGCGCAAACAACAGCGGAAACAACACGACGACGGCGATCGCGGCCATCCCGACGTGGGCGAGCGCGACCCGCGTGTGCCGGCCGACTCCTGGGCCTGCGGCGCGAACCAAAGCGCCCCGGCAACCATGTAATCGGAGCCTCGACGTCACTGGTACGTCACCCACCGCTCGAACACCGTGAACTGGAGCCCCGTCAGGATCAGCATCAGCACGAACAGCACCATGGCCTGCGCCGCGGCGAGGCCGAAGCGAAAGTTCACGAACGCGTTGCGGAAGATCGAGTAGACGATCACGTTGGTCGACTCGACGGGGCCGCCCTGCGTGAGGATGTTGATCTGGCCGAAGGACTGCAGCACGCCGATCGTCGCGACCACCCCGAGGAAGAACAGGGCCGGCGAGATCGCCGGGACCACGACGTGCCGGAAAACGCCCCACGGCCCGGCGCCGTCAATGCGGGCGGCTTCCACCAATTCGTCGGGCACGCCCTGCAGCGCGGCGAGCAGCACGACCACGTTGAACCCGAGGTCCTTCCACACCGTGGCCGCGGCGACCGCGGCCAGCGCCCACCGCGGGTCGGTAAGCCAGCCGATCGCGGGGCCGTGCGCGAGGCTCAGGAAGTAGTTGAGAACGCCGACATTGGGATCGAAGAGCCAATCCCAGATCAGCGCGGCCGCGGCGATGCTGACCGCGATCGTGAACGAGAAGGCCGTCCGGTAGGCGATGATGCCCCGCATCGGCCGGTTGGCCAAGAGCGCCAGCGGCAGCCCCGCCGCGATCCCGGCCGGGACGGTGTAGAGGGCAAAGAGAAAACTGACGCGCAGGCTGTTGAGGAACGACGGCGAGCCGAACAGGCGGCGGTAGTTCCCGGCGCCCGCGTAGATGCCGAGCCCGCCGAACGGGTCCGTTTCGTAGAGGCTCAACTGCGCGTTGCGGACGAGCGGGTAGAAGACGAACACGATGAAGACCGCGAGCGACGGCACCAGGTAGGCGAGCGCGGACCCGAGATCCCGCCATCCCCGCCGACTCACGCGCGGCCGATCACCCGCTGGAGCAGCCGCACGTCGTTCGACGTGACGCCGTCGACGCCCCACGCGAGGCAGCGCTGCATCACCGGCTCTTCGTCGATCGTCCACGGGAACACCCCGAGCCCGGCCTCGTGCGCGTCCGCCACGACACCAGCGGTCACCAGGCCCCACCATGGGCACACCGCATCGGCGTCGGCGGCCCGCGCCGCCGCAACCACGTCGACCAACCTGGCGTTGTAGATGATGGCCGTCGCGACCTCCGGGGCCGCCCCGCGCATCGTCCGGACCGCGGGGTGATCGAACGACATCACAAGCGCCGCGTCGAGCATTCCGTGCCGGCGCAGCGCCTCGGCGATCTGCGCTTCGATACCCTCGTAGAACATCGGCCCGTTTTTGATCTCGAGCAGCACGAGGGCACGCCCGCGCAGCAGATCGAGGACTTCATCGAGCGACGGGACGCGCTCGCCGGCAAACGCCGGATCGAGCCACCGGCCGGCGTCGAGCCGCCGGACCTCCTCGACTGTGAGCGCCGCGACGGGGCCCCGGCCGTCCGTCGTCCGGTCGACCGTTTGGTCGTGCATGACGACGAGCCGGCCGTCCCGCGTCCGCTGCACGTCGCATTCGACCGCGGCCGCGCCGGCGTCGAGCGCCCGCCGAAACGCGGCGAGCGTGTTCTCGGGCGCCACCCGCGACGCTCCGCGATGCGCGACCCCGAGCACGCGTCCGTGAGGACGGAAGCGGCGCCAGCGCTCTGCGGACGCGCTCACCCCCACCAAGATACCCTATGGCCGGTTAACTCCACGCGCAGTTTCCGTAAATGTTGGACGAAGAAACCACTTAGTCTCACGGCGGCGGGCCTATCGCGCCTTCTTCCGCGCTCCCCCGCGGCCTCGTCCCCCGCGCGGCTCCGGCGCTTCGTCTTCGTCGGGCGGCGGCGCGGCGGGTTCGGCCGGCGCCCTGTCTGGCGCTGGACCTCCGGCCGCTTCGCGGCCTCCTGCCCTGTCTGACGCAGGACCTCCGGCCGCTTCGCGGCCTCCTGCCGGCTCCGGTGCGGCGGGTCCGCCCGACCGCGAAGCCGCGGTCTCCCCGGCGCGGCGGGTCCGGGTCCCGGAGGCGCCGGCACGGCGCGCGCGCCCGCGGGGGGCGTTCTCGAGATTCTCGATCGGCACCGGCTCTACGGGCTCGGCCAGCGGAAAGCCGAAGATCTGCGAATAGAAATAGAGTTCCGCTTCGAGCGTGCGCGTGATGTGCTCCGCGCGGCGGAAGCCGTGCTGCTCGCCCGGGTACGCGATGTACGCGACGGGGATGTCCTTGCGCTTGGCCGCCTCGAAGATCATCTCGGACTGGTTCGGCGGCACGATCTTGTCCTCGAGCCCCTGGAACAGGATCAGCGGCGCGCGCAGCCGGTCGATCGACTGAATCGGCGACCGCTCGCGGTAGAGATCGAGCCGTTCCGGATACGGGCCGATGAGATGCTGGTCGTATCGGGATTCGAACTTGTGGGTCTCTTCGTGGAACACGACGAGATCGCTGATCCCGAAGTAGCTCGCGCCGGCGGCGAAGAAGTCGCGGAAGGTCAGCGCGGCCAGCGTCGTGTAGCCGCCGGCGCTGCCGCCATGGATCACGACGCGCTCGGGGTCTGCCGCCCCCCGCTCGATCAGGTGGCGCGCCGCGTTCACCGCGTCGTCGACGTCCACGACCCCCCACTGGCCGTAGAGCCGCTCGCGGTACGCCCGCCCGTAGCCGGTGCTGCCGCCGTAGTTCACGTCGATCACGGCGAAGCCGCGGCTGGTCCAATACTGCAGCCCGAGGTTGAGGGTCGAGGACGCCGCGCCCGTCGGCCCGCCGTGGACGCTCACGATGAGGGGCGGGCGCTCGTCCGCGGGCGGCGTCACGTCCGGATTCGCCGGCGCATAGTACAGGGCGTGCGCGGTCAGCCCGCCCTCGGTGGGGAACTCCACGGGCTCGGGCCGCGAGAGATACGCCGCGCCGACGGGCGCATCGGCGGACTTTCGCAACACGTCGATGCGGCGCGCCCGTAGATCGGGCAGGACCGCCGACGGGAACTCGGTCGGCGAGCCGCCGATGAACGCGATGCCGGGCCGCCCGCACCGGACACTGTCGAGCGACGTGTACGGCAGCGCGATCGGCTCGAGGACGCCGCGCGCCGGATCCAGCCAGGCGAGGCGCGAGCCGCCCTCCGCGCGGTGCACGCAGACCAGCCGGCCGTCCGGCGCGACCGAGTACGTGGACTGCCCGAGCCGCCACGCCGGACCGCCGAATTCGGACGCGGCCTTGAGCACCGCTTCGACCCTGCCGTCGCGCCAGCGGTACGGGTTCCACCACCCCGCCGGATCGGCGAGAAAATACAGCGTGCCGTCCGGACCCCACTCCGGCTGCAGAATGGATTCATTGGGTCCGCCCGCAACGCGGCGCGCACCCGCCACCGTGCCGTCGCGCGCGAGCTCGCCCACCCACAGCTCCGTCCCGTCCCACGGCATGTTGGGGTGGTTCCAGGTGAGCCAGGCGAGGCGCGAGCCGTCGGCGGACAGGCGCGGCGCGGCATAGAAATCGTTGCCCGAGACGAGCACGCGCGGCGCCACGCCGCCCCGGCATGAGACGCTCACGATCGTATTGACCGCCTCGCGGTCCGACGCGGTGTGATCTTCCCGCACGCACACGAGACGGTCGCGGCGAAGGTCGACGACCAGATCGGCGTAGCGGTACTCGCCTTCCGGCGTGATCGCCGACGGCGGCTCGCCCGGACCGCAGCGGTAGAGGCGTCCGTCGTCGAACGACGAGAAGAACACGACGGCGCCGCGCACCGCGTAGGCGCCGCCGCCATACTCGTGGACGCGGGTCCGCGCGTTGAACGGCGCGGGGGTGACGTCGGTGACGGCGCCGGACGCCTGCCGCCGCACGACGACCGACCGGCCGGCTTCCGCAGGCCGGGCTTCGATCCAGTAGACGTCGTCGCCGTCGAGCATGACCTGCTCGAGGCCGATCCCCGATGCGGCGACGAGATCCGCCGTGATAGGGGATGGCCACGAGCCGTATGACAGCGCGCGGGCCTGGGGCATGAACTCCTCCTCGAGGTTACTGGGTCGCCGCTGGATGCCCGTTCTGATAGAGCCAGCGATACATCGCGGCCGACTGCTGGACCGTCTTAACGTATCCGCGGGTCTCGCTGTACGGGATCTCTTCGACGAAGGTGTCCGGATCGGCGCCCGGCCGCGCCGCCCGCCACCCGCGGACCGCGTTCGGGCCGGCGTTGTAGGCGGCGAGTGCGAGATCGACGCGGCCAAACCGCATGAGCTCGGCTTTGAGGACCGCGGCACCAAGAGCGATGTTCGTCGCGGGATCGGCAAGCCCCCGCTGGTCCGGCGAAGTCATTCCGAGGCTGCGCGCCGTGCTCTGCGCCGTCCCCGGCATCAGCTGCATCAGGCCGTAGGCGCCGGCCGACGAGACGGCGGCCGGATCGAACCGGCTCTCCTCCCGGATCACCCCGGCGATGAGGTACGGGTCCACCCCGTCGCGGGACGCGGCCTGTGTGATCGCCGTCCACAGCGGGCGGGGATAGAGCGCCTGCCACAGCGCGAGGGGAAGCCGGTGCGGGGCCGGGGTGCCGAGGGCATCGCGGGCGTCTTCGGCCACGCCAATGCCGCGGCGCGGCGTGTCCAGCTGGATGTAGCGCTGACTCAGCAGGATCAGCACCGCGGGCCGGGTCGCGGCAGGGGCCGCGACCGCGGCCGCTTCGAGGTCGCCCGTCGCGTCGTCCGTCTGCGCCAGCGCGTCGAGCTCGCGAAACCGGTCGAGCGCCGGAATGGCGCCCGCGGGCACCTCGGGAGAGTCGGGACCGATGGCGGCCCGGACGGAGGCGCCGAGACGGGCCGCGGCGTCCTGGCCGTAGTACGTGTCGCCGTAGAGCGCCGCCGCGCGGCGGTACTCCGCGGCCGCCAGATCGGCGTGACCGGTCTGCGCCGCCGCCCTGGCGGCCCAGTACCACGACGCGGCCGCGGCGTCGGTTCCGGCGGCGGCCTCCGCGGCGTGCAGCCACGCCGTGCGCGCCGCCGCCCACTGGCCGCTCCGCGACAGCAGCCAGCCGACCCGCCACAGCGCGCGGCTGCCGTACCACGTGAGCGGGAACCGCTCGCCCGTTTCCTTGTAGAGGGCCACGGCGGGCCCGACGGCGCCGCGGTCCGCGCGCGTCTCCGCGACGAGAGAGAGACCGCGCGGCGCAAGCGACGACTTCGGGTACTCCGCCGCCAGCCGGCGCGCGAGCGAGAGCGCGTCGGCCTCCCGGCCGCCCGCGAGCGCGATGCGCATCAGATAGAACAGCGAATCGTCCGCGTGGGTCTGCCGCAGCGCGACGTCCTGCTGGAACCACCGCGACGCGTCCGCGAAGCGGCGTTGCTGGTACGTCAACACGCCGAGCATATAGAACGTGCCGTCGTTGAACGCCCAGGCGCGCGGCATCGTGAGCACGCGCTGAAGGTCGGTCCACGCCTGGCCGCCTTCACCGGCGTCGAACTCGCTTTGCGCGCGCTGATAGAAGACTTCGACCGGCGTCGCGTCCGCCGGCAGCGGGTGCGCGCCCGCGAGTGCCGCGAGACGCGCGCGCGCGGACCCCGCGTAAGGACTGGCGGCGAAGGCCCACGAAATCCGCCGGTAGGCCTGCGCGGCGTCGGCCCAGCGCCCCTGCGCCTCGAGCGCCTGCCCCCCGTCGAACCACGCCTGCGCGGCATGCATCCCCCGGCCGAACTGCTCGAGGTACCGATGAAAGGCGTCGGGCGCCTCGACCGCGCGGGCGCTCCACAAGCTCTCGGCCCGCCAGAACAGCGCGAGGCCGCGCATGCTCGAATCGGGGAAGCGCGCGATCACGTCCGCGAACGCGGTGGCCGCGTCGCCGAAGCGGCCCGCGTCGAAGTCGGCCACCCCGGCGTAGTACTCGGCGTGATCGGCGAGAAGCGGCGCGGCGCTCGCGGCGTGCCGGAACGCCGCCGCGGCGTCGTCGTACCGCTTCTGCGCCATGCCGATGACGCCGAGCAGGTACGCGGCGCGCCCGCCGTCGGCGCCGTCCTCCTGCGCGAGCGGCTCGAGCAGCGTCTGTGCGCTGGCGAGATCGTTGCGGCGGTAGGAGTCGACCGCGGCGGCGAGGCGGTCGAGGGCCGGGAGCCCCCGCGCCGGTCCGGCGACGAGAAGCGCCGCCACCAGCAATACCGCGGGGATCGTGGGGCGGCGGCGCAGGAGCACGCCCGCCGCAGCACGCCGATGCGGTGATCTCGGTAATGCTGAACTCATAGGGTGGTGGTCCTGCGTGATAGGTTTACCCCGGTCCAATGCGGCGCGGACACGGGGCTTCCCTGTCGCCCCCGACGGCGCTAGTGGTTGTACAGGGCGCGCAGTCCGCTGAGGAAGATCTCCCCGCTCGGCGTCTTCGTGGGATCGGTCTCGACCACGTAGACGTAGGTCCAGCGAATCGGATACGCTAGGCTGCTCGGAAGCGGGGCCGTCAACTGCTTCCAGCCCTGCCAGTCCACATGCCGCGCAAACGTGACGGTGCCGCGGTCGCCCTTCGCGTCGGTGTAGGCGCCGCGCAGCCACGCCCCGTCGCCGTCGCCGTACACCCAGACCGAGACGCCGGTGGGCTCGCCCGGCATGAGCAGATCCGTCTCCACGTAGGCGGCGCGGCTGCCCTGCCCGTCGAGGTGGAACGCGAGGCGCAGCGACTGGCGGTTCTCGCGGCTCGGCGTCGAAACCAGCGTCACCTCACCGGTCACGGTCTGCGGCGGATAACCTCGGAACGAAGCCTGCTCCTCGAAGGCCGGGATAAGGCGGCTCACGGGGCCGCCGACCGAGACGCGGACGTCGGTGCTGGCGCCGGCAAGACGCGCGGTCAAGAGTCCCGCGCCGGTTGCCGGTCCGGCAAGAAACGTGCCCGGTGCCTGCACGGCGCCGAGCGACGGCGGCGCGACCTGCCACGCGACCGCGTCCTGAGGAAGCGCAACGAGGCGGCCGGAGGGATCGCGGCCGGACACCCGGAGCGGCGCGCCTTCGCCCGGCGCGACCGAGAGGGCGCCGGGCGTGACGACCAGCCGCGCCAGCCGCGTCACGACCGAGACCGGCACCGAGCCCGCGGCCGCGCCGCTCTGCACGGTCACAGTTCCATCCGCGGGCTGTGATCCCGCGACGATGCTCCCGTCGGTCGCGACGCTCACGAAATCCGGCGCGGGCGGTCTGGCCGCGGCCGTTCCGCGGGACGGCAGCCCGTCGATCCGGAGGAGTCCGCCGGACGCGGCGAGCTGCATCGCCTCGGTCAGCGCGACGGGGTTCCCCTGCGCGTCCACGCCGATCGCAGGCGGCGTCACCCGGGCGCCGGGGTACAGCACGAGCGGCTGGTTGTTGTTGACCAGAATTCGCGCCGGCGGGCCCGGCGTCGCGGTTGTATAGACCAGCACCGCGTCGGCGACGGGGCGCTCGGTCCCGTCCGACGGCGAGTTGACGGTCGAGACCTGCGGCTGCCCGGGCATTCGCACGACCATCGTCGCCGATCCGCCGCTGTCGAAAGCCATCGCCTGGTAGGCGCCCTGCCGCTGCATGTACGCGGCGAGCTGCGGGCGCGTCAGTCCGATGCTGAGCCACGGCTGGCGGCCGTCCGCCTCGACGAAGGTCAGGTAGCGGCCGTCGGCGCTGATGCCGACCGCCGCCGCCGGGTAGCGGATGTTCCGCTCGGCGGCTGCGGGCGCATCGGAATCTTCGATGAGCCGGCCGCCGTCCACCAGAATCGGCCCGCCGCCGACGGCGACCTGCGCGTCGTGCCAGTCGGGGTCGGTCGTCAGGTTGACGGCGACCGTCATGCCGGCGCTGAGACGCTGTTGGATCCAGTCCGCGCCGGCGCCGCGGCCGACGAGAATGATCTCGCCCCGCGGGAACGGCGCGTAGAACGGCTGTTGCGCCCAGATCTGCTTGACGAAGTAGCGTCCGCCCGTGCCCGCGGATGCGGGATCGGCGGCGGACAGTTCGGCGACGGCCTGGCGCGCGCCCGCGTCCGGCGGCGGCGCCCCGTACCCGCGCACGTTCGAGATCACGGTGATGCCGTTCTGCGGCATGCCGGCGTTGAAACTCTCGAGCGGCTGTGTCTCGCCGGAATCGGTGACGACCGTTCCCGTCCAGCGGTAACGCACGATGCGCGCGACGCCGTCGCGGTTGATGACGAGGGCAACGAACCGCCACGGGCTCCGCAGCAGCTGGCCGTCGCTGATGACGATGTTGAGCGGCATGCCCGACTGGTGGATATCGAAGTAATCGGCGTTGATGCCGGCGATCGCTCCGGCGCGGGCCGCCATCGACGAGACGGGCTCGTCGTCGCTGATCAGCTGATCGTGCGCGATGCCGACCCCCATGTGCACCGTGGGATTGCGCAGATCCACGAGCAGGTGGTGGAGATCGAGCGGCCCGTCGGACGTCGTCATCGAGACGTGCCGGTACTCGACGCCGGCCGCGACGGGAAGCGTCACGACGTTCGAGGCGAGGACGATCGGCCAGTCGGCGGGCCCCGCGCCGCGGGCCGCCGGCGTGAAGCAACCCAGCACGAGGAGAATGGCGAGCGCGCGGGCCCAGCCCTGTCGCGTCAGTTGCGTCGTCTTCATCTGCGCCGTCCGCTGGTATGTGTGGTGCGAGATAAATTGGGAGGCTTTTCGCCGCACGGACGCGTCCGTCCTCCCCCGCCTCGCGCCCTCCGGCCGCAACGGCGCCGTGCGCGGCCGGAACCGATTCACGGCGTCGGGGGCTTCGCCGGAGCGGAGGGCCCGCCGGGTTGCGGGGCCGTCGGTGTGACGCCGGCGCCCGGTTGTGTCGGCGTCACGGTCGCCGGGCGGCCCGGGGGCGCCGGCTTGGTCCCGCCGGCCGGCGCGGCCTTGGGCAGGCCGAGGAACGCCGTGATGGCCTTCGGGAAGCCGTCGAAGGCGTTCGACGGCAGTCCGTACTGCAGGCCGAGCGCCGGGTTGGTCGCGAGCCACGCGCCACCGGGGCGGTGATACACCATGAGGCGGAACTGCGCGCCCTCGCCCCCGTCCGTCTGAACGGCGAAAGCGGGCGCACCCGGCGGCGGCGCCGCGAGCGCCTCCACGGTATCGGCCTCGAGGATGTTGATCGACGAGAACATGTCCGTGATCTGGCTGTCCGAGAGGCCGCCGCCCGAGAAGCCGGGGCCCTGACGGCGGATCTGCAACACAGCCCACCCCAAGGATTCACTGGACCGATGTGAATCCTTGGGGACCCCGGGCCGGCTCCACGTCACCGCGGTGAGGTTTTGCGCATTGTACGGCAGGAGGCGCTTGCTCACCAGCGCGATGGACGCGGGCGTCAGCCGCTTCACCAACCCCGCGTCCAGTTCCAGCACCGTCGACGCCCCCGCCACCATCGCATACGTAACCTTCCCTTTTGACGCGAAGATCAGACGGAGCGGCATCGACCGGTTCTTCAGGGTGACCTCCACGGTGACGGCCGGGTGGTCGAGCCCGTAGGGCACGAGGTCGCGCACCCCGTCGTGGAACGCCTTGGCGTCCGAGGTGGTGACCGGGAAGAAAAGATCCGTGACTTTGAAATCATCGGCCGGCCACGGGTGGGCGCCGCCGAGGCGCCAGCGGTCCGACCCGATGCGGTCGACGGCGAGCACGCCGGATGGGGAGGTGACGCGCACGTGCTGCACGTCCGCGTTCGAAAAATCCGCGAGTGTCTTCTGCCGCAGGTCGGCGGCCGTCTTGGCCAGCGCCTCCCGGGCCGACGCGTCGACGAGGTACACCGCGTCCCCGGGCACCGCGCGCGCGTACAACCCCGTCGAGACCGGCGATGTCTTGCCGATGTCGACGGCGGCCGTCTTGCCGTCTTGGGTATGAAGGGTGAGCTCGGTGTCCGGCGTCGCCAGGCCGTACGCGGCCCAGTCCGTCGTCTTGTCGGCGACGGTCCGCTGCGGCACGATCGCGAGCACGCCGTCGAGCAGGTCGGACACGGCGTAGGTAGACGCCGGCGCCGTGAACGGCCGGGTCAGCATCCAGTGCGTGGCGTCGGTCCGCACGAGCTCGGCCGTGTTCTTGCCGCTCCGCACCGTGATCTGCGTGATCGAGGCCTTCGGCAGATGCACGAGGTGCCGCGCCTCTTCCGCGCGCTGCGCCTGCGGCCGGTCGACGACCACAATGTAGGCCCCGACGAGCGCGACGACGAGCGCCAGCGCGATCGTGATCCGGGGACTCACAGGCTGCGCCTGCGGAAGTACACCGACCCGCCGAGCACGAGGAGCGCGAGCGGCAGCGCGATCACGCTGCCCAGGAAAAGATAGCGGCCCTGCTGCCCGGAGATGATGAACGGGTCGAACGGCGAGACGCGCGGGGCGATGCTGACGAGGTTCCCCGACTGCGTGAGCCAGGCGACGGTGCTCGTGAACAGGTCGCGGTTGCCGACCAGCCCGACGTAGCTGTTCCGGACGAACGAGCTGTTGCCGAACAGCACGGCGGATCCTTTGGCCGGACTTGCCGGCGCGGCCGCGGGTTTGGCCGCGGCCACGCCCTTCGAGGGCGCGGGCGATGCACCGGGCGCGGTCGGGGTGACCGACGCCGCCGGAGACGCCGGCGCCGCGCCGGTCCCCGACGGGGTGACCTCCACGCCGAGCACCGACGGTCCCTTGCGATCGACGCCCGCCTGGAAGGCGATGTCCTTCGCGTCAAGGTTCGTCTTCACGTAACTCGCGTCGGAGCTCTTGACGATCGGCGTGATTGTGACGTCCTTGGCCTTGGGATCGGGCACGAGCGGCGTCGCGACGGGGAACGCCGTCGCGAGATTGAAGTTCTGCGTGATATCGCTGTACGGATACTGCGTGACGATCGGCACCGCCGGGTTCGCCCCGAGGAGGCGAGACACCGGGTCGACGACGAGGCCGCCGGGGGCGGCGACGTGGAACTCGCGCCCGAGCCACGCCCGCACGCCGGCCGGGCTCGTGGGATCGATGAGCACCAGCAGGTGGCCGCCGTCGTGGTAGTAGGCGTCGAGGGCGTCGAGCACCTGACCCGGCAGCTCCTGGCTCGGCGAGGCCAGCACGACCGCGGAGGCGTCGGCCGGCACGTGCGCCTCCTTGATGAGGAACAGCGGCTTCACGTCGAACCCCTTGCCGGTCAGGGCCTGCTTGACCGTGCCCATGCCGACGCGGGTAAAGTCGTCGGCCGGCGCCTCGCCGTCTCCCTGGACGACATACAACGTCTTCTTGCCGGTCTCCAGGACGTGCAGGAGGCCGTTGGTCAGCGCGTCTTCGGTCGCGTCGTCGACCGTATACGTCACGGCGCCGCGCTGCAGCACGATCTGGCCGTAGGACGTCACCTTGTACCGCTGTGCCTCGGCGGGGTTGCGGTCGGGATCGACGAGCCGGAACTGGAAGTTCTTCGAGTAGTACTGATAGGTGCCGAGCAGGTCCCGGTAGCGGCCCGTCGAGTCGGAGCTCGGGAAGGCGACGGCCTGCACGGGCCCGGGCAGCGTCCGGAGGACCTTGAGGGTCTGCGGCGACAGGGAATGCTCGCGGGTCGCCGTGAGGTCCCAGCGGACGTGGTGCTCGACGCCGAGATAGTTGAGCCCGACGAGCAGCGCCAGGACGAGCAGCGCGGCGACGAGCGCGTTGGCGGTCAGGAGCCGGTTGCGGCGGAGCATCACGCTACCTCCACTTTCGGGACTCGAGCGCCAGCGCGCCGAGGAACAGGAAGAAGCCCGCGAGGCTCAGGAAGAACAGCACGTCCTGCGTATCCACCGTGCCGTTCGAGAACGTGTTGAAGTGCGTCGCCACGGCGAGGCTGGATAGGATCTGCTGGGTCACGGAGCCCGTGGCCTGCTGCGCGAAGCCGAGCACCCAGAGCAGCAGCAGGAGCGAGAAGCCGATCGCCGCGGACACGATCTGGTTTTCGTTGAGCGTCGACGCGAACAGGCCGATCGCGAGGAACGCCGCGCCGAGCAACAGGAGGCCGAGGTAGGTCGCGCCGAGGAGTCCCCAGTCGAGGCGGCCGATCACGGCGAGGCTGAGCGGCATGTAGGCGCTGATCGCCAGGAGCACCAGGTACAGCGCGACGGCGGCGAGGTACTTGCCGAGAATGATCGCGGTGCTCGTGATCGGCGAAGTCGCCAGCAGCTCCATCGTGCGGGCGCGGTCTTCCTCCGAGACGAGGCGCATCGTAAGCACCGGCACGAGGAGGATCAGCACGAAGCTGACGTCCTGGAACAACGGGCTGAAGATGATCCGCGTCGGGTTGAAGTCCGCGGGCGGCGTGCCCTGCAGCTGCAGCACCTGCGTCGTGTACAGGCCGATCAACGAGAAGAACAGGAATCCCGTGATCAGGAAGAACATCGCCAGCGCCACGTAGGCGATCGGCGACGCGAACAGCTGCTTGAACTCCTTGCGCGCGATGACGAGCGTGCCGCTCATGCCCCGGCTCCCTTCGATCCGCCGTCTCCCGACTGCGCGGGACCTTGGGGTTGGGCGGCGCCGTCCTCGTGCGTAACGAGCTTGAGGAAGACGTCCTCGAGGCTCATGGACAGCGGGCGGAGCTCGAGCAGGCCGACGCCGGATTCCACGACCGCGCGGGCGACGTGCTCGCGGACGTCGGTGCCGAGGTCGGACTCCACCAGCAGCTCCCCCGGCCCCCCGCCGGCCGTCACATGCCGCACCCCCGCGATCGCGCCGAGGCGCCTGGCGAGGTCGGCCGCGGGCCGGGCCGCGCACACGAGGGTCTTGTCCGAGTTGCGCAGCCGGGCCGCCAGCTGCTCGTAAGTGTCCACGGCGACGACGGCGCCCTCGTTGAGGACGATCACGCGGTCGCACACCGCGGTCGCCTCGGGCAGGATGTGCGTGCTCAGGATGATCGTGTGGGATCCGCGCAGACCCTTGATCACGTTGCGGATCTCGACGATCTGCCGCGGATCCATCGCGGAGGTCGGCTCGTCGAGAATCAACACCTCGGGGTCGTGCACGATCGCGTGGGCCAGTCCGACGCGCTGGCGGTAGCCGCGCGACAGGTTGCGCACGAGGCGGTCGGCCACGTCGTCGACCCTGCACAGCGTCATGGCCCGCTCCACCGCGTCCGGAATCCGGCGACCCTCGACCCGCTTGAGACGCGCGACGAAGGAAAGGTACTCGCGCGTGGTAAACTCGTCGTAGAGCGGGACCACTTCCGGCAGATACCCGAGATGACGCTTCGCCTCGAGCGGCTTTTCCACGATATCGAACCCGGCGATCGACGCTCGCCCCGCCGTGGGCGCCAGAAATCCCGTCAGGATCCG
Organism: bacterium; assembly: GCA_035934535.1. Lineage (GTDB taxonomy): Bacteria > Sysuimicrobiota > Sysuimicrobiia > Sysuimicrobiales > Segetimicrobiaceae > DASSJF01. The sequence goes on from DASYXS010000079.1 coordinate 18,719, forward strand.
CATCGTCGTCGTCTTGCCGGCGCCGTTCGGGCCGAGGAATCCAAGGATCTCGCCTTCACGAGCCTGAAACGACACGTCGCGGATGGCCCAACGCTCCCCGTAACTGCGGGAGAGCGACTCGGCCTGAATCACGAGCGAATCCCCCCTTCCAAGCAGACAGCCCCTATCCTAATCGCCAAGTTCCGCCGTTGCAAGGGCCGCGCGCGGCCGCGCCGCCCCGCGAAGACCGGGTGGCTCCTCGCCGCGCTGCTCGCCACGGCGCTCGTCCTTCCCGCGTCACCGGTCCCGGGGGCCGCGGCCGCGCCGCAGGTCCCGCATCGCGCCCTGTGGATCGAGCCCGGCGCGAACCTCAAGCAGCTCAGCACGGTCGACGGAGTGCGCGCCGCGCTCGACCGCGCGAAGGCGGCCGGCATCGATGTCGTCATGCCCGAGGCCAAGAACGCCTGGGGCTACGTGATCTACCCCAGCGCATTCATCCCGTCGATCGCCGACTCGCCGATCCCGCACTCGGGCGCCGGCGGGAGTTACCCGCCGCCCGCGGAGTGGTATCCGCGCGGCTACGACCTGCTGGGGACGATCATCGCGGAGGCGCACGCCCGGGGCCTCAAGGTCCACGCGGCGATCAACACGTTTGGCGAGGGCTACTCGCCGATGCAGGCCGGCCCGTCGTTCACGCACCCTGATTATCAGGCGACGGCGTACGTGGCCTACCGGCGCATCGTCGCTCCCAACGATACCTCCTACGAATTGACGGGCGTCGATGTTCCGCGCGGACAGGACCAGCTGATCCTCTACACGCCGGCGAGCGGCGGTGCAAGCCCGGCGTCGCGGTACGGCGTCGAGGCGGCGGTGGCCGCCGATGCGGTAACGGAGGTGCGCGATCGGGCCGCCGGGCCCGCCGATCCGGGGCCGGTGGCGATTCCCAAGAACGGATATGTCCTGTCGGGGCACGGCGCCGCGGCGGACTGGCTCCGTCACGCGCTGCGGCCGGGCGACCACGTCACGATCGGGCCGGTCGAGACGCGCATGGAGCCGTCCTCGGCCCACGGCATCTTCGCGTTCGCCAATCCGGCGAATCCGGAGGTGTGGAACTACGAACTGGCCGCGGTGCGCGAGATCGTGGCGCGGTACGACGTCGACGGCATCGTGCTGGATCGGACGCGGTACGACGACCTGTCGGAAGACTTCTCGGATCTCAGCCGCGCGGCATTCGAACGAACGATCGGCCACCCGGTGGCGCACTGGCCGGACGACATCTACGCCTACGTCCCGCAGGGGTACTGGGTCACGCGCCGCTTCGGCCCGCTGTATCAGGCCTGGCTCGGCTATCGGGCGCATACCATCATGGCGTACACGCGTGCGGCCGCGGGGGTCGCCCGGACGGTCCGCCCCGGGGTAACGGTGGCTATGTACGTCGGCGCGTGGTACTCGGTCTATTACAATGAAGGCGTGAATTGGGCGAGCCCAAGCGTCCGGGCGCCGTATGGATGGATCGGGGACCCCTGGGTTCGCGCGGGCCTGGCTCCGCTGCTCGATTATCTCATGATCGGGCTGTATTACCGGCCGGTGACGATGGGGGAGGCCATCCGCCGGCACGACGGTGCGCTGATCAGCGTGCAGGGCAGCGGGATCCTCGGCACGCAGCTCGTGCACGGCGACACGGCGGTCGTCGGGGCCCTGCTCCTGACGCTGTACCAGGGGCAGCCGCGGACGTTCGCGCGCGCGATCCACATGTCGGACGCGGTCACGGACGGGACGATGATGTTTGACCTGGTGTATCTCAACACACTCAATCTATGGGACGCGATCCCGAAACCGTGAGGTAAACGTGCGGGGCCCGCCCGGTTTCCGGGCGGGCCCCGCCATGACCAATCACCTTCTGCCTTACGCGGCGTCTCCGGGACCTGCGAGCTCGGAGCGCGCCGTATGCGGAGTCTCCTGCCGAACCGTCATCATCCAGCTGTGCCGCTGCGCTGATGGCGGCCGGAAGTGCGGACGTGTTACCCGGCCATCACCTCGCGCGGATACTGGGGGCAGGTCGGACGGTACGACATGGAGCCGGGTCTACTATGGGCCATCCGCATCACCTCCTTTCGTTCACTGTCCCCATCATCCCGCGCGCCCGCCGCGGTGTCAAGACCGCGACCGGCCGGCGGGCGGGTGCAAGGACCCCGCCGTGAAGCCGTGGAAGCCGTGCCTGCGCTATGGCGTTGAAAATGGCCGCGTTTGTGCTGCCCCTTGGCTTCGACACGTTCGCGGCCGCCGTCGCGTTGGGGCTGCGGGGTCTACGGCCGCTGAGACCCGCTCTGCTCTTTGCGCTCTTCGAGACGGTGATGCCGTTTCTCGGAATTGCCGCCGGCGTCTACGCGGGGCGCTGGTTCGACGCACTCGCCGTCTACGCGGGCGGCGCCATCCTGGTCGGCATCGGCGTCAACGTTCTCCGCGAGACGCTCGACCAAGAGGAGCGATCGGCGATCCCGCTCGAATCGCCGCACGGGATGATGCTCGCGGGCTTCGGTATCTCCACGGACGAGCTCGCGATGGGGTTTCCCCTCGGAGCGCTCCGGCTGCCTGTGGCTCCGGTCGTGTGTGCCATTGGCGTGCAGGCGTTCACCGTCACGGCCGCCGGCGTCTGGATCGGCCGCATCATCGGGGCCGAAGCGGGGCGACAGGCGTCACGGATCGCCCGTATCGCAGCCGGCATCGCCTTCATACTGCTCGGCGGCTATACGATCGCGACGCGTCTTTTATGAAGCGACGAGGACGCTACTTTTTGCCGTTGCTCTTGCGCTTGGCGTGACCGCGCAGCCAGACCGCGATGCCGTCGCGGGTCATGCCGCCCTTCGCTACGCCGGTGATGAACTCGACTGTTTCGGCCGCCGGGGTCAGCGCCAACCGGTACCCGGCGCTCTCGAGGAACAGCCGCGTGGCCTCGAGCGCTGTGCGCTTGTTGCCGTCGTGGAAGATCTGGTCGCGGATCAGCCGGTCGAGGTAGAACGCGGCAAGGTCCCACACCGTCGGCTGCGGGCGGAGCGCGATGCGTGTCTGGACAAAATTGACGAGGGAGTCAAGACTGGGCGGATAGACCACGTTCTGTTCACCGGCCAAATACAGGCCGCCGGTCGCCCGGATCATCCGCTGGTTGACCGTCCGCAGTTGCTCCGCGGTCAGGTATTTCATCGCTTGGCAAGAGCCTCCCAGACAAGGCGATTGTCCCGGAGGCTGCGCTCAAGACTGGACAAGAACAGCCGTTCGCTGAGCATCTCCGCCGGAGGGAGCGGTCGAGCCGGACGGCGAACGACGGTCTTCCGCGCTCTGCTGGCCTTCGTGGTCCTTGAACGAACCACTTTCACCCGTGTCTGCCCAGGCTTCGCGCGGGGTTTGGACGGTTTCGAGGCCCTTGGGGCGCGAGAGGCGCGTGTCCGCGCCATTTTTCTGGCCGAACCGCGAGACTTGCGCTGATTTGCGGCCCTTCTCGCTCTCCTTGCCATTTTGCTGCCCTCGTTTTAATCTATCATGCATCTAAGGCCATACGCAACATATCGCCTTCGAGGTCGCCCCCAAGAATCGATCTTCTCTCCGAAAATGGTGTAGGAAAACCAGAGTTACCCTCAAAATGAATGATGGCTCATCAAGGATTCGGCTAGAACGGGGCGGAAGGTACCCGAAATCCCAAAATAGAAGGCGCCGGGCTTTTGGCCAGGCGCCTTTGAAGCAGTTGTGTGTGTTGGCGCAGTTGTTGGAGGTTTCGCCGGCTAGCCGACCACCCTCACATTCTGGGCCTGCGGGCCTTTCTGACCCTGTGTGATCTCGAACTCGACGACCTGGCCCTCCTCGAGGTTGCGGAACCCTTCGCCGGCAATACCGGTGTAGTGCACGAATACGTCCTTTCCTTCCTCGGGGGTAATAAAGCCATAACCTTTCTCGCGATTAAACCACTTCACCGTACCCTTAGGCATAACTACTTCATTCCTCCCCCAGGCCTAACAGCCCAACAAAGTGCTTCCTCCTTACTACGAACCTTGGGGCGAATCCTGCACCCCCCTGTCTGGGGCGGCACCTGCTGCCGTCCCCGCGGCTGCTGCGGCGACGGCGAAGCGGCTGGGCGCCCAAATGTCCAGCCCGTCCGGCCACAGGTTCCGCGACACGGCCTCCGCGATTACGTCGCCGATGACAGCACAGTGGGTCACCGCCCAATCGGCGCCTGGAATCGCGAGGTACAGATCATCCTCGAGCCGGCCGACGGCCGGCCGGCCGTCGGCCGGCTCGGCGGAGACCAGCCGCGGCGCGTGAATGATCCGCGCCGGTTCGAGCCCGGGCACCAGGCGCACCGCGGCCGTGGCGATCCGGCGCAGCGTCTCGACGAGCGCCCGCGCGTCTACCGCGGACGCGCCTTCGCCGGCGAACGCGGGCGAATCGAGCACTACTTCCCCGGACGGATGTTGACGGATCCCGTTGACGGTATGCCGCAGCAGCGGCGCGACTCGTTCCGTGACGCCGACGCGGCACCGTCTGTTCCGCATCGGCAGTCCGTCACCGAGCTGCCGCCCGGCCACGCGCAGCGCCTCCGCCGATGCCACCACGACCCGCCGCGCCACGATCTCGTCGCGCCCGGCCCGAATACGAAAACCCGCGCTCTGGCGGATGATACCGATGTAGCCGCAGTCGAGATGCGCCGCGCCGCCGAAGCGCACCGCCGCCGCGAGCAGCCGGCGTGCCAGCGCTCCCGGGTCCGCGACGCCGTCGTACCCGCAGTACACCGCGCCGAGGATGTGCTCGGTCAAGCCCGGCTCGCGCCGCAGCGCCTCCTCGCGCGACAGCCACAGCACCGGCAGCCCGGCCGCGCCGGCCTGCGCGGCGCGCGCACGGCCCGTCTCGGCGTCCGCGTCGGTCAGCGCCACCGTCATCCCGCCTGTGCGCCGGTACCCGAAGGCGCCGACCGCGTCCTGGAGCTCCGGAAATCGTTCGGCGCTCCGCACGGCGAGCCGGATGTCGGCCGGAGTGCCACTCTGCGCCGCAACGGCGGCCGACGCCGGCACGGCGTAGTCGGGACGAGATGTATCGACAACCACCGGCGCGATGCGCCGGCGGGCGAGCGCGTAGGCAACGGCCGCCCCGGCGCAGCCGGCGCCGAGCACCGCCACCTCGTATCCTCGCGCGCGATCAGGCACGATCCGCGTCCTGCGCGTCGGGGCGCACGAGCGCGGTGAGCGGGAGGGGTCGAAGCGGCGGCCACAACGACGGCAGCGGCACGCGGCCGGCCGGGATCTGCAAAAACCCGCTGAGCCAGCGAACCAAGGGGGGCCCGCACCGCCGCCACCGGCAGTCGCCCAACCCGCAGCGCGTCTGGGCGGCGAGCGCATCGGGCGTCACGGCGCCCCCCACCGCCGCCTCGCGCAGCGCGTCGAGCCGCACGCCTTCGCAGGCGCACACGGTCGTGTCAGGCCGCGGCGCCCATTCTTCGATCACATCGTCAGGCATCGCGCCGAGCATCAGAGCCTCCCGTGCCGCGTGCCGCAACGGAGAGGCGGCCGCAGCAAGCCGCTGGCGCGCCTCCGCCATCTTGACGTCGGGCTCCTCCAATATCCCGAGCAGCCGGAGCGCGGCGCGCGCCGCGAGACGGCCGGATTCCGCGGCCGCGCGCGGCGTGTCCACACCGGCGGCGTCCCCGGCGACGAACAAGCCCGCCGTCGGACCATGCACCGCCAGCGTCGGATCGTAGCGCGGCACGAAGCCGCCGAGCAGCGGCTGGTATACGCAGGGCGAGCCCGCGAGGCGCGCCAGCTCGACCGCGGGGGCGCGCGGCGATTCAACACACAGAAGGCGGCACGGACGCGAGACGCCGTCGTCCAACAGCAATTCCTCGACGGCGGCGGGGCCTCGCGCCTCGGCCGGCACACCGGGCAGCACGGGGATCGCGGCGGGCACGCCGTTCGGCCGGTCGGGCGCGACGAGGGTCACGGTGAGCCCTCGCTCGGCGAGCCGCGTCGCAAGCGCGGCATGCTCGCCCCGTGCGACGACGACCGCCGGTCCGGACTCGGCGGTGACCCGGCCGGCGCGGACCGCGTCCCACGCCGCCTCGAGCGTCAGCACCCCTGACAGCGTCCATCCCGGGAACGGCATCATCACCTCGGGCGCGCCGGTGGCAAGGATGATTGCGGCGCCCGTGACGGTTTCGATCCGCTGCGCACGAAGCACCGCGAGCGAACGGCCCGCGATCCCCCACACCGGCGTGCTGCGCCACACTTCCGCAGACCCAAGACTCCGCATCAAGCCCTCTGTGAGGCCGCGCGCGCCCGGCACGAGGACGGCGCGCCCGCCCAGCACGGGGCGCTCTTCCAGGAGCAGCACACGGGCACCGGCGGCTTGCGCCTCACCGGTCGCGGCGAGCCCGGCCGGCCCGGCGCCGACGACGACCACGTGCCGCTCGATCGCGCTCAAGGCCGGTGTCTTGACGCAGGACGGGACCATCGCCGTGGGCGGTCCTCCTTCAGCGCATTCGCGCGGTGCGGGAGATAGGTGTTCCTCTCCCCGCGCGCCTCCTCCTGCGGTGCGCAGGGCGCCGGGCCGGCCCCATCGAACGCCATCACGCGACCGTCGGTGTGTCGTGAACGGAGGCGAGCCGTGATGCGGGACGCTAGCGACGACGGACGGCGGATCGCGGACGAGGACGCCGCCGCGGCGGACGGCACCGGCACGATTCTGCGGCGCCTGGTGGGCAATCTCGGCCTCATAGCGCAGGCCTACGCGCTCGCGGCGGCGCGGGACCTCCGGCTGGCGGTGCGCGACATCGTCGTCGCCGCCGTACTGCTCAGCACCGTGATGATGCTCGGGTTCTATGTGATTGCGCTGCTGGTGGCCGCGGCCGTCCTCGCTCTCGCGCAGGTCGTACCGGCCTGGGGCGCCGCCCTGATTGTATTCGCCGGCATCGGAGTGGCGATGGGCCTGCTGCTGTTGATGACGGCGTTGAGGCTGCGCCGCATCGCGGTGCGGATGCGCGCGACGATCCAGGCCGCAAAGGAGGATGCCCGGTGGTTTCGGACGCGGATCCTCCGGATCGACTAACCGGCGCGCGCCGCGCGAGCGAACGCGATGCGCGCGAGCTGCGCGCCCGCGCCCGGGGCGCCCGCGCGAAAGTCCTCGCGGCCCTGAGCGGCATTGCCGAGATTCGCCAGGCGCTCGGCGTGGTGCTGCCGCGCCGCCGTCCTGCTCCCGCGCGGGAGGACCGGCCGGCTCCCGTGGGAGACGACGGCGCCGCGCCCCGCCACGACCGGTAGGCTCGCCGCGGCCCGGCGGGCGGGCCGGGACGTTTCCCGCCGCCTACCGCCGAAGACCGTGATCGTCGCCGCGCAGCACCGCGTCCACGTCACGCAGCGTCGCGCGGCAAAAATCCCCTGCGTAGGTCTGCTTGAGCGCGGCCAGGGCGGCCCCGTACCGAAGGCCGTTGCCGGCGCCCCGCGCGAGATACCCGTAGAGGAATCCCGCGGCGAACGCGTCGCCGCGGCCGACACGGTCGATCACGTCGGCGCGAAACACCGGGTGGCGCACCACCGTTTCCGCGTCGGCGGCCACGGCCCCTGATTCTCCGCAGGTCAGCACGAGCACACGGCAGCGCAAACGGTCCCGCAGGGCGCGCGCGACGGTGTCCGGCTCCCCGCGCATCTCGAAGACCCCGCGCGCGTCGCGATCGTTGACGAGCACGATGTCGAGCCCGTTGAGCAGAGGTCCGAGGGTCTCCCGCGCGGCGGACGGCGACCACAACGTCGCGCGGTAGTTGACGTCGAACGAGACGAGCAGCTGGCGGGCCCGCGCCTCGGCGATGGCACGGGTCACGAGGGCGCGCGGCCGGTCGCCGAGCGCCGGGGTGATCCCGGTGAGGTGCACGACGCGGGCCCCGTCGAGGCGCGACCACCCCACCGCGTCGGGGTCGATCGCGGCAAACGCCGACTGGCGCCGGTAGTAGAAGATCTCGCCGGGGCGAGGGGCCGCCCCGGGCTGCAGAAACATCACCCCGGCGCTTCCCTCAGGCGTCCAGACGACGCCGTCGACGTCGACGCCTGCCCCGCGGACCGCGTCCGCGATGCGCCGCCCGAGCGGATTGGCCGGCAGCCGGGAGATCCACGCCGTCGCGACGCCGAGGCGCGCGAGGGCGACGCAGACGTTCGCTTCGGCGCCGCCGACCTGCACGGTGAACGCCGCCGCCGACTCGAGCGTCTCCCCCGCGGTCGGCGCGAGGCGGACCATCGCTTCACCGATGCCGATAACGGTCGCCATGCCCCGGTCCTCAGCCCTCCAGGCTCTGCGCGGCGAGGGCGCGCACGAGCACCTCCGCCCGCATCCGGACGGCCGCGGCATCGACGGCGCGGTCGCCCGGGCCCACGAGCGCCGAGCCGATCCCCACCGCGGATGCGCCCGCCGCAAACCATTCCGCGACGTTGTCCGGCCGGACCCCGCCCGTCGGCAGGAACCGCGCCCGCGGCAGGGGCGCCCGCAGCGCGCGGAGATGCGCCGGCCCGCCGACGTCCGCGGGAAACAGCTTGATCAGCGGCGCTCCGCCGTCGAGCGCGCTCAAGACCTCTGTCGGGGTGTAGGCGCCGGGGATCGCGAGGAGGCCGCGCCGGCGCGCGGCCTCGACCATGCCGGGCGAAAGCGCGGGACTCAACAGAAATTGGGCGCCGGCGCCGATCGCCTGCTCGGCCGCCGCGGCGTCCGTCACGGTGCCGGCGCCGACCAGCACCGCCGGGAACCTTTTCCGCAAACGCGCGATCACGACCGGGGCGTTCGGCACCGTAAAGGTAATTTCGACGATGTCGAGCCCGGCGCCGACGAGAATCCCGCCGAGCTCCTCCGCCCACTCCGCGGACTTGGTGCGGATGATGGGCACGATCCTGGTCTTCAGGATGGCGGCGAGCGCCCGGGATGCCTCCACCGCGACTAGGCGAACGGGCCCAGAGCCTCGTCGGGGGAGGTGGCCGCGCCCCCGGTTGTGCCGGGGCCCTCGCCTCCCGCTCCGCCCGGCTGCTCGGCGGGGAACGACGCGGCGCCCGCGTCGGGCATCGCGGCGGAGCCCGGCCGCTCCGCCGAATGGACCCGCTTCATCGCGTAGAGGTGCTGGTCGGCGACGGCTATCAGCGCATCCACGGCGGCGCCGTCGCCCGGACAGGTGGCAAGCCCCCACGAGAGCGTCATCGCGCGGTCGCCCGGCTGCCCCGATCCGGTCGCGTCGATCCGCTCCAGTCTCCTCAGAATGAAGTCGGCCTGATCGCGGTCGGTGTCGGGGAAGAGCAGCATGAATTCGTCGCCGGCCAGCCGCCCCGCAATGTCGTGGGCGCGGATGCGGCGCCTCAGCACGTTCGCGATGTGCACGAGCACCGCGTCCCCGATCTGGTGCCCGAGGGTATCGTTGATGCGCTTCAGGTCGTCGAGGTCGACGACGGCGACGCTGAGGGGCCGCGCATGCCGCCGCGCGCGGCTCAACTCGGTGCCGAAGCGCTCGAGGATCGAGCGCCGGTTCGGCAGACGCGTCAGTTCGTCGGTGCTGGCGAGGCTGCGCAGTTCCTCGTAGAGGCGGGACACCTCGATCGCCCCGGCGAGGTAGCGCGCGACGACGGTCAGCACGTCGAGATCTTCCGGTTGGAACGCGTCAATCGCGTCGCGATGGGCGCTCAAGACGCCGATGACACGCCGGCGCACGATGAGCGGCGCGTAGATCCCCGAACGAATGTCGTCCTGCCGCACATAGACGCGCGCATCGCCGTGCATGTCCGGGACGTACAGCGGCTGGCGTGACTCGACGACCGCCCAGTGCAGGCCGCGGCCGTGCGGGACGGTCAGCCCCTTGTACGCGGCGCGGAGGCCCGCAGCGCCGACGATCACGAGGACGTCCTTGGCTTCATCGATGAGACCCACGGAACACGAATCGAACCCGGCCTCCTCGCTCAGCATCTCGAGCGTCCGGTCGAGGAGTTCGTTGAAGCTGAGCACGACCGTCAATTCGGTCGCCAGCCGCGCGAGAAACGCGAGCGCCTTGTCGGAGTGGGCGCGCGACGATTCTGATCCGGGCCGTTCAATCATCGTGAGACCTCACGCGGTCGCACCGCCCTCGGAAGGCCAGAAGCGGCCGACCCGCCCGGATCGCTGGAACGCGAAGGAGGTCGCGGATTGGCGCCGCGACGCGCACCGAACCCCGGTCGCGGGCGTTGATTGCCGCACTCTTCGTTTCTTCCCCGGGCGCCGGGCACTTAGACGCCGGAGGCCGAAAACCCCGCCCCGCCCGGCGCTACAGCCCTGTGGTCAGCAGGCCGAGGGCGGCGTCGACAACGGCCGGGTCGAAATGGCCGCCGCGCTGCGCCCGGATGTATTGGAGGACGCGCTCTTCCGGCCAGGCCCGGCGGTACGGGCGGTCCGAGCGCAGGGCGTCCCAGACGTCAATCACGGCAAAGATGCGGGCCGCCAGGGGAATCTGCTCGCCGCGGAGTCTTCGCGGATAGCCCGTCCCATCCCATTTTTCATGGTGACAGTAGGGAATCGCCGTCGCCGGCCGGAGGTACTCGATGGGCGTCAGGAGGTCGTTCGCGTACTCCGGATGACGGCGCATGACCGCCCACTCTTCGTCGGTGAGCGGGCCCGGCTTCAACAGAATCGAATCCGGAATCCCGATCTTGCCGATGTCGTGAAGCAGCGCGCCCCGGCGGATGTGCGTCAGCTCCGCATCGGCGAGGCCCATCGTCCGCGCCAGTTGGACGGTCAACTCGGTCACACGCCGGGTATGCCCCTCCGTCTCCTTGTCGCGCAGATCCAGCGCGCGCACCCATCCCTCGAGCGTCGTGTCGTAGGCGCGCAGCAGACCCATGTTCGACCGCTGGAGGTCCCCGAACAGGGCGGCGTTGTCGACCGCGATCGCGGCCTGTCCCGCCAAGGCCTCCAGAAACTCCAGCCAGTCGTCGTCCGGCGAGAGCGGCCGCCGATAGAACACCTCCAGCACGCCGTTGACTTGAGCCTTGGCCACGAGCGGCGCGGCGAAGTACGCTCCGAAACCCGCCTTCCGCAGCGCCGCCGCGCTCCGGCGCGCCGCCGGATCCCCGGCGACATTCGCCACCGCGATGATCCGCGTCTCGAGCGCCGCGCGCTCGGCAAGATACTCCGCGACCGATGCGTCGCCGCGCGCGTTTGGCCGGAGCCCGCGTGCGGCGCTGCGCTGGAGTTTGTAGGTTTGCGGATCGTACAGCAGGACGTCGGCCGCGTCCGCGCCCAGTTGTGCGGTGACCTGGTCGAGCAGAACGCTGAGGGTTACCCGCAGATCGAGGCTCGCGGTGATCGCGAGGTCGATCGTCCGCAGGCTCGCGAGGCGGTTGAGCTGCCGCTTGGCCCCCTCCTCCGCTTCCCTGCGCGCGGTAATGTCTTCAATCGCTCCGTCGTAGTACAGCGTCGTGCCGTCCGCGCCTTGCACCGCGCGCGCGGTGTCCCGCGCCCAGATCACCGTTCCGTCCCGGCGCACCATGCGGGTCTCGTGGCCTCGGCCGGCGCCCGACCGATCCATGTGTTCCAACCACTGCGCCCGGTCGCCCGGGTCCACGTACCAATCCCGTGCGTTTCCCGCGAGCAGGCTCTCGCGATCCGCATAGCCCAGCATCTCCATCAGCGCGGCGTTGGCATCGATGATCCGGCCGTCCGGCGCCGTCCGGCACAGCCCGATCGGTAAGTGCTCGAACAGCTCCCGGAAGCGCTCTTCGCTCGCACGAAGCCGGTCCGCCGCCTGCTTCTCGTCGGTGACGTCGATCATCGCTCCTTCGAAATAGACGACGGAGCCGGAGCCGTCGCGGACGGCCTGCGCGCGCGTGCGAATCCAGATCGGCGTCCCGTCGCGCCGGCGCAGCTGCTGCTCAAAGACCTGCGGGCCGTAGCTGTCCTGCAGCAGTGCGATGCGTTGACCGCGCGCCGCCGGATTGAGGTAGAGCGCCGTAATGTTTGTCGTCAGCAGCGTCTCCCGATCGGGAAACCCGAGCATCTGCACCATCGCCGGGTTGGCATCCAGGAATTCGCCGGCGGGCGCGGTTCGACACAGCCCGACGGGCACGTCGGTGACGAGGTCACGGTAACGCTGCTCGCTCTCCCGTACGCGCGCCAGCACCCGGTAGAGCTCCAGGGCCCGACCGATCCGCGCCCCGACCGCCCTCGCGAACGGGTCCCAGTCGTCCGTGAGGTCCCGGTTCCACGAAACGAGCGCAAGCACACCCAGACAATCACCGGCAGCGAGGAGCGGGATGACCATCCCGGATACGGCCTGCTCTCCGGCAAGAGCCGGGGCGTTCGCTGTTGGTATCAATGACGGCGCAACGATCGGCTCTCGCCGCTCGCGCGCACGGTCCAGCAGATGCGCGTGCCCGAAGAGATCCGCGAGCGCCGCCCGGTCCGCGGCCGGGAAGCCGAGATCGGCCGCCAGCGTGAGGGTCCCATCCGCCTTGACAGTATAGATCGCGCCCTGCGAGACGCCGGCGGCGCTGAGGACGCGACCGAGCAGCTCGTTCGCCGTTTCCGCCGCCGTCGCGCCGCCATTGAGACCGTCACAGAGCCCGGACAAGATCGCCAGCTCGGTCTCCCGCGTGGACAGGCGCCGCGCCAGTGTGGCGTTGGCCAGCATCTGGCGGTCCAGCTGCCGCAGGAGACGGCGCTGGTACTCGCGGGTCTCGATCACCGCCGGCATCGCCACCGCCGGCGGCGTCGTCTCGAGGGCCGACACGATGGCGGCGGCCAGCTCAGCGAGGTCCGGCGTACGGGTCACCAGAGTGTGCGCGCCCACGGAACGGGCCAGCCGCCGGTCCTCGTCCTCGGTGTACGCGGACGAGTAGAGCACCACCGGAATCTCCGCGAGTTTCGGGTCCTGCCTGATCGCGAGACACAGCCGGAAGCCGTCCATCTCCGGCATCACAACGTCGGATACGATCGCCGCGGGGATCCAGCGGCGCGCCCTTTTCACGGCTTCGGCGCCGGAGGCGGCTGTGGCCACGCGGAATCCCAGCAGCGTCAGCCGGAGCTTCGTCAGCCGAAGCTGAACCGGGTCGTCGTCCACGACCAGCAGTTGCTGCCCGGTCCCGGTCGTGCCGTACGCCTTGGCGGCGGGCAGATACGTCGCGACCGTGTCGACGATGCGTGACGGCTCGACCGGCTTGGAGAGATAATCGGTAAACCCGACTTGCTGGGTCCGCGCCTGTTCCTTCTTGGACAGAAACCCCGAAAAGGCAATGACGGGAATTTCCGCGCACCCGGGCAGCTCGTGCAGGCGCCGGACCAGCTCGAAACCGTCGAGATCGGGGAGGACGAGATCTTGCAAGACGAGATCCGGCCGGCGCGCCATCAGCTCCAAGGCGGTCTGGCCGTCGCGGACCTCGATGACCTGATACCCTTCCTTCTCAAGGGTGATCCGGACCAGCGTCGAGGCGATCGCGTTGTCTTCAACGACGAGGATCGTGTACGGCTTCACGATCGACCCGTCCTCTTGGCAACACTGGGTGTCCAGAACAGGATGGTCTCGTCGGGCGAGGGAGCCGAACCCGTCATGCGGAGCCTAGGAGCGTGCCGGCGAACGAAGTGCCGCGCTTTCCCATCGTAGCTCCTCGAATGCGCCCGTCCCGAAATTCCACGGCCGCGTGACCGCACCGTCGACCGCGAGGTGATGCCAAATCCTATCAGAGCCTTCGTTGATCTGTCGTTGCGCTGGGTCAAATCACTATGAAAATTGATGGAACGCAATCCAGAACGGGGAAAGAGAAATAATTGAGAGTAACGCCAAATCCGATTTCTTACGAAACGCTGATCCCATGAAGTGCTATTTCAGTTTGATGTCGTAACTGTACGCACGGTGCGCGAATGAACGATTCTCGGAGTCTCCGGCGGAATCTAGGCTCGCCTGACGCGGGCCCGCGGTCGGACCCCTCCATGCCGGGCGCGGTGGCGGCCGCGTTGGCGGACCATGGGATCGATGTCGCGCGGGCCACGAGACACCTCGCCCTGGAGCTCGTCAGCGCGCAACGGTTCGGAGCGGTGGGCGCGTTCGACACCTGGCCGCTGATCGAGCATCTGCGCGGCTGGGCCGGCGAGCCCGGCCTGCACAACTTCACGGGCGCTCGAATCGCGGCGGAGATGACCTGGGCGTGCCGGACGGCGGATGCGGACAAGGCCGTCATGGCCTTCGAGGCCCTGTTCGATGCCGACATCGAACGCAGGGCGCTCACCGGCGCCGGCATGTACCGATGCGGACGGTTCGGCGTGCGGGCGCTCCGGCAGTTGATCCGCGGCCATCGACGCGTGCTCGCTCCGGACCATATCTACATCGGCCTCAGTCCGATGCTTCACGGTCTGACCGAGGAGGCACGGCGGGCCCTCCTCGACGCCGCCCGGGAGCGGCTGGTTCCGAAGGGCCGCTCCTTCTACGATCAGGGCGAGGAGGGCGCGGAGATCCTGCTCCTCACGCGCGGACGGGTTGCATTCAGTCGACTGGATCGCGACGGTCAGCGCGTGACAAGCCTCGACATCGGTATTCCCTCGGACGTGTTCGGGTACCACGGCGCCCTCGTCGACGGCCGGCGGGCGGCGTCGGCGCTGGCCCTTGACGACTCACGCGTGCTGGTGTGGGATGCAGCGCTCTTCCGCCGGACGATCACCGCACGTCCGGAAGTCGCCGCCGGCGCCATCGAGTTCTTCATCAGCCAGCGCACCGATCAGTGGCACGATCTTCGCATCCTCGCGACCGAACGTGTGGAGCAGCGCCTGGCGCGGGCTCTGTGGCGCTTGGTGGACGCCGCGGGCCGCCGAACCCCGCAGGGAGCGGTGATCGAACTGGCGCTTTCCGGCCAGGATCTGGCCGACATGGCCGCCACGACGCCTTACACCATCAGCCGCCTCGTCGCGACGTGGCGGCGGCAGCTCATCGTGGATGCACGCCGCGATCGCATTCGGATCATCGATGCCGGACGCCTGGCCTCGATCGCCCGGTCGGATGCGAACGCGGAGTCTTCCGTGGGCTGACAGCGCGGCGAGATCGCCGTACCGGATGGTCCGGTGCGTCGGCTGACCCTCGCACCCACTCGTAGAGCACGTCGGGCTCGCGCTCCTCGTTGCGGCCCCCCTCGTTGAAATCCACCACAGCGAATCCGCGGGCCTCGTAGAATGCCCGGGCCCGGAGATTGCGCTGAAACGCAAACAGACGCAGCCGGCCGACGCACAACTCCTTGGCCTTGGCCAGCAGCGCGCTCCCGATTCCGCGGCCGTACCAGCCCGGCAGCAGGTAGAGATGATCGAGGTGATCGCGGCCCTCGTTGAGCGCCGCAAACCCCACGATGCGCCGGTCCACGACGGCGACCCACATCCCGCCGGCCGCGAACACAACGCCGGCCATCCAGCGGCGGGTTTCGTCGTCGGTGTGCAGCGCGGGGAGATACGGCAGCGCGTCGCGGCGGGACGCGAGAAATACCTCCGCCACCTCCGCGAGGTCCGCCGCGGTCGCCGGTCTGAGCTGCGCGGACGTCATGGGCTGTTGTGTCACCCCTTGCTGTTGCCGCGGTTTCCGGCCGCGGATATCCGGCGGCGATTCAATGGCACTGTTCTGTCAGTTTCACAGCACACCCACAACGACTCGCGCCGGTGTCTCGTGGGGCTGGCACCCCGGGGCCGGTGTTCCCACTCTTTCGCTCCGTGCCGCTGTGGTCTAGATATTGAGCACAGATCATC
>DASYXS010000121.1:0-30186 GCA_035934535.1 bacterium
CGTCGGCGCCTCACCGCTGAGCGGCGTCCGGAACACCCCCGGCGCCTGTGCCCTCGCGGCCGGCCACGAGCCCCCGGCCGCCACGGCCAGCAACACCATCACTCCTATGGCCATCACACGACGGATCACGCCGATCCCCCCCTCGATCGAGTTCCTACGCGCGACCTTGCACGTACCGTGCGAGAAACGGCAGCACCACAGGCGCCCATAGGTTCGGGGCGTGCACCCAAATTTGATGCGCCTCAATCGGGCTCGCGCCAAACGGCGGAAACAGATGCCGCTCGCAGACCCCATCCGCCGCCCGCCTCCGGGCGGCGAGCGCCTCGGACGGCGAGGTGTCGAAGTCGTTCTCCGCCTGCAGCAGCAGCAGCGGGCACCGGATGGTGTCGACGTGCCTCAACAAGAAGGGCCGCAGCCCGGGCACCGGGCCCCAGCTCATCGCCGCCGCGGCAAACGACACGCACGCCCGCAGCCGGCCGTCGCGGGCCGCCGCGAGCAGCGAGTTGATGCCGCCGTACGAGGAGCCCATCACGCCGACGCGGGCAGGATCCACCCCGGGCATCGCGCGCACGAAGCGGAGCGCCGCGAGCACGTCGTCGCTCTCGGCCAGGAGGCGGGCGCACACCTGCTCGTCGTGCCCGGGCGCGCCGGCGGGCGCCGGCACCTCCTCAAGCCGCGAAGGACCGGGCGACCCGGCGTAGCCGCGCCGGAACGGGACGAACACCACGTAGCCTGCGTCGGTCAGTACGCGTGCCACGCCCGGCTTACTGTCCTGCTCGAGGCCGCTGCCGTGGTTCAGAACAACCGCGGGCACGGGGCCGCCGCGGTCCCCGCCGCCGACCCCCGGCGCCGGGACGTAGCGGTACGCGATGAGGTCCCGGCCGGCGCTGGGAAACAGGAGGCGCTCGCCCGGATGGACGCCGGTTACCACACGCGCAGCGGGCAGCCGGACAGAGCCTCGGCGCCGGTTGGCGTGATCAGGACCGTCTCCTCGATGCAGGCGGTGCCGAAATTCATCCGGATGAGCATCGGCTCGAGCGCGAAGACGTTCCCCGGCTGGAGGACATCCGTCGTCGCCGGACGCAGCGACGGCCGCTCGAAGAGCGAACTGCCGAGGCCGTGGCCGAACCCCTTCGGCATGTAGTCGGCTTCGTAGCCGGCCCGCGTGGCGATCACGCGGGCGGTCGCGATCATCTCCTGGACCGGGACGCCGGGGCCGGCCTTCGCCAGCGCGGCCTCGAACATCTCGAGCCCGGTCTCGAGGAAGCGCCGCTGCTCGGCGCTCGGCGCGCCGACGACCGTCGAGCGCGACACGTCCGCGCAGTACCCGTGGTAGGTCGCGGCCATGTCGAGGAACACCATGTCGCCCGGCTCCATCACGCGATCCGACGGGGCGCAGTGCTTGAGGCCGGCGCGGGGTCCGGTGGCGACCGCGCTCTCGAAGGCGAGGGCGTCCGCGCCCTCGGCGAACGCGACCGCGTGCGCGCGGGACGCGACGTCGAACTCGCGCGCCCCCGGCGCCAGCGCCCGCAGCGCCTCCTCGTGCATCCGGCCGGAGATGCGCGCCGCGCGCCGCATCACCTCGATCTCAAGCGGCGACTTCACCGCGCGGACCTCCATCAGGAGGTCGTCGGCCGGGATCCATGTGGCGCGGGGCAGGCGCTCTTCGAGCGCGACCATGACGTGGTGCGGAACGATCGGTCCTCCGGCGACCCCGATCCGGTCCGCCGCGGCCCCGGCGTCTTGAATCCGGTCGGCCGCGTGCCCGGCGACGCTCGTCTCGGGGGTCCGGACGAATCCAGGCCGCTCGGCGCCGCGGACGTCGTCGAGCCACGTCGTCCAGATCGATGTATGCATCGGCTCCCCGTGCATGAGCCAGTTCGTGCTCAGCATCGGCGCCCCCGAAGCGGGGATGACGACGATCGTATCGCCCGCGCTGGTCTCGAAATTGACGAGATACCGCGCGCTGCCGGGATCGGCGCCGTTCGAGTAGGCGACCAGCGCGGCGAGCCCTTCCGCCTTGAGGCGCAGCTGCACCTCCGCAATGCGGCGTTCGTACTCCGGCTGCGGAAACGGCATCGTCCGCCACGGACGCCGCGCGTCGGGATCGTACGGGACTTTCGCCTGGTACACCGACACGATGTCACCCGCCTGCGTGAAGGATGGTCGAGGTACCTTCTGGCAGTGCGGGCCGCGCCCCTCCGCGCGGTGCGCTCAGGGCTTGGGGCTCGCGCAGTACAGCCCGTCGCTGCCCACGTCGAATACGCGGTTCCAGCGGGCGCGAAAGTTTTCTTGCGCGGCGCCGGCGGCCAGCTCGACCAGCTGCTCTTCGGAGAAGTGGCGGCGGAGCTCGGCGTAGAGGCCGTCGTCGACGTTCGCGGGCGTGTCCGCCAGCGCGTCCGCCATCCGTAAAAGTGCCTGCTCCTGCGCGGAAAAGCGCTCGAACTCACCGCGCACCAGCGAGGCGATCTCGTCGTCGCCCAGCCCGGACATTCTGCCGCCGGCAGAATTGATGTCGATTCAGAAAGGGCACCCGACGCGCGCCGCGGTTCGCAGCTGCACGATCGAGCGCTGGCGCAGGGGCACTTTGGCCCGCTGGCCGAGCAGTATCTCGTTGATCACATTCACCCAGAAGACCCGCGGCACGCGGGCGGAGATCTTCTGCGGGGTCAGGTCCTTGCCGAAGACCTTGCGGACCTGATTGAACACGAGGCGCATCAAGGGCGACGCGGTATTCGGATCGATGCCGTTCACCCGAGCCATCACTCGTCCCGGCCGAGATGGGAAATTGGCCGTGCACCCACCGTCGACAACATCGTCCAAGCGGTCCCCGCGTCGCCGGCTCCGACCAGGTGCCCCCGCGGCACACGAGACGCCTTACGTACCGTTGCTTCCTTCCGGACCTGGCGGGGTTGGTAAGATCTCGTTGCGCGGGACCCGATCCTCCTCGTCACGTGCGCGGGCCGGACCCTGAGCGGTGAGGCCTCGGGTGGGAGTTCAGTCCCGCTCGAGCGGGTTGCGGGTACAGGGAACCGCTAGCTCCCCACCTAGCACGGCCAAGTCGTAGTATAGCACGCGCGCCGTCCGCGCCGGCGTCAACGGCGCGTCTCGAGCCACCGGGCGTGCGGCATCCACGCCACATCAGGCCGCGGCTCATCCGGCAGCATCGTGATGAGCTCCACCGAATGCCCGTCGGGATCGTCGAAGAAGACCGACGCGGCCGGCATCCAGCCGACCACGACGGGCTGCTCTCCGTCCCGCGGTGTGACGCCGGCCGCCCGGAGCTTGGCGGGCGCCGCCAGCAGGTCGTCCAGCGTGACCCCGACAGAGAAATGGAGCCGCTGCGTAAGCGGTGAGGTCCCGATCGACCACAGACCCAACATCCCCTTGCCCGCCCCGCCGATCCACATGAACGCGGCATTCCGCCCGGGCACCCGGTGGGCGAGCGTGAGACCGACGACGTCACGGTAGAACGCGATCGAGCGGTCTAGGTCGCGCACAGTCAGATGGGTTTCGAAAAGACCGCGTATCGCCGGCACGCCGTCCTACCAGGAGCGATTCACCAGACTGGAAAGGCCGATTGCGATCAACACGAAGGCCGGGAAGCTTCCCCGCCCGACCGCGTTGCTCAGCAGGAACGCCGCGCCCAGCCCGATCAGAAAGACGCCGCCGCCGATGCGGCGGCGCCGGCGGGCCGGTTCGGGTGAGGCCGACCCCGGGGCATCCGGCGGCGCGGCGCCCACGTACGTGCTGTGAATGAAAATCCTGCGTCTAGATGCGGGCGCCGGCTCCTGCGCCCGGATCACGATGGCCAGCACGCCGAGGACGATCAGCAGCACCGGCCACCACTGTCCCCAATCTTTCGGAATGTAACCGAAGTTCCACAGCAGCAGGACCGCGCCGATCGCGATCAGGATGTACGGACCTTCGAGCGCCCGAGCGTGCCGCATCCTCGTCCCCCTTGTCACCGCGGCCGGCCCAGCGCTTTCCGCAGCTCGCCGGCCGGATCGTCGCCCACGAAGTGCACGGCGCGCATGCCGAGGGCCACCGCGGCCGTGACGTTGCCGGGCCGGTCGTCGACGAAGAGCGTGTCCGCGGGTTCGGCGTCGAGCCGCTCGAGGCACAGCCGGTAAATTCGCGAATCCGGCTTCACGCACCGAACCTCGGCGGAGACGACCACCACGTCGAACCAGGCCGTGAGCGGGCGCTCGTGCCGGATCCGGTCGGCCAGCTCCGTGCTCATATTGGTGAGCATCGCGGTCCGAACATGCTCCGCCCGGACGTCCCGCGCGAGATCCCAGACGTCGCCCCGATACCGCGTCCAGGAATCGCCGTCGCGGCCGGTGAGCCAGTCGAGCAGCGCCCGTTCGTCGGATTCCTCCGGCCGGCGTCCAAGCGAGCGCAGCACGCGCCGCCAGTAGTCGTCGGCCGGATATTCGCCGGCGTCGTAGCCGTGGCGGTGCTCCCAGTACGCGGCGGTGAAGGCGTCCGCCGTCACCCCGAGCCGCGACGCCATCGCCTGAATGACATCCGGCGCCTGCGGATAGGTCAGGACGTTGCCGTAATCGAGAATGAGCGCGCGCAGCGGTCCCACGCCTGTATTGTAGGTCTCATCGCCCATGGATCGCCTCCCACAGCCGCAGCAATTCTGTCTCGCGCGCGGCCGCCAGGCCCGCCAGGAGGTCTGCATCCCGCGGCCGCGTGCGGTCCCACGCCAGGGTGTCGGCGACGGTCTCCGCCAGGGGGCGCACCCGCAGGCCCGCTGCAATCGCCTTCGCCGAGTCGAGGCCGGCCAGGTCGTCACCGCCCCGCGGAACCCACAGCGGGATCTCGGTCCACGGCTTCACGCCATGCTCGAGCAGGAACGCCTCGCTCACCCACACGAACGACGCGCCCGCCGCGCCGCTGGCCGTCCGGCAGGTCTCGAGCACGTCTCCGATCGTGACGCCCGGCCGGCCGCCGAGGTTGAACGTCCCCGTCAGCCCCGCCTCCACGCTCATGACGATCCACCGGGCAATGTCCCTCGCGTCGATAAACGGAAGCACAACGCGGTTCGGCGCATCGAAGGCAAGGACGGAACCGCCCCTCGCCACACGGCGGGGCCAATACGTAAAGCGGTCCGTGGGATCCCGCGGCCCCACGACCAGGCTGAGCCGCGCCACGAGCGCATGGTCCGGCATGGCCTGCCGGACGGCACGCTCGCACAGGGCCTTCAGCGCCCCGTACGCGGCCGGGGCCTGGAAATCTTCCCGCCGTTCGTCCTTGATTGTCTTGATCGGCGCCTGCTCGTCGACGCGGTCCGCGGCCTTCGGCGAATCGTAGACGCTCGCGGTCGAAATGAACGTGTAGTGGTCCACCGCGGGCGCCAGCAGCTCGACCGAGGCGCGGACGATTCGCGGCGCGTACCCCGACACGTCGATGGCCGCGTCCCAGCGGCGCCCGCGCAGTGCGGTTAGATCGCCGTCGCGATTTCCCCGCAGCCGCTCGACTGCGATGTCCGGATTCGGATCCGATTGGCCGCGATTGAAGACCGCCACGTCGTGGCCGCGGGCCAGCGCCGCCTCCGCGATGTGCCGGCCAACGAACCGTGTCCCGCCGAGGATGAGGATTCTCACAAGATTATGATTTGGAGATGACCCCGCCTGTGCCCCTGCTCCAATTGGAAATCCGGCAGCGTGTTCGGCATTGACAACGACGCTAAGTCCGTGTCATAATCACGCCACCAAATTACACCGAGGAGGCGAGACTCAATGATCGTTACCCGCATGGCCGCGCTCGCCGTCCGCCCGGGGTTTGGCCTCGAGTAGTTCCGTCCCCTAGCTAACAACTACTCCGGCCGCGGGCGACGAACCCGCGGCTCTTCATTTCCGGCGGCCTTTGTACCGGCCGATCGACTTGTTCCCCTATGAGTGCGTTCATGGGCGTTCTGCCTCTCTGCCCCGAGAAAGGAGGTCTGACATGGCGGAGCATTGGTCGATCATCGAGTTCCTGGCGAAAGAACGGCAGGCGGAGTGCCGGCGCCAGGCGCAGGAGATTGCTCTGGCCGAACGCGCCGCAAGAGCGTCCGGCGACGCCGGGAGTTTGATCTGGCGTCTGCTGGTCGCGTGCGCACGTCGTGTCCCGCTTGCGCGTGCAAGTAAGCCGGCGCTGAGCGAACAGGCGCAGCGTTGATGGCGACCGGCCCTCGTTTTGAGCGGGGACGGCTCCTGATTGGGGGATGCGGAGCAGCCGGTCGATGCACTCGCTCCGGCGCTCCCTTCCCCTGATCAGCAAAGAAACGGCTGCCGTGGAACCCGCGCAGGCCGAGCGCTCGAACCCTCGTGCGCGGCTCATCGATTATCGAAGAAGAAAAGACACTCGAGGCGCTCCACGCATTCCAGGGCCGCGGATTTCACCTGCGCGTGCTCTTGGTCAATGACATAGGTACTGCGCTGAGCGGCGCGTTCGGCCCGCTCGAGATCGTCGGCCGCGACGAAGTAGTAGATCGCGTCTTCCTCCGGGGCCAGAAAGCACGCTTCCGCAATCACGCCTTCGTTGTTCAGCGTTTCGAAGACCTCATGGGACCGTCGTTTGAGTGCCGCGCACCAGTCGATCCACTTTTTCTTACCACCCGATTTGAACCGAAACTTCAGCAGCCGAGCTTCCGACATGTTTCACCCCGGGCGATCAGTTCGGGCTACTACTTTGCGAACATGAGGGATAGGAGTTTCGGCCGTGCGCCGACCGTCTCCTCAAGATACCGCCACTCGTTCATAGCTTCGAGACGAAGGGACGCGCCAAGTCCGGCATTGACGAAATCCGAAACGTCATGGCAGAAGGCCGGCACCTGCGCGATGGCGTGCGTTGCCGGATCAACGTACTGCGCTTTCCATCCGGCGAGCTGCTGGAAGGGATGAAATTCGCAGACAAACAGCGCGCCGGCCGAATGCAAGACCCGTCGCGCTTCTTTGAAAACAGGGCCCAGATCGTCGACGTGTTCGAGGACCAGGCTTGCCACGACAAGGTCCGTCGAGTCGTCCGGGATGGGCCATCGCGTGCGAATATGATGTGAGACGAAGCGAACACGGTCAGATGTGACCCGGCAGCGTGCCCGGTCCAGCATCCGTTCGGAAAAATCAAGCGCGATTACCCGATCCCCGAATTCGGCGAACCAGATGGTGTTCGTGCCGGTCCCACATCCGAGTTCGAAGATCGACGTGCCGGACAGGTCGGGGGCCTGCCTGCGAACGACAGCCGCCGCAAGATCGCGCAAGAGGCGTGGTTCGCTCGTGTCGTAAGCGGGCGCCCACGCGTCGTAGGCCGCCCTTACGCCATCGAAGATCATGCTGGAGTCAGTCGAGGTACCGGGGAACAATCTCGGTTTCACGGACGCCGTCGGCCGTCCGTTCAACGCGCCAGGCCCGCGCCGCGGGCCGCGACGAGACGAACTCAGCGATCTCGGTCCCTTGATATACGACCCCGACACCGTCGTCGGCGGCGATGCCCGGCGGGAGGGCGCCCCCGGAGACGGCGGCATGGAAGGCCGCCCGGCGGTCCTTCTCACCGTCATAATGCGGGCAAAAGCTCCCGGAAAGAAATCCCAGGCCGTCCCGCAACGTCTGCAGCGGCCGGCCGAACGTATCCGTCAGGCCCGCCTCGAACCAGCACAAGGCCCCGGCGCTGACGCCGCTCAAGACGACACCGTGCTCCCAGGCCTCACGAAAGACGACGTCGAGGCCGGCCAGGCGCCAGGTCGCGAGCAGGTAACCGGTCGCGCCGCCTCCGACGTACACGATGTCCTGACCGAGGATGAAACTTCGCAGGTCCTGGATCTTCCGGCTGAACAGCCGCAGGTGCGACGGAAGACAGCGCTCGACGGTATAGGCGTCGTAGAAGCGCGCGATGTTGCTTTCCGAATCACCGCTCGCCGTCGGCACGTAGCAGACCTTCGGCGGCGTGCGGCGTGCGAGCGACAGAATGTAGCGATCGAGCCGGGGATTGTCGGGCTCCATGTTGAACCCGCCGCCGCCCAACGCCACGATGCTCCGTTCCGGCATTGCCGCTACTCACCCTACCCTTTCGCATATTAGATGGAGATGGTGCCCAAGTGATGCGAAGTACCTTCGACACAGGTGCGGAAAACTATTTCAGGCCGCCCCGGGACGCACCCATGCGGATCACGCTCCCGGACGGCTAACCCGCGACGGCCAGCAGCGCGCCGAGCAGGAGAGCGCCCGCGGCGGCCATCGACGGAAGCAAGAAACTGCCGGTCGCATCGTAGACCGCCCCGGCAAACGCCGGGCCGATAATTTGCCCGATGCCGAAGACCGCCGTCAAAATCGCAAGCGTCCCCCGCGGGTCCCCGACGGTAAGACGCCGGCCCTCGATCAGCCCCAGCGCCGTGATGCCCATGATCGTCCCGCCGAAGAGCACCGCGGCCAGAAACACACCTGCCGGCGCGATCCAAAGCACGCTGGCGGCGACGCCCACCGCCTCGGCGACGCAGGCCAGCGCGAATGCTCGAACGATGCCGATCCGCTCCCCGACGCCGGTCCAGAAGACGACCGAAGGCAGTCCGGCCATGCCGACCACGATCCATACGAGCGGCTCGAGAGATCGTATCGCTGGTGAGCCGCGCACGATGGCGACGAGAAACGTCCCGGTAATGACGTACCCGAACCCGAACAGGCCGTAGCCCGCGGCCAGCGCCGCCAGGCGGCGGCTGTCCCGCCTCGCGGGAACCCGCGGGGTTCCGGGCGCGTCGCGCCGCTCCGGGATGAGCATCGCCGCGCCCCCGAGCGCGAGAAGCGAGACGCAACCGCTCGCAAGCCAGAGCATCCGCCAGCCGCCGCCCCACGCGGCGACCGCGGCGACGAGGGCCGCCGACACCGCGATCCCGGCGCCGACGCCGGCAAAGTGCAGCGCGGCAAGTTCGGGTCTGCGCGCCTCGCTTAGGCGGTCTAAAACCAGGGCCGACGCAAAGACGAGGACCAGCGCGCTTGCCACCCCGCCGGCAAACCGCAGCACCGCAAACGCGGCAACCGACGACGCGAACGCCATGGCCCCCGTCGTCGCGGCGCTGCCCGCCAGTCCGGCGAGGAGCCAATTGCGGCGGGAGCCGCGCAGCACGGGCGTCGCCGCGGCCAGCGCACCGGCCAGGTAGCCGGCGAAGTTCGCCGACGCGAGCAGCCCGGCGGTGGCCTTCGTCATGCCGAGATCCTCGGTCATGCGCGGCAGAATCGGCGTATACACAAAGCGTCCAATACCCATCGCGGCGGCCATCGCGATGAGCCCGCCGAGCGCGAGCGCCAATGGACGGGGAGACTCCGTAGACAGATTGGCGTGCATCTTCGAGCCGCGATACGCCGCGCTCCTGTGGCGCCCCGGAGGGACGTTCCCCCTCCGCCCAGTAGTGAGAGCGTCGATGAAACGCGTCGAGTACGGGTGGATCATCGTCGCGACCCTGTGCGTGACGGAGACGGTGTCCTGGGGCATCGTCTACTACGGTTTTCCGGTCTTCCTTCAGGCGATGGAGCGGGACCTCGCCGTGTCCCGTCTCGCCGTCACCGGCGCGCTCTCGGTCGCGCTCGCCATTTCCGCGCTCGCCGCGCTGCCGGTCGGCCGCTGGATCGACCGCCGCGGCGCCCGGGGCCTCATGACCGCGGGGTCGTGTCTCGCCTTCGTCCTCCTCATCGCGTGGTCGCGCGTCCATTCGCTCGTCGCGCTCTATGCCGTCTGGAGCGCGATGGGTGTGGCCATGGCGATGATCCTGTATCAGCCCGCGTTCGCCGCGATCGTGCAGTGGTTCCCGCTGAACCGCGAGCGGGCGCTGCTTACGGTAACGCTCGCCGCCGGCTTCGCCAGCACGATCTTCATGCCGACCGCCGCCTGGCTGCTCGCGTGGATCGGCTGGCGCAGGGCGATCACGGCGCTCGCGACCTTTCTCGCGGCCGTCACCATTCCGGCCCATGCGCTCATCCTGCGTGCCCCGGACGGTCTCGGCCGGGGCGCGCAGCCCGGCGGACACATCTCAACGGACGCCACCCTCGGGACGGCGCTGCGCCACGGCGTCTTCTGGGTGCTCGCGCTCGCGTTCGCGTTCGGAAACTTTACAGTCGTGTCGCTCAACATCCACATGATTCCGTATCTCGGACAGCACGGCTACTCCACGAGGCTCGCCGCGTCGATCGTGGGCTGGATCGGCGGCATGCAGGTTCCGGGACGTCTCTTGTTTGTGCCGATCACGGCCTGGCTCGGTGCGGCCTGGGTCACCGGATCGTTGTTCTTCGCGGAGGCCGCGGCGATGGCGCTGCTTGCCGCCGGCGCTCTCGGCGCGGGGCTGGCGCCGATGATCCTGCTCTTTGGCGCGGCCGCGGGGATGCTGACGCTCGCGCAGGCGACGGCGGTCGCCGACATCTGGGGACGGCGCCACTACGCCAGCATCGCCGGGGCGATGGCGATCCCCGGAAACCTGGCCCGCGCCCTCGGCCCGGTCGGGTCGACGCTCGTCTACGCGTGGCTCGGCGGCTACTCGCGCGTGTTCTGGCTGCTCGCCGTGGCACTTGCGGTCACCGGGGTCACCGTGCTCATCACCGAGCACCGCGCCGCCCCACGCACAGCGGCCCCCGGTCGGGGGGCCGCCTCTGTGCTCAACGGTTAGCCGTCCGGAGCGTCCGGACGTCGGGTTAGTAGACCTCGCGGACCGGCACGGCGATCCGGTCCGGCAGCAACAGGACGGTGTGATACTTCGCGTTCACGCCGGTCGAGTAGGAGACGCTCGCGCTGCCGGCGCCCGGCACCCGGGGCCCGGCGGGCGCGTGGACGACAAGATCCATCAAAGACACGTTCGGGTCGGCGCCCGGCGGAAGGTGGGGCTTGACCTCGACGCCGTAGCCGATCATCCGGAACGTGCACTGTCCCTGCACGTGGAGCGTGGGAATCGCCCCCGGCCCCGGCATCCGGTCGATCCACGCCGACCAGGAAGCACAGTCATAGGGCGACTGCGCGGCGGCGGAGTGCATCATGACGCCGGCGATGGCCGCGAGAAAGGCGGCCGGGAGGAGCCAATAATAACGCAGTGCGGTGATCCCACGAAATAGAGCACCCACGGGCCTGCCCCCCTGAGGACTAATTACAGTCCATTAAGTACCCACTTTTGCCGATCGGACGCCATGCCGGCCAGCGTTGATTTCATCGTCGCTGGCCCCCGACGTCCTGGTGCACGCCGTAGGCCGTCGGCCAGCGGGAATGTCCGCCGCGGCGGAGGAATGTACCGGTGCCATGCCGGGCGGCGCGACCCTTCAGGCCGGTGACATCCACCATGTGTGGAACGTCTTTTTTCTCGCGGCGATCGGCGTCGCCGGTACCGTCTACGTCCTGATCTTTTGGTGCATCGTCCGGTACCGCAAGCGAGGGAACGAACTGCCACCGCAATTCCACAGTCACAAAGTCGTGGAGACCGCCTGCACGGTGATAGCGCTGCTGATCGTCGCCGGGCTGTTCGCGCTGTCGTACGCGTCGGAGGCGCGCATCGAACGGACGGATCCGCGGCCCGCGGCGACCGTGCGGGTGACCGGCTTCGACTGGTCGTGGCGGTTCGAGTATACCGGCGGCGGGCCAACCGTCACCGGCACCCCCGATCACCCGCCGGTCCTCGTCGTACCCACGGGCCGGCCGGTCCACATCGCCATCACATCGGCGGACGTTGACCACTCGTTCTTCGTCCCGGCGTTCCTGTTCAAGCGCGACGCGATCCCGGGCCTGGTGAGCACCTTCGATCTGGTCGTGACCCGGCCGGGAGTGTACCGCGGCGAATGCGCCGAGTTCTGCGGCCTGGACCACGCCGCGATGAACTTCACCGTGTCGGCCGTGACGCCCCAGGCGTACGAGCAGTGGCTGCGCGGACGCCGGACGGCCGGCCGCCCGCCGGGACCGGCGGCATCCGACGTAGGAAGCCCGTGAGCACCGCCGCCGCTCTTCCCGCTCCCGGCACGCGCGTCGGCCTGCTCGGCTGGCTCACAACGACGAATCACAAGCATATCGGCATTCTGTACATGACGACGACGCTGGGCTTCTTTGCCGTCGCCGGCATCATGGCGCTCCTGATCCGCGCCGACCTCACGGTGCCGAACCACCCCATCGTCGCCCGCCAGACATACGCCGAATTGTTCACGCTGCACGGCACCGGGATGATCTTCCTCGTCATCGCGCCGTTCGGGCTGGGGCTCGCCAACTACATCCTGCCGCTGCAGATCGGCGCGCCCGACATGGCCTACCCCCGCCTCAACGCGCTGTCGTACTGGCTGTTCCTCCTCGGGGGGCTCGTCCTCATGAGCGGCCTGCTCACCCGGGACGGCGCCGCCGCCGCGGGGTGGGTCGCCTACGCGCCGCTGTCGACGACCGGCAGCCCCGGCTCGGGGATGGATCTCTGGATCGTCGGCGTGCTCATGGTGAGCGCCTCGTCGATCATGACCGCGATCAATCTCATCGCCACGACCGTGTTGTACCGGGCGCCGGGAATGATCATGTGGCGGATCCCGGTCTTCTGTTGGGACATGGTCGTGACGTCGCTCATCATCCTGATGGCGTTCCCGCCGCTGGCCGCGACGCTCGCGATGCTGTTGATCGACCGGCGGCTCGGCGGCCACGCCTTCGATCCGTCGCAGGGCGGGAGCGCGATCGTTTACCAGCATCTCTTTTGGTTTTTCGGGCACCCCGAAGTCTACGTGATGGTCCTGCCGTACTTCGGCATGATCACGGAGATCATCCCGGTCTTCTCGCGCAAACCGGTGTTCGGATACACCGCGTTCGTGTTGACGACGCTCGCGATCGCCGGGCTGTCGATGGCGGTGTGGGCCCACCACATGTTCACGACCGGGGCGGTCGTCAACCCGTTCTTCTCCGCGATGTCGCTGCTCATTGCCGTGCCGACCGGCATCAAATACGTCAACTGGATCGGTACGATGTGGCGCGGCGCGATCGTGTTCCCCGCGGCCATGCTCTTCGCCGTCGGATTTCTGCTGAACTTTCTGATCGGCGGGGTGACCGGCGTCATGATCGCGTCGCCTCCGATCGACTTCTGGGCGGAGGACACGTACTTCATCGTCGCGCACATGCACTACGTGCTCGGCGGTGGAAGCCTGTTCGCGTTGTTCGCGGCCGTCTACTACTGGTTCCCGAAGATCACCGGGGTAATGCTCCGCGAGACCTGGGGCCGTCTCCAGTTCTGGCTCATGTTCGTGGGCTTCAACGCTACGTTCTGGCCGATGCACCTGCTGGGGTTGTGGGGCATGCAGCGGCGCGTCGTGACGTACCCGGACCTTCCCGGCTGGCACGCCATGAACCTCATCGCGAGCCTCGGCGCGGCCGTGCTCGGCGTGGGCGTCCTCGTCTTTCTCTGGAACCTCTGGGTGTCGCTCCGGGATCGGGTCGCGGCCGGGCCCGACCCGTGGGGCGGATACACGCTCGAATGGGCGACCGCCTCGCCGCCGCCCGAGTTCAACTTCGAGACCCTCCCGCCCATTCACTCAGAACGGCCGGTGTTCGATTTGCGCCACCCCCGGCGCGCGCCGTGAGCACGACACAGGGCATACTGCTCGGTTCCGCGGTGTTTGCGCTCCTGGTCGCCGCGATCTACTGGTTCGTCAGTTACGAGAGCGCCGGCACACTCATGCTGCTCACGATGGCGGTGGGACTGATGCTCGCCGCGGCGTACCTGCTGCTCCTCCGCCGGCAGGCGTCGCTCGCCGCGGATCGGCGCGACGCGCGGCCGTCGGATGTCCACGACGAGCCGGTCGGGGTCTTCGCCTCGCACAGCGTGTGGCCCGCGGTGCTGGCCCTCGGCTGCGCGGTCGGGCTGACCGGGTTGATCTACGGCTGGTGGCTCGCCGTCCTGGGCGCCGGCGGCGTGACGGCAGCGCTCGTCGGGCTGGTGCGCGACGACCGCGCGGCGCGGTCGAGGTGATCGGCCAGGCGGCGGTCCTCCGCCGCCCACGCGGCCGCGACGAGCAGCAGCGCGGCGATCACCGGGAGCCCTCCCCCCAGCCACATGATGATGCCGCCGGTCTGCTGGTCGGCCAGGGCCGACGTGCCCCGGACGGCAGCCGTCACCGCGTAGTGCGGATACAGCACGTGCCGGGACGAGAAGATCGCCAGCCCCAGGAGTGACTGCACCGGCAGCGCCGCCGCGACATACAAGAGGCGCAGTCCGTAGCCGAGACGCCAGCGCGACGGCTCGAGTCCGACCACCGGGTACCAGAACACCAGCGCCGCGGCCAGATAGAGAGCGTGCTCCAGAACGTGCACCGCGGGATGTTCGAGCGCGGCTTCATACAGCGGCGTAAAGTGCGACCCGGCCAGCACCGCGGCGTACAACGCCCACGCCGCCGGCGGCCAGATGACCGCGCCCAGGAGGCGGCTGTGGGACAGCCGCGCGGCGGCGCGTTCAAGTACGGCCACGCCGCTCTGCCGGGCGAGCCGAAGCGGTGTGCCGGCGAGCAGCAGCGGGGCGGCGACCAGCATCAAGAGCAGGTGCTGCGCCATGTGCGCGCTGAGGAACCACGCGGCAAGGCCGTCGAGCGGCGGACCAAGCGCGACGGCGGCGGCCGTGACGCCGAGCACGAATGCGACGGCATGGAGCCGCGGAAATGGCCGCGATAGGTGGCGGCGGTTGTACCGGCGGATGCCGGCGCCGTAGAGCGCGAGGATGCCCGCGGCGAGCATAAGCGGCGCCGCCGTGCTCACCCTTCCTCGTCCTCCACGATGTATCCGCCGCCGGCCCCGCGGCGCACCGCGTGCCAGGCCGCGGCCGGATGGCCCTCCGCGGCCTTGAGTTCCCGGCAGACGACGTAGGTGACCCATCCCGCGACCAACGGGAGGATCAGGACGACGCCGCGGAGGACCATGGTGACCGTCTCCACGGGCACCCCGAAAAACCGCGCCATGACATCGTTGCTGCCGGCGAGCGTCAGCAGCACCACAAAGGTCAGCGCCGCGGCGCCGACGCCGCTGCGGCGTGGTGCATCGCGGGCGCGGTCGAGGAAATGGTGAACGTCGCGGTCGCCGGTCAGCCGCTGCTCGATGAACGGCCAGAGCGCATAGACGGTGATGAGCAGTCCGGGTACGAGCACGCCCGGAAAGAACGGCTCCGGGATCGTGTGGCCAAACCCGCGAAGCTCCCAGTTGGGCATGAGGCGGAGCGTGCCTTCGAGCCAGCCGATATACCAGTCCGGCTGCGCGGGCGAGCTCACGGTGGTCGGGTCGTACGGGCCGTACAGCCACACCGGGTTGATCTGGACGAGGCCCCCGAGCGCCGCCAGCACCGCGAAGACGGCCAGCCCGAGTCCCGCCGACTTCATCGCGTAGTTCGGCCAGAGCGGAGATCCGACGACCGTGTTCTCGGTCCGGCCCGGCGCGCGGAACTGCGTGTGCTTCTGGTGCCAGATGATGGCGAGGTGCAGGCCGAGCGCCGCGAGGATCAGTCCCTGCAGCAGCATGATGTGGAGCGCGAGCAGCCGGCCGATCGTCACCGGCGCGGGAAACTCCCCGCCGAAGAACAGGAACGCCGCCCAGGTGCCGACGACCGGGATCGACAGCAGCACGGAGTAGGCGATCCGGATGCCGGTGCCCGAGAGCAGGTCGTCGGGCAGCGAGTACCCGGTGAAGCCCGCGGCCATCGCGAGCAGCACCAGGCCCGTGCCGATCAGCCAGTTGATCTCGCGCGGCCGCCGGAACGCGCCGGTGAAGAAGACCCGCATCGCGTGCGCGACGATCGCGGCGACGAAGACGAGCGCGGCCCAATGGTGGATCTGCCGCATTACGAGTCCGGCCCGCACGTCGAACGACAGCTGCAGCACGCTCGCGTAGGCGGCCGACATCCGCTCCCCGCGCAGCGGCGCGTACGAGCCCTGATACACCACGTCCTCGCCCGACGCGGTGAAGAAGAACGTCAGGAAGACCCCCGTCACGAGCAGCGCGAGGTACGCGTACATCGCCACCTCGCCGAGCATGAACGCCCAGTGGTCCGGGAACGCCTTGCGCAGCGCCTTGCGCGCGAACGACGCCGCCCCGAGGCGGTCGTCGAGCCAGAGCACCAGCCGGCGGATCATGAGAGCTCCCAGAATCCCGGGCCGACCGGCGCGGAGAAATCGCCCGTCGCGCGCAGGTAGCCGTCCGCGTCGATCTGCAGCGGCAACTGCGGCAGCGCCCGGGTCGTGGGCCCGAACACGGGCATCGCCCCCCGCAGCACGTCGAACGTAGATTGGTGGCACGGGCACAACAGCTGGTGGGCCGCCGCGCGGTAGAGGCCGACGGGGCAGCCCGCGTGCGTGCAGATCTTCGAGAACGCCACGTGGCCCTTCGGCGCCCAGGTGTCTCGCCCCGGCGGCAGATGCAGCTCCGCCGGATCCACGCGGATCAACAGCGCCTGGGACACCGGCGACCCGCGGTGCCCCTCCGGGAACACCGTGATCACCGATCCCGCGGCGAGTTGACCGTCGCGGATGCGGCGGCCTGCGCCGTCGATGAGAAACGTCCCGGGCTGCCACTCCGTGTGGAACATCGAGCGGCCGGGGCGCGGACCCAGCGAGCGGATCGGAAAGAACACGACCAGCACGAGCGCCGCGAGCGCCCCGAGCAGCAGCCGCCCGAGGGTCCGCCGGCCGGTGAGCTGCTCTTCTCCACGCTCAAGCGCCGACGTCGCGGCCGCGCGCACCGCCGGCGGGGACGGCTCGGGCTCCCGGACGTCGGTGACGTCCTCCTGCGGCAGGAGGCGCAGCGCCCACGCGATGATCGCGGCGCCGAGCGCGCCCAGCGAGACCGCAAGCAGGACGCCCTCCAGTTGCGGTTGGCCGCCGGCGGCGTAGACGACGACGAGGGCGAGGCTGCCGCAGATCGACAGCGCCAGCATCGCGGCGACCGGCCGCTCGACCGGACGCATCACCTTGTCGTCCCGACGAGGCGGATGATCACGACGAGGCCGGCGAACCCGACGACCCATGCGATGAACCCCTCGGCCACGGGACCGAGGTGTCCCAGACTGAACCCGCCCGGATCCGCCGGGGCCCGCAGCAGCAGGACGTAGCGGACCAGCGAGTTCAGGTCGTACTGATCGATGACGCCGGCGTCGAACCGCGGCATCGGAGCGGGCCCGATGCGCACGGCCTCGGCGATCTCGACCGGGGTCGCCTCGTAGAGGTCGGGCGCATCCGCACCCTCTCCCACCGCGGCGCCCTGGCCGGCCGTGCCGTGACAGGGCGCGCAGTTGGCCGCGAAGATCTGCTGGCCGCGCGTGAGGTCGCCGCCGGCCGGATACACGGCAGGGATCGGCGGGCCTCCGGGCGCGAGCGACGTCACAAACGCCACGAGCGCGTCGATGTCGCCGCGCGTCCACGTGGACCGGCCGCGCACCATCGGCTGGTGCGGATTCGCGAGCGGCATCCGGCCGGTCGACAGCGCGAAGTCCATCGCGGCCGCGCCGATGCCCAGAAGCGGGATGCCGTCGCCGGTCCCCCGCCCCGTCGCGCCGTGGCACGACGCGCAGTGAAGCGCGTAGAGATCGGCGCCGCGCCGCGCGTCGCCGCTCGGGCCGGAGGCGGGCGCGGGAAGCGGCGGTGGGGGGGTCTGGGCACGCGAGCGGGCGGCCGTGGCGAGCGCCGCCCCCACCACGACGATGACCGCGGCAACCGTCACGGCGCGCGGGCTCATCGAATGAGCCAGATCGTGGAGAACACCGCGATCCAGACGGCGTCGACGAAGTGCCAGTAATAGATCACCGCCTCGGGGCCGCCGGTTCCGGGGCCGGGACCCCGCGCACGATACGCGCCGGCGGCGACTTTGGCCGCCAACCCGAACAACAGGATGATGCCCACGACCATGTGCAGCGCGTGAAAGCCCGTCAGGGTGAAGAAGATCGTGCCGTACGCGTGCGAGGCGACGGTGAAGCCCGCGGTCAGCCAGTCGTGCACCTTGAGTCCAAGGAACGCCAACCCCATCGCCGCGGTGAGCACGAGATGGCGGACGGCGGCGGCGGTATGCCTCGCCCGCAGCGCGTGGGCGGCCAGGTGCGCGGGGATGCTCGAGCCGAGCAAGATCGCCGTCGCGAGCCCCATCTCGGCGAGGTCGAGGTGCACGCCGGCCGGCGGCCAGACGGCCGCTTCACCGCGGAGCGTAAAGTACGCTCCGAACAGCGCCCCGAAGAACATCGTCTCCGAGGCGATGAACAGCACCATGCCCAGCACGAGCGGGGCCGGGCGGGTCTCACCCGGACGGACCGCGGCCTGCGCGATCATCTCGGCCGTTCTTTCCGTCCGCGCGCCGCCGTGTCCTCCGCAGGGGCGCGCCGCCGCCGCGTGCAACCTTGGGGGTCGGAGGTGGACACTTGGAGCCACGGCCCTGGCATCGGTTCTACGCCGATGACGTTCCCCACGACGTCGCCCTTCCCGACGCTCCCCTGCACGCGTTTCTCCGCGCAAGCGCCGCGCGCCATCCCGGGCGGGCCTCCGTCATCCTGAGCGGCCCCGGTTTCCACTCGGCGCTGTCCTACCGCGCGCTGGACCGCGCGACCGACCGGTTCGCCGGCGCGCTGCGCGCCCTGGGCGTCCGCCGCGGAGACCGTCTCGCGATCGCGATGGCCAACCTGCCGCAGTACCCCATCGCCCTGTACGGTGCCTTCAAGGCGGGCGTCACGGTCGTCCAGGTCAACCCGCTGTACCGCGGCGAGGACCTCGCGTTTCTCCTGCGGGACTCCCAGGCGAAGGCCCTCGTCACGCTCACGCGCCTGTACCCCAACGTGGCGGCGGTGCGCGACCGAACGGCGCTCGAGCACGTCATCCTGACGAAGGTCTCGGACTACTTCCCGCCGCTGTGGCGCGTGCTCTATCGCCTGGCGCGGGAGCGGCGCGAGGGCGACGCGATGCCGCGCGGAGCCGGCCTCGTCCCGTGGGCCCGGATGATGCGGGGGCGCGCGCTCCCGCAAGCCGAAGGAGCCGTGCCCGAGGACCTCGCGGTACTGCAGTACACCGGCGGCACGACGGGACGCCCCCGCGGCGCGATGCTGACGCACCGCAACCTCGCCGTCAACGCGGCCCAGGGGCTCGCCTGGTTCCGCGGGCTGCGCGATGGCGAGGAGTGCTTCCTCGTCGTGGTGCCGCTGTTCCACGTCTACGGGCTGCTCGTGCTGAACGCCGGCATCCGGCTCGCCGCGACCCAGTTGATGGTGCTGATGCGCATGTTCGAGGCGCGCCTCGTGGCCGAACAGGTCCCGCGGTGGCGTCCCACCGTCTTCCCCGGCGTGCCGGCGATGTACGCGGCGATCAATCAGCTCAAGGACGTCGCGCGCCACGATCTCCACTCGATCCGGTACTGCCTCTCCGGCGCGGCGGGGCTGCCGGCGGAAGTGGCGCGGCGGTTCGAGGAGCTGACCGGCGGCCGTGTGGCCGAGGGGTACGGCCTCACCGAAGCCGGGCCGCTCGTGGCCGCGAACCCGATCTGGGAAGGCGGGGTGCGGAAGCCCGGGAGCATCGGCATTCCGGTCTCCGGCACGGACGTGCGGATCGTCGACCTCGAGGGCGGGACGCGCGATCTGCCGGCGGGCGAGGCCGGCGAGTTGATCGTGCAGGGGCCCCAGGTCATGCGGGGGTTCTGGAACGCGCCGGCCGACACGGCCACCTCGCTGCGCGGCGGCTGGCTCTTCACCGGCGACGTGGCGCGGATCGACGCGGACGGTTTTCTCTTCATCGAGGACCGCAAGAAGGACATGATCGAGGTCGGCGGCCTCAAGGTCTACCCGCGCGAGATCGAGGACCTGCTGCTCGAACACCCGCTGGTCCGCGACGCCGGCGTTATCGGCGTGCCCCACCAGCTGCGGGGAGAAACGATCGTGGCCTACGTCACGCTTCGGACCCCGGACGGCGACGCGGTCTCGACGCGCCGGCAGGTGCGCGACTGGCTGCGCGAGCGGCTGCCGTCCTACAAGGTGCCGCGGCGCATCGAGATCGTGGACGCGATCCCGAAGACGCTCATCGGCAAGCCGCTGCGGCGCGTGCTGCGCGAGACCGCCGCCGCGCCGCCCGCCGGCCGGGATGGAACCAGCGCGGCCGGCGACGGTGACACAGAAACCGACGAGGGCCCCAAAGCCTAGCCGCCCTCGGTCAGCCCCGTGGGCATCGGGATTGCGCCGCGCGGCGCCGCGGCCGCCGCCGTGCGGAGACGCTCGGCCCCGGCCACGAGATCGTCCACGATCGCGTCCGCGATCGCACGGCCCTTGTCCGCCGACGCGAACGTCGCGTCGCCGTAGACGCCGGTGGCCGAATAGCCCGGCCCCGGCTCGCGGTGATACATCGGCGGCACGAAGACACCGCGTGAATCGGGGCGGTCCGGGATCTCGCGGGCGAGCTTGTCGACCCGCACGACGTCCGGGGCGATCGCCAGCAGCAGCGAGGTCTCGTGTTCGTCGCCGTGGCTGCCGCGCGGCTGCCGGAGGAGTCCGGTGGTCCGCTGCGCCCCGAGGTCGCCGATCCGCGTCACCGCGACGAGCAGCCGGTAGATCCGATCCAGGTCGCGCGCGACGATCTCGAGCACGGGATAGGTCGACACGCCTGTGTTCAGAAACAGGAAGCGCCGCGGTCCGTGCCGGTGGATCGAGAGGACGAGCTCGGTCATCATCGCCTGGAACGTGGACGCCTCGAGGTGCGTGCTGCCCGGGAAGGGCGAGAAGTGCGGAAAGTAGCCGTAGACCACGGTCGGCATGACGACGACCGGCACGCGCTCGGCGAGCCGGCGTGCGAGATAGTCCGCCATGATGCGGTCGGTGCCGAGCGGGAGGTGCGGGCCGTGTTCCTTGGCGCCGGCGCCGATCGGGATCACGACGAGAGGATCCGCCCGCAGCAGCGGCTCAACCTCGGTCCAGGTCAGGCGTTCGAGGTAGACTCCGCGGAGCGGCTCCGCCAAGCCGGCGTCTCCCGATGGAGAGATACGGAACGAATGGTGTGTCCGTCACGTTCCGCGCACCGCCCGCACATCCTGCCGCGGCTTCGGTCTCGTGGCGGCCGTTTCGTCCACCGGCGCGGTCAAGCAGCGATTTACTTCGGGTCGCGCCCATCGGCGGGCTCGGGGTGGATGCTGACCTTGATGCCCTGCCGGAATTCCTCCCGCACCCGCAGCTCCAGTTCCTCGGTGATGTCGTGGACGCGCGTGACCGAGAGGTCCGGCTGGAGCGTGCAGTGCACCGTGGCGAGGAGCGCGCGGCCGATCTGATGGACCTCCACCGAATGGCAGTTCACGACGCCCGGCAGCTTCCGCGCGATCTCGAGGATGCGCCGCTCCAGCTGGGCCCGGATCCGCGTCGCCTCCCGCGCGGTCTCGACCCGCCGGAGCAGCGGTTCGATGTGGACGTTCACCTCGTCGATCTCCGGCAGCCCGGTCCGGACCGCGCGTTCGAGGTCGGTTGCGCGGTCGTGCGCCGCCGTAAACCGGATGTTCGGATCGACCTCCAGATCCAGGTCGACTTTGATCCGGCCGCGCGTCTCGAACACCGTCACGTCGTGGATCTGGAAGTTCTCGCGGTGCGCGATCGACCGCACCCGCTGCACGAGATCGCGGCGCGAGGGGACGTCCGGCACCGCGTCGGCGACGACGTCCGCGGCCGGATAGAGCTCGTGGATCGCCCCCTCGACCCGATCGACCACGGACTGCGCGTGCTCAAACGGGATGTCGCTCTCGAGGACGAGCCGCAGGTCGGCGAAGAGGCGGTTGCCGCTCTGCCGGACGCGCACGCGCTCGACCTCGAGCACGCCGGGCACCTTCGCCGCCGCCTCCGCGATGCGCTCGGGTACGCCCTCGGGCGCGGCATCCATGAGCGCCCCGACCGTCCGGTTGCCGAGCCGCGTCCCAACGTAGAGCGTGACACCGGCCACGACCAGCGCCGCCAGGGGATCGGCGTTGGCCAGCCACGGCAGCCGGGCGGTGGCGCCGACCGACACGAGCGCGAGCCCGAGCACCACCGCGCTCGTGCTCCAGACGTCCGTCGAGAAATGCAGCGCGTCCGCCTCGAGGGCTTGGCTGCGGTATTGGATCGCGACCCGCCACAGCGCGCGGGAGCGGAAGGTATCGATCAAAATGGACAGCGCCAGCACGCCGAACGCCCACACCGACGCCGCGACATGCGACCCGCTGAAGAACAGCCGGCGGATCGCCTCCACGACGATCCAGACGCTCGTCACCGCCAGCAGACCGGTCTGGACGAACGCGGACAGATGCTCCACCTTGCCGTGTCCGAACGGATGCTCGTGGTCCGCGGGCTTGTCCGCGAGCCGGACCGACGTGTAGGTGATCACCGCGGCGACAAGGTCGAGTCCGGAGTGCGCCGCCTCGGACAGAATGCCGAGGCTGCCGGTGAGGAGACCGACGGCCGTTTTCAGCGCCGTCAGCAGCGCCGCGGCGGCCACCGACGACAGGGCCACCGCGTACTTTTGCCGAGCGGGAATCCCGGTGAGCGGCGGCGTCCGGCGCTACCCTCTCGACGTCATCGCGTCATCGAAGGACGCGGACGCGCTCCGGCGGCCAGTAGATCAGGACCGCTTCGCCGACCAGATTGCGGTCGGGCACGAAGCCGAACGCACGGCTGTCCTCGCTGTTGCCGCGGTTGTCGCCGAGCACGAACACCTGATGCGCCGGCACCACCACGGGGCCGTATTCGCCCGCGGTGGCGACGCTGAGGTACCCCTCGGGGAGCATCCGGCCGTTGACGTAGACGTGGTCCGCGCGGATCTGGACGCGCTGGCCCGAGACGGCCACGACCCGCTTGATGTAGTTGCGCGCGGGATCCGTCGGCGGCTTCAAGACAACGATTTCTCCGGACCGCGGCGTCCGGAAGCGGTAGATGAACTTGTTGACGAGCACGCGGTCGTGCGGCAGCAGGTTCGGCTCCATGGAATACTGCTCAACCTGGAACGCCTGCGCGACCGAGATCATCACGAACTGCGCGAGCACGAACGCGAGGACCAGGGTCTTCAGAAACTCAAAGATGCCGCGACGGGTATCGCGAATGTTCATGGCCTGCCTCAACTGCCTCCGATTATAGGCGACCGGCGGATTCCCCCCGCGTCAACCCGGGTATGGCGGAGGGGGTGGGATTTGAACCCACGAGGCGGTTGCCCGCCTACACGCTCTCCAGGCGTGCCGATTCGGCCAGGCTCTCGCACCCCTCCGAGTGTTGTCAATTATAACATGCGACGGCGCGGGGCCCCGCGGGTTCGGCCGCGGGGCCCCGGAAGACCGGGCCTCTCGCGTCCGGCGCTATCTGCTGGGATTGGTATTCGGTCTGGGGTTGAAGTCCGCCGGGATCTCGTTGCGGATCCCGAGCCGGACATCCGTGGGGACGATCCCGATGCTCCGACAGGACATCCCGCTTGCCGCCGGCAGGCGCATCACGTCCTGGTCCGGGATCTCCGCGTAGGCCGCCGGGAGCGGCGCCGCGCGCCCCGTCAGCCGGGCGGGATCGAACGCGCCAAGCAAATCATCAACCCCGGGCGTGAACGCGTCGTCGGGGCCTAGATGGTCCTGGTTGTACAGCTGTTTGCCGAGCGCGCGCGCGGCCTGTTCGTCGGGCAGCTGCGCGAGCGGCGTCAGGTTGAAGAGCGTGTCGGCGAATTTGACCACCGAGGCGTGGTTACCGGCGGCGTGCGCGATCGCGTGCGCCCGCGCGAACGGGGAGATCACGATCAGCGGCACCCGCGGACCGTTGCTGACGATCCCGCCGTCGGGGCCCCGTTTCGTGATCGGCGGCGGCACGTGGTCGTAATCGCCCTCCGAGTCGTCCCAGGTGATGACGATGGCGCTCTGCCTCCAGTACGGGCTGCGGGCTATCTTATTGATGGTCTGGGCGACCATCGCCTCGCTGATCTGCGCGTCGGCGTAGGCCGGGTGATCATCGTCGCCGATAAAGTTCTTCCTCACGGCCGGATCGGGATCCGTCGGCGCGAGCTTCATGATATTCTGGTAGCCGCCCTTGACGTAGAACAGCCCGCCTTCACGGGGCAGCGTCCGGCGGTCGATCGCGTTCCACAGATCGTCGAGCCCATGCAGGTGCGCCGCCATCCGTGGATTGTTAGCCACGTACCCGAAGTACTGCGGCCCGTTGTGATGCGCGATGTAGGAGGCGTGCTGCCCCATCGCGTCCACCGGCCCCGGATCGGTCGGCTCGTGGTCGTACCCTTCCTCGTACCACCCCCACGGCACCGTGGCGTGGCCCGCCGCGGAGATCGCGGCGATATCGTTCCGGACGTCGTCCAGATCGCCGCGGGCGTCGCGGTCCTCCGACGCCACCTGACGAAGGTTCTGGCCCTGCAGCGTCAGGGGGAGGCTGCCGAACGTGAGGTTGATCTGGGTGGCGTACTCCTTCGGCGGGTTGCCGCGGAAATCGCTCGGATTGACGGGCATCCGGCGCGCGGGCGGGGTTGGATCGTCCTGCGATCCCCACAACGGGTCCGCGTCGTTGAGGTCCGGCATGCCGGTCCCGGAATCGCCGCTGCCGCGGTAGGCCTGATCGGGATGTTTGACCCACTGCGTCTCGCCGGTCTGCGCCGCGATGATCGCCAGGTTGCCCGGCGTTGATGGCCCGGTGATCGACTGGAAGATATGGTCGAAGAGCACGAAGCGGTTCGCATAGCGCCACATGATCGGGATCGTGTCGCAGTCCTCGTACGCCATCGCAAGCTGGCCGAACTGCTTGGCCTTGAGCGAGGGGTTGCCTTGGGGCGAGTACTTCAACTCCTCGACCACCGCGAACTTGTCCATGAGCGAGGCGCCGCCCACGACGTCCATCTTGGCGACGATGCGCGAGTGCGAGTGGTCGATGTCGTCGGTGTCGGCCGCGAACTGCTCGGGCCCGATCCGGAACGGATGGATCAGCCCGACGCTGCCGTCGGTGTTTACGATCGGTTGATAGAACCCGGGCGTGCGGTCCGCGGGCTGCGAGAAGATCCCGTCCGCCCCGGGAAACGTGCCGAAGTAGGAGTCGTACGACCGGTTTTCCTGGTACACGACAAAGACGTACTTGACCCGCCGCCGCAGCAGGTTGACGAGGTCCCCGCGGCTGGTCGACGGCTCGCTCCCCGGAGCCACCAGCACCGGTGGGATGGCCGGATCCTCGACCGCACCCAGGTCCTGGCTCGAAGATTTGGGGAGACCCGCGAGGACCATTGTGAGCATGACGACGAGCAGCGCCGCCGCACCCGGCAGCCACCGACCCAATGAGCGCACAAGCCCCCTCCTTGTGGCGGACTGGAACCCCACGCCTGCGTTTCGTGGTTATCCTAAGGGGCCGTCGTCAACAACCGGTAAAGCGACAGTGAGCTTTCCGTTAAGAACCCGCCAAGTTCCCGCGCACGGGGCGTTACCCCGCCCGCGACGCCGCCTTGAGAATCGCGCGCTTGGTATAGACCGACGCGAGGTGGGCACGGAACTCGCTCGACGCGTAGAGATCCGCCTGCACGTCCGCGCCGTCGGCCGCGTGCGCCGCGGCGTCCGCGACCGTCTTCTCGTCCAGGGCCTTGCCCACGAGCGCCTTCTCGACGGCGGAGGCGCGGTATGCCTTCCCGGCGACGCCGTTGATGCCGATCGCGGCCTTCTGGCACTTGCCGCCGCTCACCTGAAGCACGACCGCCACACCGACGACGGCATAGCCGCTGGCGGGGTGCGGGTGCTTGAGGTACGCGCTCCCGATGCCCTTCCCGGCGATCGCCGGCACGCGGACCTCGGTGATGATCTCGGTCGGCTGGAGCGCCGTGGTCAGCATCTCGACGAAGAAGTCCTTGGCCGGAATCGTGCGGTTGCCCTTGGGCCCGGTCGCGACGATCTCGGCCTCGAGCGCGAGGATCGCGCCCGGATAGTCGGCGGCCGGATCCGCGTGCGCGAGGCTCCCGCCGAGGGTGCCCCGGTTGCGCACCTGCATGTCGCCGATCACCGACGCGGTCTCCGGCAGCAGCGGGCACTGCTTCTGCAGCACGTCGCTCTGCTCGACGGCGTCGTGGGTGACGAGCGCGCCGATCGTGATCGTGGAGCCCTTGGCCTCGATCTTGTCGAGCCCCGCGATGCGGCCGATGTCCACGACCACCTTGGGCTGAGCCAGCCGGAACTTCATGATCGGCAGCAGACTGTGGCCGCCGGCCAGCAGCTTCGCGTCGTCGCCGTGCCGCTCCAGGAGGCCGATCGCCTCTTTCACGGTGGACGGGGCGTGGTATTCGAACGGCGCGGGAATCATCAGGCCTTCACCTCCGGTGCTTTCTTGTCGGACTTGTTGTGGATCGCCGTCCAGATCCGCTCGGGCGTGAGCGGCATGTCGATGTGGGTGACGCCGAACGACCGCAGCGCGTCCATGACCGCGTTCACGACCGCCGGGGTGCTGGCGATGGTACCGGTCTCGCCGACGCCCTTGACCCCGATGGGGTTGTGCGGCGACGGCGTCTCGGTGCGGCCGGTGACGAAGCGCGGAAACATCCGCGCCCGCGGCACCGCGTAATCCGCCATCGAGCCGGTAAGGAGCTGTCCGTCGGCGTTGTAGGTCGCGGCCTCGTGCAACGCCTGCGCGACGCCCTGCACGATCCCGCCGTGCACCTGGCCGTCGACGATCAGCGGGTTGATGACCCGGCCGCAGTCGTCCACTGCGACGTACCGCCGCAGCTCCACCTGCCCGGTGTCGGCGTCGACCTTCACCACGGCCGCGTGGGTGCCGAACGGAAACGTGAAGTTCGTGGGATCGTAGTAGGCGGACGCCTCGAGCGACGGCTCAACGCCCGCCGGCAGGCTCCACGCCAGATACGCCTGCAGGGTGACCTCCTGGATCGTCTTCGCGCGATCCGGGCTGCCGCGCACCGAGAAGCGCCCCTGATCGAAGGTCAGGTCCCCTTCCGCGACCTCCAACATGTGGGCGGCGATCTTCGCGGCTTTATCGCGGACGCGCTGGGCGGCGATGGCGATCGCCGCGCCCCCCACGACCGTCGTCCGGCTGCCGTAGGTGCCCCATCCCATCGAGATCGCGCCGGTGTCG
Source organism: bacterium (assembly GCA_035934535.1). Classification (GTDB taxonomy): domain Bacteria; phylum Sysuimicrobiota; class Sysuimicrobiia; order Sysuimicrobiales; family Segetimicrobiaceae; genus DASSJF01. Next base: position 27,023 of record DASYXS010000121.1, read on the forward strand.
CCGTGGACGACCTCGATGTCCTCGACCGGCAGGCCGAGCTGGTCCGAGACGATCTGCGCAAACGTCGTCTCTTCTCCCTGGCCGTGCGGGGAGGTCCCGGTGTAGACCGTGGCCTTTCCGGTCGGATGCATGCGCACCGTGGCGCTCTCCCAGAGTCCGCCCTGGAAGCCGACCGCGCCGGCGACGGCCGACGGCCCCAGTCCGCAAATTTCCACGTACGTGCTCAGGCCGATGCCCAGATACCGTCCGTCCTTCGGTCCTTGCTGCTGCACCTCGCGCAGCCGCTTGTACTCGATGAGCTCGAGCGCCCGCTCGAGCGCCGGCACGTAGTTGCCGCTGTCGTAGCTCAGCCCCTCGGCGGTCGCGTACGGGAACTGATCCGGCCGGATGAAGTTCTTGCGCCGCACCTCCGCGGGCTCGAGGCGGAGGCGGCCGGCGACAAGATCCACCATCCGCTCGATGAGGTACGTGGCCTCGGGACGGCCCGCGCCGCGGTACGCGTCCACCGGCGTGGTGTTGGTGAACACGCCCACCACTTCGTACTCGACGTTGGGAATCGTGTAGCACCCCGTGAGCATGAGTCCGTGCAGGATCGTCGGGACACCCGGGGCCGCGGTGGAAAGATACGCGCCGAGGTTTGCCCACGTCTTGCCGCGCAGGCCGAGCAGCGTGCCGTCCCGTCGCGCCGCGATCTCGAGGTCCGTGATGTGGTCGCGGCCGTGGATCGTTGCGGTGTAGTTCTCGCGGCGGTCCTCGGTCCACTTCACCGGGCGGCCCGTCGCGCGGGCGCAGAATGCGACGACGGCCTCGTCGGCGTAGAACGGAATCTTACTGCCGAAGCCGCCGCCCACCTCCGGCGCCACGACCCGGATCTTGTGCTCCGGGATCCCCGTCACGACGGACATGAGGAACCGCGCAATGTGCGGGTTCTGCGTCGTGTACCAGACCGTGAGATCGCCCGCACTACTCGCGTACTTCGCGACGACGCTGCGCGTCTCCATCGCGTTGGGGATCAGCCGCTGGTTGACGAAGCGCTGCCGCACGACCACGCCGCCGCGCTCCGCCTCGGCGAACGCGGCCTTCGCATCGCCGCCGGCCAGCTTCCAGGTAAAGGCGACGTTGTTCGGCGCCTCCGCGTGCAGTTGCGGCGCGCCCGATCCCACCGCCTGCTCCTGGTTCACGATCGCGGGAAGCGGCTCGTAGTCGACCTGTACCAGCGACGCGGCGTCACGCGCCGCATAGGGATCCTCCGCGAGGACGACGGCCACGCCGTCGCCGGTGTACCGCACGCGATCGACGGCGAGCGCGGGATGAGGCGGCGTCTTGAGGTCCGAGTTCGGAATGAGCCACGCCGTCGGAATCGGGTTGATCTTGCCCTGGAGGTCGGCTCCGGTGAACACGGCGACGACGCCCGGATGACGGCGCGCCGCGTTGGTATCGATGCGGGTGATCCGGGCGTGGGCGTGCGGGCTGCGGACGATGCACGCGTGCACCATCCCCGGGAGGCGCAGGTCGTCGGTGTACGTCGCCTGTCCGGTGATCAGCCGCGGATCTTCGCGGCGGCGGATGCTGGCGCCAAAGATCTTGCTGACCGCCATGGTCGTCGCCCCGCTACCGGACCGGCGTGCCGCGCAGCTTGCCCGCGGCGTTCTGGATCGAGTTCACGATGTGCTGGTAGCCGGTGCAGCGGCAGAGGTTGCCTTCCAGCCCTTCGCGGATCTGCGTCTCGGACGGATCGGGATGCCGGCGCAACAGCTCGAGGGCGGCCATCATCATCCCGGGGGTGCAGAAGCCGCACTGCAGACCGTGCTCCTCCCAGAACCCCTGCTGAATCGGATGCAGGTCCCCGTTGGTGGCGAGTCCTTCCACGGTCTGCAGCTGCGCGCCGTCGGCCTGAACGGCGAGCAGCGTGCAGGCCTTGACCGCGCGGCCGTTCATCATGATCGTGCACGCGCCGCAGTTGCTCGTGTCGCACCCCACGTGCGTGCCGGTGAGGCCGAGCGTATCGCGGATGTAGTGCACAAGCAGCAGGCGGGGCTCGACCTCGTTGGAGTACTTCGTGCCGTTCACCGTGACGCTGATCGCGCGCTTCACGGGTTCGCCTCCTTGATGGAGTCGCCGCGGGCTCAGGGCTGCTGCGCCCGGGCCCGCAGGGCGGTTGCCGGTGGGGCGGGAAAAAACGGTACTGTGACGGCCGCGGAAAGGGTCGCTGCTCCGGCAGCGTGCTCTTCTGCGCGAGCCCTCCGGCGTCCTCCGGCGCATTTCGCCGGCCGGTCCCCGTAGGGACTCTGCCGGCCGCGCCCAGGGAATCCGATGGACCTTGCCGCTCAACTGATCGTCAGCGGTCTACTCGCCGGCGCGCCCTACGCGCTCGCCGCCTGGGGCTTGGCGGCGGCGCTCGCGACCGGAACCCTGAACCTCGCGGTGGGCATGTTTTTCACGCTCGGCGCCTACTTCGCGCTGGAGGCCACCGCCCGGGGCCTGCCCGCATCATACGCTGCCCCCGCCGCCGCCCTCGTCGCCCTCATCCTCGGCCTGGGCATCGAGCGCGTGTTCGTGCGTCCGCTGCGCGGACGGGCGCTCGCGACGGCGGTCGTGCTGCTCGGTATCGCGCTGGCCGGTGAACAAGTCTTCGGCCTCGTCTGGGGCACGGCCGAGCGCTCGGTACCGCTCAAATTGGAGGTCCTGCAAATCGAGCACGTCGTCGTCGCCGGGCTGGAACTGTTCATCGCGGCCGCCGCGGCGCTCGCGTTCTTCGGCGTGGTCGCCCTGGCGCGCCGGTCGCGCGCCGGGCTGGCCGTGCGCGCCGCGGCCGAAAACGCGGAGATCGCTTCGTGCGCCGGTCTCGACGTCGGGCGCCTGCAAGTGTGGGCGTTCGCGGCCGGATGCGCGGCGGCCGCGGCGGCCGGCGCCCTCGTCTCGCCGATCACGCCCCTGTCGCCCTCGTTGGGACGCGGCGCGCTGATCTTCAGCGTTGCCGCGGCGGCCGCCGGCGGCCCGGGCCTGCGCGGACTGCTCGCGGCATCGCTCGCGCTCGGCGTAATCACCCAGTCCGCGGCGAACTATCTCGCGCCGCTGTGGGCCGTCGTGGTGCCCGCGGCGGTGCTCGCGGGCGCCGCGGCCTGGCGGCGCCCGCCGCTGTGGCGGCGGGCGGACACATGAGT
>DASYXS010000126.1:0-7625 GCA_035934535.1 bacterium
TCCCGCGGCGCGGCGGCGGGGAATGACGACGCCGTGCGCGCCCGCGGCCTCGGCGGTGCGGATCACCGCGCCGAGGTTGTGCGGATCTTCCACGCCATCGAGCAGGATGAGAAACGGGGGCTCGCCGCGCCGCCGCGCGACCGCGAGCACCTCATCGAGGCCGACGAGGGCTTGGACGGCGGTGAGCGCCGCCACCCCCTGATGGGGCAGGCCCCGCGCGAGACCCTCCAGGCGCGCGGCGTCAACCGGCTGGACCGGGATGCCGCGGCGGCGGGCGGTTTCGAAGATGTCCCGGAGCGGCCCCGTGCCGTGCGCGGTACGCGAGACGAGCACGCGCGAGACCGGCTGCCCGGCGCGCAGCGCCTCGAGGACCGCGTGCCGGCCGACGAGCGCCGTTTCCGGTGCGCCGTCGGGACGAGAGCCCCAAGAAGTCGCGCGGGTGATCCCTATCTTACGCGCCACTTGAATCCGGCCGGCGTGTCCTCGAGCAGGATGCCGAGTTCGGAGAGGTCGGCCCGTACGCGATCACCGATCGCCCAGTCCTTGCGCCGGCGCGCCTCCACCCGGCCGCGGGCGATGTAGGCGACGAGCGCCGGCCCGGCCTCCGCCGGCTCCACGCCGTCCGGCCGTTCCTCAGGATTGAAGAGGTCCGGCCGCTCCTCCGAGAGCCGGCGCGCGAGCTCCGCCAGGGCGGCCGCCTGCGCCGGCGCAAGCGCGGTGACGAGGCGCAACCCGAGCACGCCGGACAGTTCACGCAGCGTGTCGAGCGCGGTGCGAACGGTCTGCGCGCCGCCGCTCGACAGCGCGGTGCGGCGGCGGACCGCCGCGTCGGTGACGCGGTTCAACGACGCGGCGAGGTCGAAGAGCGCCGCGAGCGCCCCCGGCGTCCCGAAGTCGTCGTCCATCGACACTTCGAACACGGTCCGGGCGGACACGGCGGCCTCCGCGAGCGCACCGAGCGCGCCCGCGACCTCCGGCGCATCCGAGGCGGGGGCCGCGGTCAGGGCGAGAAGATCCTCCGCGTTTTCCCGCGCCGTGCGGAGGCGCTCCGCCCCGCCGGCCGCGGCGGCCAGCGCCTCGTCCGTCCACGTGAGCGGGTTGCGGTAGTGCGACGAGAGGAAGAAGACGCGCAGCGTGTCGGGATGGTAGCGGTCGAGCGCCTCGCGGATCGTGATGATACCGCCCAGATGGCGCGTCATCTTCTCCGGGCCGCCGGTGAGGCGCAGCAGGCCGTTATGCATCCAGTAGCGGACGAACGGCTTGCCGGTGTAGCCTTCCGACTGCGCGATCTCGTTCTCGTGATGGGGAAACACGACGTCCTGTCCCCCGCCGTGGATATCCAGCTGCGGACCGAGGTGCTCGATCGACATCGCCGTGCATTCGATATGCCAGCCCGGCCGGCCGCGTCCCCAAGGACTGTCCCACGCCGGCTCGCCGGGCTTCGCCGCCTTCCACAGCACGAAGTCCATCGGGTGTTCCTTGCGCGCGTCCACGTCGATGCGCGCGCCGGCCATCATTTCGTCGAGCGATCGGCCGGAGAGACGACCGTACCCCGGGAACGCGGTCACCCGGAAGAAGACGTCGCCCCCCGCGGCGTAGGCCAGACCCCGGGACTCGAGCACCCGGATGATCTCGATCATCTTTGGGATCGCCTGGGTCGCGCGCGGATACACGTCCGCGTGGCGCACGCCGAGGCCGTCCATCTCCGCCAGGAACCGCGCGATGTACCGCTCCGCGAGCGCTTCGATGGTCGTACCTTCGGCCGCCGCGGTCTCGATGATCCGGTCCTCGATGTCCGTGAAGTTCTGGATGAAGCGGACGCGGTAGCCGCGGTAGGTGAGATAGCGGCGGACGACGTCGAACACCACGTACGACATCGCGTGCCCGACGTGCGAGGGACCGTACACGTTCGGCCCGCACACGTACATGCGCGCCTCGCCGGGATGCACGGTCTCGAACGGCTCCTTGCGCCGTGCGAGGGTGCTGTAGACTCGGAGCGTCACCGGGCGTCGGCCCCCGCCGGCCAGATCCACTGGTCGGGATCCGACGGCAGCCGCCTGACCGACACGAGCCGGATGATCGCGACGAGATCCCACCGCCACCGGCTGCGCCACGTCCAGGGGTCCAACTCGAGGGTGCGGCGCAACTCGAAGACCTGGCCGCGCTCGCTCAGCACCCGCACGCACATCACATCGCGTTCGAAGCGGCGGCCGAAGAGCCGCACGACGCGATGGAACTCCGACCCGCGCCAGAACCCGGCCGGTCTCGAGGCGGGCTTGCCCGGCATCGGTTCGACGGTCACGGGCTCGTTGGTGACCGCCTCCTCGAGCAGGATCGGAAGCAGGTTGCGCCGCGGCCGCACGAAGCGGCCGGAGATCCACCGGCGGGGGACGTCACGCCCCATGGCGGGCCCGGACGTACCGCGCGCACCGCCTGTCACGGCGTGCCCCCGGCCTGGACGGGCACGGGTTCGAGGCTCGCGACCGCGTGGGCGGCGATGCCCTCCTCCCGGCCGATGGCGCCCATCCCTTCGAGGGTCGTCGCCTTGATGCTGATCCGGCCGGGCTCCGTGTCGAGGGCCCGCGCCATCGTCCTGCGCATCGCGTCGGCGTGGGGGGCAAGGCGCGGTGCTTCGGCCATCACGACCACGTCGATGTGCGCGGCGCGCCAGCCGTGCTCCGCGAGCAGGGCACGAACGCTGGCGAGGAGCCGCATGCTGTCGGCGCCGCGGTAGGCGGGATCGCCGGGCGGAAAGAGCGCGCCGATGTCGCCCCGACCCGCCGCGCCGAGGAGGGCATCCATCACGGCGTGGGCGATCACGTCGGCGTCCGAGTGGCCGTCGAGTCCTCTCGGAAACTGGATGGTCACACCACCGAGCACAAGCGGCCGTCCGGGCACCAGCCGGTGTGCGTCGAAACCGATGCCGACGCGGGGCGCGGGCGGCGCCGGCCCGTCTCGGTGCAGCAGCGCCTCGGCCAGCACCAAGTCCGCCGGAACCGTGACCTTGAGGTTGTGCGGGGCGCCCGGGACGAGCCGCACCGGGCGTCCGAGCCGCTCGACGAGCGCGGCGTCGTCCGTTCCCCGGAACCCCGCGCGCTCGGCCTCACGGTGCGCCTCCTCGAGCAGCGCGCGCCGAAACGCCTGCGGGGTTTGCACGCGGAATAATCCGGCCCGGTCGACCGTCCCCCGGACCCATCCCTCGGAACTGCGCTTCACGGTCTCTTCCATCGGTACCGCGGCCGTGGCCGCGCCGTCCTCCGCGGCGGCCGCCGCGACCGCGTCGATCAGCGCAACCGGCACGAACGGGCGGGCGCCGTCGTGGACGAGGACGATGTCCGGACCGGCCGGGAGCGCCGCGAGACCATTGGCCACGGACGCCTGGCGGTCCGGTCCGCCCGGCACCACCGCCGTGAGCTTCGCCCCGGCGGAGCGGCGCGCCGCGTCCGTGATCGCGTGGACGGCGTCGGCGGGCGCGGCGACCACGATGGCCTCGATCGCCGGCGCGGCGTGGAGCGCCGCGAGCGCGTACTCGACGAGCGGACGTCCCCGCAGCGGGATGAGCGCCTTCGGTCCGCCGGCGCCAAACCGCTCGCCTCTCCCGGCCGCCGGGACCACCGCGGCAACCCTGGACGAGCCGGTCACCGCGGCGCGCCGTCCCGCTCGAGCGCCTTGGGCCGCGCGAAGATCATGCGGCCGGCAACCGTCTGCAGCACGCTCGTCACCACCGTCGGGAGCGTCTCCCCGATGTGCTTCTTGCCGCCCTCGACGACGATCATCGTGCCGTCTTCCAGGTAGCCGACCCCCTGCCCGGCTTCTTTGCCGTCCTTGATCAGGTGGACGACCAGCTCCTCGCCGGGCAGCATCACAGGTTTGATGGCGTTCGCGAGCTCGTTGACGTTAAGCACCCGGATGTCCTGGAGGCCCGCGACCTTGTTGAGATTGTAGTCGGTCGTCACGATCACGCCGCCGAGGGACGCCGCGAGACGCACCAGCTGCGCGTCGACCGGCTCGCCCGGCGCGGCGGGGCCGTCGTCATAGACCTGGACGATGCGCAGCTCGCGCTGCAGGGTGTCGAGCACGTCGAGGCCGCGCCGGCCGCGGTTGCGGCGGAGCGCGTCGCCGGAATCCGCGATGTGCTGCAGCTCGGTGAGCACGCCGCGCGGCACCAGCAGCGGGCCCTCGAGGAATCCGGTGCGGCAGATGTCCGCGATTCGCCCGTCGATGATCGCGCTGGTATCGAGGATCTTGGGAAGGCCGGCGGGCCGCCGGCGCGCGCCCGGCTCCTGCCTGCCGGCGGACTCGGCCGCCGGCGGCCATGAAGTCGAAGCGCTCCCCCGCGGGCCGGCATGGGACGGCAGCCGTTGGCGTTCGCGGCCGATCCACTCCGCAAGCCGGGTGAACGCGGCCAGCGCATCTTCGCGCCGCTGGATGCCGAGGTGCAGACCGAGGTAGCCGAACCCCAGGACGGCGGCGATCGGAATGATGTACGCGCCGATGATCGGCACGCGCTGGAGGGGAATGCTGACGAGAAACGCGACGGAGAGTCCGGCGAGGAGTCCCACCGACCCGGATACGACGTCGCGCAGCGGAACGTCCGCGAGCCGGCGCAGCGCCCATCCCATCGACGACACGAACCACACCGCGATCGGATGTGACGCCGCGGCGCCGATGAGCGCCCCCAGCATGATACCGGCCGCCAAGGTGCCCAGGCGCGCCGGTTCGCCGCCGCTCCGGGCGATCTCGAACCGGACGGCATCGGCAATCTGATACCCGATGACGGCGCCGAGGACGAGACCGACGCCACGAATAAGCCGGCGCATCTCGTTCACCATCATAGCACGTCCGCGGGGCGGCGGCTCCGCGGCACGGCGCCGCGGCATGCGCCTCGCCGATTTTCTTGACACTGTTGCGACGCCGCGCCTATAATGACAGCGCGTTCCAGCCCGTGGGGGGTGCGCCGTTCATGAAAGAGACGAGTCCATCGTTTCAGGCGCAGGTTGACGAGTATCTCGTGCGGCACCGCAGCGTGCTCGACGTGCTGACGAAGCTCCAGGAATCGGCGGCGCGGGTCAACCGCGCCATCGCCAAAGCGGTCACGAACTGCGGGTGCATCTCCGTCACGGCGACCAAGCAGCAGTTTCCCGCCGACGTCGGTCTCTCGGACATCCGGCAGTACGTGCAGACCCATCTCGACGGACGGTTGTGCGAACGGTGCACGGAGGCCGTGGAGAGCGAGATCGGCTCGGAGCTGTTCTACATCGCCGCGCTGTGCAATCTGCTCGACCTCGACCTCGAAGGGATCCGCAAGAAGGAGCACAGCCGCATCAAGACGCTCGGCATCTTCAATCTGAAGTAGACTCGCGTTCCGAAGACTCCGCCGGTCGTGCCAGCAGCGGCCGCTCACGGGAGTGCCGGTCCGCCGCCTCGACCACATCAACGTCGACGCCATCGACGTGAGCATCAATCGCCAGTTCCTGATGGACCGGCTTGGGTTCCGGCTGCGCGAACGGCGCGTCCACGACGACGGCACCGAGAGCGCCGTGTGGCTGAGCGTGAGCCCGCTCGTGCACGAAATCGCGGTCATGCGCCGGCCCGCCAACGGCCTGAATCACATCTGCTACTGGTACGGCTATCCGCAGCATCTGTGGGACAGCGCGGAGATGTTCCGCGAACACGGCATCCGGATCGTGAGGGGCCGAGCAAGCACGGGATCAGTCAGGCGCTGTGCCTCTACGTGAACGAGCCGGGCGGGAACGAAGTGGAGCTGTTCGGCGACGCGGGATACCTGATCTTCGATCCGGACTGGAAGCCAATTACATGGACCGATAGCGACAAGGACCGCGCGGGCTTCTGGCTCGGCTGATCCGCCCGCTCGACGATCAAGGCACCAGGCGGTCCAGCGCCTCGGCAACGTTGTCCACACCGGTGATCTCGACGCCGGCCGGCGGGTCGTCGAGCCCCGTCAGGTTCGCCCGCGGCGCGACCACGCGCCGGAAGCCAAGCTTGGCGGCCTCGGCGATGCGGCGGTCGATCTGGCTCACCGCGCGCACCTCGCCGCCCAAGCCGACCTCGCCGACGGCGACCGCGCCGGCGTCCACCGGCCGGTCGCGGTGGCTGCTCGCCACCGCCAGCGCGACGCCGAGATCCGCGGCCGGCTCATCCACCCGCACGCCGCCGGCCACGCTGACGTAGACGTCGTGCGCCGAGAGATGAAGCCCGGCGCGTTTTTCGAGAACGGCGAGCAGCAGCAGCAGACGGTTGTAGTCGATCCCGGCCGCCGTGCGCCGCGGCATGCCGAACGGCGTCCGCGTCACGAGCGCCTGCACCTCGAGGAGCAGCGGCCGCGTCCCTTCGACGGCGCACACGACCGCGGACCCGGACGCCCCCTCCGGCCGCTCCGCGAGGAACAACGCCGAGGGATCCGCGACCTCCGTGAGGCCCCGCCCGCTCATCGCGAACACGCCGATCTCGTTGGTCGAGCCGAACCGGTTCTTCGTCGCGCGCAGCACCCGGTACGCGTGGTGGCGCTCGCCCTCGAAGTACAGCACCGTGTCGACCATGTGCTCGAGCACGCGCGGCCCGGCGATCGCGCCTTCCTTCGTGACGTGGCCGATCACCAGCACCGCCGGCCCGCCGTCGGTCTTCGCGACGCGAAGGAGATCGCCGGTGCACTCGCGGATCTGGGCGACGCTGCCCGGCGCCGCGGTGACGTCGGCGCGGTAGACGGTTTGGATCGAGTCGACGACGACCAGCGACGGCCGGAGCCGGTCGATCTGGGTGACGATCTGATCGAGATCGGTTTCCGCCAGCACGAGCAGGTTCGACGCATCGACGCCGAGGCGCGCGGCCCGCATCTTGGTCTGGCGGACCGACTCCTCGCCGGAGACGTAGAGGACCGGGTGGGCGTCGCGGACCGCGCCGCCCGAGGCCGCCATGTGGTGGGCGACCGCGAGCGCGAGCGTGGACTTGCCGACGCCGGGATCGCCGCCGACCAGGATGAGCGATCCCGGCACGACGCCGCCGCCGAGGACGCGGTCGACCTCGGTGAGCCCGGTCCGGCGCCGCACGGCGTCGTCGAGGGTGACCTCGGCGATCGACACGGCTCCCGCCGGACCCGACCCGCCAGCCTGGCCCGCGGCGCCGGAGGCCGGGTCACGCCGCGGTCCGAGCCGCCGTCCCGCTTCGGGCGCCGCGAGGCGCTCCTCGACGAGGCTGTTCCACGCGGAACACCCGGGACAGCGGCCGAGCCATTTGGTCGACTCGTAGCCGCACTGCTGGCAAACGAAGACGGTCCGCGTCTCCGCGCCGCCCGAACGCGTGGCCCTCGGCATCGCTCGCCCCCGGCCGGCCTCCGCCCGCGGCGGAGACGGCCTCCTGGAGTATGCGACGGCCCGGGCTCTCGGCCCGGGCCGTCGTACCGCACCTGCCCGCTTCGGCGGGGCCGCTAGCCCTTGTCCACCGTCACCGGCTCGCGCTTCTTCTCGAAGACGAGCTCGTTGTCGTGCGCGTCGATGATGATCTCATCGCCGGTGCTGAACCGGCCGCGCAGCATCGCGTCCGAGAGAGGATCCTCCACGAGCCGCTGAATCGCCCGCCGCAGCGGCCGCGCCCCGTACTGGGGATCG
>DASYXS010000174.1:0-24364 GCA_035934535.1 bacterium
CATGGTGCCGGGGGACGGAGTCGAACCGCCGACACGGGGATTTTCAGTCCCCTGCTCTACCACCTGAGCTACCCCGGCAACCCACCCCGAGAATTCGTTACACTGATGCGAATTCTTGGGGACCCCGGGGCTTCCCCACCGTGCATTTCCTGTCCAGCGTGGGGCCCCCGGGCCGAATCAGAGTATAGCCTACCCCCTCCGAAGGCGGCAAGCGCGACGCGACCGATGTCGCCGGCAACCCCTCGGGACGCCCGCCGGCAATCAGGGCGGGGGTTGGGGCCGCGAACGGGTAAATACGTCCCACCGGGACGGAGGTGGGAAAATGTTACGCGATAAAGATCTGGAACAGTATCGTCGTACCCTCGAAGAAGCGGTGGCAGGCTCGGGCCGCGACGACATTGGCGTTGGCAAGGTGACCGAAGTGCGCGAGGGCATCATCGCGGTGGAGTTCTCGCGGGGCACCCACACGAATACGGCCGAAATTGCGGCCGACGCGCTCCAGAACCACGAAGGCGCGCGCCGCGCGGTGACCTCGGCGATTCGCAGCCTCAGCAAAGAAGTCGCGCAGGAGACTCTGCAGAAGGCGGTCTAGCCTGCGGCCCGGATAAGCACCGCGGGGCGGGGCCTCTGGGAGGACCCGCCCCGTTTTCCTGTTCGTTCGATCGGGCCGGCCGCGGACGCACCAGCCGGCCTCGGCGAAGCCTTACTGGACGTTCACCTCGACGCTCGCCGGGTCCGACTGCGCGCCGTTCACGATCTGCATCGCGCTGACGACGTAGGGCGTCCCCACCAGCGGAACCGCCGTCAGATTCAGCGGCACCTGCCATGTCCCGCTGGCGTTGGCGGACGTTTGCACGCGCACCGCCTGACCCAAGAGGCGCGGCTGCGCGGTCACCACGACGAGCGCGCCCGGCTGCGCCTGTCCCTGCACGATCACGCTCGTACCCACGCGCTGCCCGTTGCCGGGCGAGGTAATGGTCGGCGCGTTCGGCGTGGCCGGTGCCGGGGTCGCAGACGACGGGGTCGCAACCGCGACCTCGTACGCCTGGTTCGTGCTCTGGACCACGGAGAAGCGGGCTACCCGGCCGTTCTGCAGGGCGCTGAAGTCCGCGGTTTGCCCGTTCAGCGTGATGTGCGCGTCCGGCAGGACGACGTAGCCCTGGCCGTTCGCGAGCGTCACGGTCCGGTTGCCCGCGTTGACCGACGCAATCCGGCCCGCCGGCACGACGCGGTAGGTGGCGGTAATCTTGGTCGCCTGGTTGCCGCTCGCATCCACGACGACACGGTCACCGGCGTGGAGGGCGCCGAGCGGCGCGGACCCGCCGGCGTTGTTGGCGGCGTTGAAGCGAAAGATGGACGTCTCGGACGTCACCGCGTAGGTGTAATCCTGGCCGTTTGCCCGCACGACGATCTGGGGGTTCTGGCCGGTGGTTACCGCCATCAGACGGCCGGTGACCTCGCCCGAGGCCGAGATCGGCGGCGCCGAGGCGGTCGGCGCGCTGCCGCCGCTGTTGATCAGGATCGTCGCGTTGGCCGCGTTCCACTGGACGCCGGCGCCGAGCGCTTCGCTGATGAACCGCAGCGGCACCATCGTGCGGCCGTTGATCGTAAAGGCGGGGACGTCCAGCATCTCGGGCGCGCCGTTGACGGCCGCCTGACGCGAGCCCACCGTCAGGTCAACGTTCTGCCCGCCGCGGACGGCGAGGATGTGCTGGGTCGAGGCATTGTAGTTGACCGTGGCGCCGAGCTGCTCGAAGATGCCGCGGAGCGGAACGAGGACCCGGCCCTGAATCACGGTCGGCGGAACGTCGAAGTTGACCGGCCGGCCGTCGATGAAAACCCTGATCATTCCCTGCGCGCCGGAGGGAACGGGCGCCGCGGCGGAGATCGCCGCCGCCAGCGCGAGAACGATCCACACCGCGCGTTTCCTATGCATCCGGTCTCACCCCCATACGAGGTCGGTGACGATGTATTGACGCACGCGCAACCCCGGGGAGCAACCCCGGGGTGCTTATCATGAACAATACCCTGTCCCGGCGGGGCTCTAACCCCAAGGGGGTTCCAAGCGCAGGAGTCCCGCCGAGGAGCGGCGAACGCGGCGTGACGACTTTCACCCGGAGCCGTAATGCTCAACGGGGACCGCGGTCCGAGGCTTCGAGCGGAGGACGTGCTCGTCCGATTCGGGGGCGTGACGGCGCTCTCGGGGGTCGGCGTCGACGTCCGGGGGGGCGAGATCCTCGCCCTGATCGGTCCAAACGGGGCCGGGAAGACGACGCTGCTCAACACGATCAGCGGGGTCTACCGGCCGGCGGCGGGGAGGATCTTCCTCGACGGCCGGGAGATCACGGGCCGGTCCCCCGACGAGATCGCCCGCCGCGGCGTCGCCCGCACCTTCCAAAACGTCTCGCTGTTCGGCGGCATGACCGTCCTCGAAAACATCCTGGTGGGGCGGCACATTCACATGCGCGGCGGCGTCCTGGCCGCCGGCATCTACTGGGGCTGGGGCGAACGGGAAGAACTACGGCACCGCGCGGCCGCCGAACGCATCATCGACTTTCTCGAGATCTCCCACATCCGCAAAGCCCCGGCGGGAACGCTCCCGTACGGACTGCGCAAGCGCGTGGACCTCGGACGCGCGCTCGCCGCCGAGCCGACCGTCCTGCTGCTCGACGAGCCGATGACGGGGATGAACCGCGAGGAGAAAGAGGATATGGTCCGGTTCATCCTCGACATCAGCGATGAGTGGGCACCCGCGATCGTGCTGATCGAGCACGACATGGGGGTCGTCATGGACATCTCGCACCGCGTAGTCGTGCTGGACCACGGCAAGAAGATCGCCGAAGGCGCCCCGGACGATGTCCGCGCCGATCCCGAGGTGCTGCGGGCCTACCTCGGCGAGGCGCCGGTGGCGCCCGCGGCCGGAGCCGTGCGATGACCGCGGCGATCGCGACGCTGCCCGCGCTGCTCCTCGCCCACGCGCAGGAGCGCGGCGGCAGGATCGCCGTGCGCGAGAAGGAGTTTGGCATCTGGCAGTCCCACACGTGGGCCGAGAGTCTCGACCGGGTACAGGCCCTCGCGGCGGGATTTGCGCGGCTCGGCTTCGGACGCGGCGATCGCCTCGCCATCGTGGGCGACAACCGGCCGGAGCTCTACTGGGCACTGCTGGCCGCGCAGACGCTCGGCGGCATCCCCGTCCCGGTCTATCAGGACGCGCCGGCGAACGAGCTGCGGTACGCGATCGCCCATGCCGGCGCGCGGATCGTCGTCGCCGAGGACCAGGAACAGATCGACAAGATCCTGGAAGTGCGGGGCCAACTGCCGGCGGTCGAGCACATCCTGTACGAGGATCCGAAGGGCCTTCGCCACTACGCCGAACCGGGCCTCCGGGGCCTGGACAGCGTGTTCGCGCTCGGCGGTGAGGCGGACGGCGGCGGTCCCGCTGCGTTTCGCGCGCTCGTCGACGGCGTCGGCCCCGAAGATATCGCGCTGATCAGCTATACGTCCGGAACGACCGGCGCCTCGAAAGGCGTGATGCTCTCGCACCGCGCGCTCATCGCCACCGGCCGGAGCTTCCTCCAGGTGGTCCCAATGGGGCCGGACGACGAGATGCTGGCGTACCTGCCGATGGCCTGGGTCGGCGACACGTTCTTCTCGGTCGTCGTCGCGCTGCTGAGCGGCGCTGCGATCAACTGCCCGGAGAGCGCGGAGACGGTCCGGATGGACTTCCGGGAGATCGGCCCGACCGTGACCTTTGCGCCGCCGCGCATCTGGGAGAGTCTGCTCGCGCAGTGTCAGGTCAAGATCGAGGACGCCGACTGGCTGAAGCGCGGGATCACCCGGCGACTCGTCGCCGCGGCGATGCGCGCGGCCCGCGCGACGCTGCAGGGCGGCCGCCCGACGGCGGCCGACCGGGTGCGCTGCGCCCTCGGGGAGCCGCTCGTTTTCGCGGCGCTGCGCGACCAGCTCGGCCTGCGCCGCATCCGCGTGGCCATCACCGGGGGCGCGCCGATCGCACCCGAGGTGCTCGAGTTCTTTCGGGGCATCGGGGTGAACCTGACCCAGCTCTACGGGATGACCGAGTGCAGCACACCGGCGACGGTCCAGCCCGGCACCCAGGTCAAGCCCGACACGGTGGGCCCGCCGATTCCGGGCGTGCGGCTCCGCGTCGACGAAGCCGGCGAGGTCCTGATCGCCTCCCCGGGCCTCTTCTCCGGGTACTTCCGCGACCCGGCGGCGACCGCGGATGCCCTGCGGGACGGCTGGCTGCGGACCGGGGACGCGGGCCTCCTGGACCCGGACGGGCACCTCGTCATCGTCGACCGGGCGAGGGACGTGTCGCACCTCGAGGACGGCACGGTGTTCGCGCCGCAGTACGTCGAGAACAAGCTGAAGTTCAGCCCCTACATTAAAGAAGCGGTGGCCGTCGGGCACGAACGCCCCTACGTCGCCGCCATGATCAACATCGACGCTGAGGTCGTGGGCAACTGGGCGCAGCGGCGGCAGGTCGCCTACTCGGGCTACACCGACCTCGCCCAGAACCCCCGCGTGGCCGGCTTGATCGCGGACGAGATCCGGCGCGTCAACGCGCTGCTCGCCCCCTCACTTCGCATCCGCCGCTTCGTGGTGCTCCATAAGGAACTGGACCCGGACGATGCCGAGATCACGCGCACCCGCAAGGTGCGCCGGCGCTTCGTCGGGGAGAAGTACGCGCCGATCATCGCATCGCTCTACGATGCCGGCGCCTCGGAGATCGCGGTGCGCACGACCGTGCGCTACGAGGACGGCCGGGAGGCGCAGGTCTCGCGCTCGCTGCGGATCCACACCCTGGAGCCGGAGACGGCCTCGGCGGCGCCGAGTCGCGCGTAGCCGTGTCCACGGACCTCAGCTTCGCCCTCGAACTGCTCGTGAGCGGGCTGCTCGTGGGCGTGCTGTACGCGATGGTCGCGCTCGGCTTCGTGCTCATCTACAAGGCATCCGACGTCTTCAACTTCGCCCAGGGCGCGATGACGTTCTTCGCCGCGCTCGCGCTCGTGAGCGTGCTGCCCCGGCTCGGATGGCCGCTGGCCCTCCTCTTCGTCGTGGCGCTCATGATCGCGCTGGCCGTCGCGGTCGAGCGGCTGGCGCTCCGGCCGCTCGCGGGACGCCCGCCGCTCGCGCTCGCCATGTCCACGCTCGGCGTGACCTTCGCGCTCGGCGGCCTCGCCCAGGCCCTCTGGGGTACCGAGCCGCGGCGGCTCTCGCTCGGCATCTCGGCGGAGCCGATCCAGACCGCCGGCATCCTCATCAACCGCGTGGATCTGGTCGCCGCCGGCGCCGTCGCGGTCATCGTCGCCGCCCTCATCTGGTTCTTTCAACGGACCAAGCTGGGGCTCGGCCTCCGCGCGGTCGCCGACGACCACGAGGCGGCGATGTCGGTCGGCATCGCGCTGCGCCGGGTGTGGGTGGTGGCGTGGACCCTTTCCGGGCTCGTCGCCATCGCGGCCGGCATCCTGTGGGGGAACCGCATCGGGGTCGGGTTCGCCGTGTCCCTGATCGCCTTCAAGGCGCTGCCGGTGCTGATCATCGGCGGGATCGACAGCATTCCGGGCGCGATCGTCGGCGGGCTGATCGTCGGCGCGACGGAGAGTCTCGCCGAGGGCTTCATCGGTCCTCTCGTCGGCGGCGGCGTGCAGGAGATCTTCCCCTACCTCGTGGCCCTCGTCTTTCTAATGGTGCGGCCGTACGGGTTGTTCGGGCGGCCGGTCATCGAACGCGTCTGAGCGGGGAGACGGCGTTGCTCTATCGGGAATGCGGAGTCTACCGGACCTCCTACGCCCAGGACGCGGCGCTGTTTCCGCTGCCGGCGGACCGGCTCGGCACGGCCGCGCTCGTCCTGACCGCGGTGCTGCTGCCGCCGGTCCTCGGGACCTACTGGCTGCGCGGCATCCTGATTCCGTTTCTCGTCTTCTCGCTCGCCGCGCTCGGCCTGAACTTCCTCACCGGCTACGCCGGCCTCTTGTCGCTCGGGCAGTCCGCGTTCATGGCGGTCGGCGCCTACGCCGGCGTGATCCTCTACGGCCGCTACGCGGTGCCGCTGCCGCTCGCGCTGCTCGGCGCCGGGCTCATCGCCGCCGCGACCGGCGCCGTTGCCGGCACGCCGTCGCTTCGGATCAAGGGCTTCTATCTCGCCGTCGCCACCCTCGCCGCGCAGTTTCTGATCACGTGGACGATCCAGCACGTCCCGTGGATCAGCGGCGGCGTGTTCGCGACGATCAACACCCCGACCGTCCGCGTGGGCGGCCTCGTGCTCGACACGGCGCTCCGGCAGTACTATCTCGCGCTCACCGTCGTCGCGCTCCTCACGGTCTTCGGCATGAACCTCACGCGCAGCCGGATCGGCCGCGCCTGGATGGCCATCCGGGACCGGGACATCGCCGCGGAAATCATCGGCGTCCGCCTCTTGAAATACAAGGTGCTGGCGTTCGTCGTCGCGGCCTTCTACGCCGGCGTGGCGGGTGCGCTCGTGGTCTTTTGCTGGTACGGCTCGGCCAACATCGAGGAGTTCGACCTCGTCAACTCGGTCCGGATTCTCGGCATGGTGATCATCGGCGGGATGGGCAGCGTCGCCGGCTCGTTCCTCGGCGCCGGGTTCGTCACGCTGCTGCCGATTCTCGTCAGCGTCGGCGTCCACAAGGCCGGCGCGCTCGCCGCCGGCGGCGCGGCCAACGGCCTCGTCTCGAGCCTGGAAGACCTCATCTTCGGCACGATGATCGTCCTGTTTCTGGTGCTCGAACCGCTCGGCCTGGCTCGGCTCTGGAAGACGATCAAGGACTACCTGCGGCTGTGGCCGTTCCCGTACTAAGCACGACATCTCGCAAGGAGGGATGCGAATGAGAAAGCATCTGAGGAGTGGCTCGGCCGTGGCGGGCGTCGCGGCCATCCTAGCCTTGCTCGTGGCCTCCGGGCCGGCGCCGGGCGCGTCGATGGGCGGCGTGCTGACCGTCCCGCAACCGATCTACCGGACCGGGGCGTACGCGGCCGGCGGCAGCGGGTTCGCCGGCGGGCGCGAGGACTACTTCGCGCTGCTGAACTCGAGGGGCGGGCTCGACGGGCTCAAGGTCCAATGGAGCGAGTGCGAGGACGCCTACGATACCGCCCGCGGCGTCGAGTGCTACGAGCGCACGAAGAAGGACATGGTGGTCGTCTGGCCCTCCAGCACCGGCATCACATACGCGCTTGTCGACCGATCGATCAAGGACAAGATCCCAATGGTCACGATCGGCTACGGCCGGTCGGACGCGACCGACGGCAAGACCTTCCCGTGGATCTTCCCGGTGCTCGGCAATTACTGGAGCCAGGCGTCGAGCTTCATCCGGTACATCGCGGCGTCGGTGGGCGGCGAGCAGAACCTGAAGGGCAAGCGCATCGCCCTCCTCCACCTCGACATCCCGTACGGCCGGGAGCCGATCCCGATGTTTCAGGATCTCTCGAAGCAGTTCGGGTTCGAGTTCCGCAACTTCCCGCTGCCGGCGCCGGGGCTCGAGCAGAGCGCAGCCTGGGTCGACATGGCCCGCCGCTACCGGGCGGACTACATCATCCAGTGGAACTTCGGCCAGTCCTGCACGGTGCCGTTCACGGCGATGCACCAGGTCGCGTTCCCGATCGAAAAGTTCATGGGCGTGTGGTGGTGCGGCTCGGAGGAAGACGTCCGCCCCGCCGCCGATCTCGCGAAAGGGTATGTCACCTCGAACTTCACCGGCGTCGGGCGCAACTTCCCGGTGATCCAGCAGATCCTGGCGACAGTGTACAAGAGCGGCAAGGGCAACATCGACGAAGCGCGCGTCGGGACCGTGTACTACAACCGCGGCGTGATCGAGGCCGCGGTCTTCTCGGAAGCGGTACACAACGGCATCAAGCAGTTCGGCCTGCCGGTCACAGGCGAGAAGGTCCGCTGGGGCCTGGAGCATCTCAACTTCACGGCGGCGCGCCTCGCCGAACTCGGGCTCACCGGGATGATCCCGCCGGTCACGCTGACGCCGGACGACCACGGCGGCGTCTCGAGCGCCTATTTCCAGCGGTGGGACGGCCAGAAGTGGGTGCGCATCCCGGGGCTGTGGCAGCCGTACGCGGACCTGGTCCGCGCGCAGATCGCGAAGTCCGCGGCCGAGTACCGCAACCAGAAGCACTAGGCGGATCGCCACGCTCGACGTATCCGCGGCTCCACTGCTCGACGTCAACAGCATCGAGGTCGTCTACGACCGTGTGATCCTCGTGCTCAAAGGCGTCTCGATCACGGTCCCCGAGGGGGGCATGGTCGCCCTCCTCGGGGCCAACGGCGCCGGCAAGAGCACGACCCTCAAAGCGGTCTCGAACCTCCTCCGCGTCGAACGCGGCGCGGTGACGCGCGGGACGATCCATTTCGCCGGCAGCCGCCTCGACACGCGCGACCCCGCCGACATCGTCCGGCGCGGCGTCGTGCAGGTGATGGAAGGGCGCCGGCCGTTCGAGCACCTCACCGTCGAGGAGAATCTGCTGACCGGCGCCTACGTCCGGCGCGACGCGGCCGGGGTGCGTACCGACCTCGAGACCGTGTACCGCTACTTCCCGCGCCTCGCGGAGCGGCGCCGCGTGCGGGCCGGCTACGTCTCGGGCGGCGAGCAGCAGATGCTGGCGATCGGCCGCGCGCTCATGGCGCGGCCGCGGCTCATCCTGCTCGACGAGCCGTCGATGGGGCTCGCGCCGCTCCTGGTCGCCGAGATCTTCGAGATCATCCTCCGGCTCAACCGCGAGGAGCGTGTGGCCATCCTGCTCGCGGAACAGAACGCGGCGCGGGCGCTCGAGATCGTCGACTACGGCTACGTGCTCGAGAACGGCCGGGTGGCCCTCGACGGCACGGCGGCGTCGCTTCGCGAGAACGAGGACATCAAAGAGTTTTACCTGGGGCTCTCCGGCGAAGGCGAGCGGCGCAGTTACCGCGAGGTGAAGCACTACCGGCGCCGCAAGCGGTGGCTCTCCTGACGCGCGCCGACTCGCTGTACTCGCCCAACGAAGCCGACCCGTCCGACGCCCGTCTGGCCCGGCAGATGCGCCGGTTGGGCGAGGTTCTCGCCGAGACGTCCGCGCCCGCCGCGCGGGCGGCGGCCGAACGCGCCGGCCTGCTCGCGGGCACGCCCACGCTGGAACGGCTGCGCCGGATCCCACTTTTACGGAAAGAAGCGCTCCCCGCCGAGCAGGCGGGCAACCCGCCGCTCGGCGGGTGGGCGGCGCGGGAACGGATGCGCAAGCTGTTCGCCTCGCCGGGCCCGATCTACGAACCGGAAGGGCCGGCGCCGGATCCTTGGGGCTGCGCGACGGCGATGCATGCCGCCGGCATCCGGGCAGGCGACGTGGTGCTCAACTCCTTCTCGTATCATCTGACGCCGGCAGGGTCCATCATGGAAGGCGGGCTGCTCGCGCTCGGCGCGGTGGTGATTCCCGGCGGGACCGGCAACACGGAGATCCAGTGCCGCGCCGCGGCGCATCTGCGCGCCACCGGGTATGCCGGCACGCCGAGCTTCCTGGCGACGCTGCTGGAGAAGGCCGATGAACTGCGCGTCGCGCTCGCCCTCGAGGTGGCGTTCGTCTCCGCGGAGCCGCTGCCGGACTCGCTGCGGCACGGGTTTGTCTCGCGCGGGGTCCGCACGCAGCAGGCCTACGCCACCGCCGACGCGGGGATCATCGCGTACGAATGTCCCCTCGTCGACGGATTGCACGTCGGCGAGCGGTGCATCGTGGAACTGGTCGATTCCGAGAGTGGCGCCCCGGTCGGACCCGACGACCCGGGCGAGATCGTGATCACGCTGCTCGATCCCACCTATCCCCTGCTGCGCTTGGCCACCGGTGATCTGTCCATCTACACCGCCGGTCCGTGCCGGTGCGGGCGGACGGCGCCGCGCCTGCGGGGGATCCTTGGACGGACCGGAGACGCGGTGAAGGTCCGGGGGCTGTTCGTCCATCCTTCCACGCTCAAGTCGGCGATGGCGGGCCACCCCGAGGTGGCGCGGTACCAATTCGTCGTCCGCCGCAGCGGGCATCTGGACGAGATCGTTGCGCGAATCGAACGGGAGCAGCCCGACGATGCGCTCGCGCGGCGCGTACAGGCCGCGGTTCACGACGCGACACGCCTGCGCGCGGCGGTCGAGTTCGTCGCACCCGGCACGCTCGGTAACGGGACGGGCCGGGTCCTTGTGGACGAGCGCCGCTGGTCCTAGTCCCGCGCGGGTTCCGGTTGGCCGTCCCGACCTCGGCCGAGGAACACGAGCAGCAGCGCGATGAGCAGGGCGTTCCGGCCGTTGAGGGCGAGGATCGCCCAGAGCTCGAAGGCCGCGAGGTGCCGCGTCGCGAGATACTCGAGCGTCGTCGCCGCGCACGCGATCACGAAGAGCGGGCGGGCGATCCGGCCGGCCGGCCCGCCGAGCACCGGGACGAACGGCACGAGCCAGATCAGGTACTGGGGCGACAACACTTTTCCGGCGACGACAAGCACCAGGATGGCGGCGGCCGCATAGCGCACAAGATCGCGCCGGCCCGACCGCGCGGACCGCCAGACGACCGCGCCCAGAGTGGCGATCTGCGCCGGGATCGCGACGGCCGCGAGGAGCCCCGCGCCCGGCGCGACGAGTTCCACCGAGGTGTGACTGTAGCGCCACGTCGGGGTGATCCCGACGATCTTGTCCGCCAGCAACAGCGCCCCGGCCCAGGTCGTCTCGATTTGCAGACCGCGCGCCGCCTGGTACGTAAGCGACCCTACCCCGCCCACCGCGTACCACGCGATCCCGCCGGCCACCGTTGCCACGGCGAACGTGAGGAGACCGCGGACGCGCGTCACGCGCGCCGCGGCGAGCTCGAACACGGCCGCCGGCACCGCCACCGCCGCCGGGAAGATCTTCATCAGCGTGCCGGCCGCGGTCACGAGGCCGCCGGCGACCGGCCGCCCTTCGATCCAGGCGAGCGCGCCCGCGAGGGCGACCGCGGCGGGCGCCAGATCGTAGCGGCTCCCGACGACCGGATAGAGCGCGGCAAAGAACGCGGTGTACCATCCGAGCCGTGCCGGCACCACCCGAACGCCCTCGCGCGCTGCCGCGTACCGCGCAATGCAATACAGCGCGAGCGCATCGAACAACAACATCTCCGCGGCAAACAGGGCGGCGTACGATCCGAACCGGCTCGTCGCGAGGCGCGGGATGACAAAGACCAACATCGCGAGCGGCGGATACTCGACCGGGTAGTCGCGGTACGGGACGGCGCCCCTGATCGCCCGGGACGCGTAGTCGAAATAGATGCGAACGTCGTGCAGGCCGGCCGTGCCGAACTGCCCGTACAGCCCGACCCCGACCAGCGGCGCGGCCAGGATCGCGGCGTGAACGCCGAGGGTCAGCGCGGTCCAGCGGGCGACCGCTCGGGAGCTGCTCAGGCGCGTTCGGCCCGCTCGGCGGCGACCCGGACGAACGTCACGACGATGCGGGTGGCCGCGGCCCAGGTCCCCCGCACGGTGCCCGATACCTTGAACGCGCCGCCGGCACGCCGCCGGTGCGCGACCGGGACTTCGAGGATCCGCAGGCCCGCGCGCGCCGCGCGCATCTGCATTTCCAAGTTCCAGCCATAGGTCTCCTCGCGCATGCCGAGCCGGTCGAGGGCATCCCGGCGGATGGCGCGGAACGGACACATGTCGGTGAACCGGACGCCGTACAGCAGACGCACCAGCAGTCCGGCGAGACCGCCGGCGATGAGTTGCGACCACGTCATGCTGCCCCGCTCGCGGCGGCCGAGAACGCGCGACCCGACGACAAAGTCATAGCGGTCCTCAACGATCGGCCGCACCAAACCATCCATCAGTTCGGGACGGTCGCTGCGGTCGCCGTCCAAGAAGACGACGATTTCGCAGGCGCGATCGAGGACCCGGACGCCGGCGCGACATGCCCGGCCGTAGCCGCGGCGTGGTTCGGACACGACCCGCCCGCCGGCCTCGCGAGCCCGGTCGGCCGTGGCGTCGGTACTGCCGTTGTCGACGACGATCACCTCGCCCGCGACATCCCGCGGCACGGCCGCGACGACTTGGCCGATGGTCGCCGCTTCGTTCAACGCCGGAACGACGACCGAAACCCGCCCGAAATGGCCGCGACGCGAGATAGACGTGGCGGGCCCTACCGCCGCGCTTTCACCCCGGACACGGTGGACGATGCCCTTGGTCCGCAGCAAGGCTTCCGCGGCGGAGAAGTAGTCGCGAACATCGGCCTGCTCGCGAATCCACGCCACGTAGCGCTCGAGGCCCGCGGCGAGGAGGGTGGCCGGAGCAAATCCGGCGGCCCGCGCGCGGGAGATGTCCGCCGTCAAGTGACGGATCTCGCCCGGCCGGACCT
Organism: bacterium; assembly: GCA_035934535.1. GTDB lineage: Bacteria > Sysuimicrobiota > Sysuimicrobiia > Sysuimicrobiales > Segetimicrobiaceae > DASSJF01. The sequence goes on from DASYXS010000174.1 coordinate 12,378, forward strand.
CGCCGCGCGCCACAACATCGAGCCGGACGCCCAGCGCTTCGGCCAGCAGCGTGCAGAGATCCCGGATCGCGGTCGGAGTACCGCTTCCGACGTTGACTGCCTGGCCGTCCCACGCATCGCCGGTGGCGGCGAGCAGGTTGGCCTCGGCGACGTCCTCGACGAAGCAAAAATCGCGGGTCTGCAGGCCGTCCTCGTATACGATCGGCCGTTCGCCGGACAACACGCGTGTACAGACAATGGCGATGACTCCCGTGTAGGGATTGAAGATCGACTGGCGGGGCCCGTAGGTGCAGGAGTAGCGCAGCGCCACCGCGGGAATGCCGGTCTGCCGCGCCCAGGTCAGCGTGATCCGCTCCTGCGCCACCTTGCTGATCGCGTACATCGATTCGCCGGAGACGGGCGCCTCCTCAGGCGTGGACGCCGGGTCCGTCGGCCCGCCGCAGCGCGGGCAGTACACCGCGAAATCGCCCCGGAGGAGCTGGTCCATGGGTCGTACCTTGGGAAAGACGAGGCCGTCGCGGCCGCACGTCGCCGCGCCCTCGGCGTACACGGCCTGCGAAGACGCCACGACCACCTTCGAGACCGGCAGTCGCTGATCGCGGATCAATTCGAGCATCCCGGCGGTGCCCGCGGCGTTCACTTCGACATACTTCGCCATGTCGGGCATGTAGCCGCCGTAGGCGGCTTGGTGAAAGACGACGTCGATATCCCGCAGCGCCTCCGCTACGGCCGGACGATCGCGGATGTCGGCGCACACGAACTCGGCGTGGCGGCGCTGGTCCAAGTCCTGCGGCCCTAAGCTGTACGCGGGCGCGAAGCCGCGACCGAGAACACCCTCAAGATCCGATCCTATCTTGCCATGACATTCGCACAACCCTCCAGATAGTTAGGTGAAAATTAAGAACTAAGGGATACTAGCACCCACATCAAAATGGGTGGCCCTCCTCTCGCCGCTAGATACCCACTTGCATACTATTAGCTCACTCAATCGCGACCGATGACACCCGGGGGGAAATCGATATGCACGAAGTGGTCACCACGCTGGCCAAGTCGAACGGCGAGAGGGCCGCACTCACCGCGGTGATGCCGCTGCCGGCGCCCTCCGGCACCCGAAACGGCAAGTCGTCCCAGTCGCGCATCGATCCGATCGGGAGCGTCCTACTCACGCGAGGGGTGATCACCGAGGACCAGTTGAGCCAGGCAATCGAGATCCAGCGCGAAAGCCACGGCCGGCTCGGCCGTATCCTCGTCGAGATGGGCGCCGTCAGCGAGCGGGAACTCGCCCGGGCGGTGGCCCAGCAGTGGGGCCTCCCCTTCGCGGAACTCTCGGACGACAACGCCAACCCCGAGATGGCGCGATTGATCCCGGCGGCTCTCGCGCAGCGCCACGGCGTGATCGCCATCGAGCGAACACCGGACCGTGTGGTCGTTGCGATGGCCGACCCGGCCAACGTGGTAGCGATCGATGACGTCCGGCTGCTGACGGGCCTGGAGGTCGACATCATCATCGCCAGCGCCGACGACATCGCGCGGGCGCAGAGCCGCCTCCAGGGGATCGATGCCGAGATGGAAGCTCTGCTCAAGGGAGCGCCGGTGCCCGAGTCTGAGGTGATGGACGACCCGGCGGGGACGGATGAGGTCGCGGTCGAGCGCCTGCGGTCGATGGTGGAAGAGGCGCCGATCGTGCGCGTCGTCAACCAGATCATTCACCAGGCGGTGCGGGCGGGGGCCAGCGACATCCACCTCGAGCCGCACCGGCGCGAGGTCAAGGTGCGGTTCCGCGTCGACGGGCAGCTGCAAGACATCATGGCGCCGCCGAAACAGATCCAGGCGGCGTTGATCTCGCGCGTGAAGATCCTCGCAAGTCTCGACATCGCGGAACGCCGCCTGCCGCAAGACGGGCACATTCACCTGCGCCTCGAGGGCAAGGAGTTCGACCTCCGCGACAGCACCCAGCCGACGGTGCTCGGCGAGAAGATCGTGATCCGGGTACTGGATCAGTCGAGCACGAGGGTGGCGCTCGGCCGCATCGGGATGCCGAACGAACTCCTGGCGGCGTGGGAAGGCCTGATCACCAAGCCGCACGGGATGGTCATCGTCACGGGACCGACCGGCAGCGGCAAGACGACGACGCTGTACACCGCGCTGGAGCGGATCAACACGCCGGAACGCAACATCGTGAGCGTCGAGGATCCGGTGGAGTACCAGATCCCGCGGGTCAATCAGGTGCAGGTCAACACGCGCGCGGGGCTGACGTTTGCGAGCGGGCTGCGCAGCATTCTGCGCCAGGATCCCGACATCGTGCTGATCGGTGAGATCCGCGACCGCGAGACCGCCCAGATCGCGGTGCAGGCGTCGATGACGGGGCACCTCGTGCTGACGACGCTGCACACCAACGACGCGCCGGGGGCGGCGACGCGCCTCGCGGACATGGGGGTCGAGCCGTTTCTGGTCACCGCCTCCCTGACCGGGGTGCTGGCGCAGCGGCTCCTGCGGGTCATCTGTCCGCAGTGCAAGGAGGCGTACACGCCCCCTCCGGACGCCCTGCGCCGGCTGGGGCTCGATGCCGCCCATCGCCGCGAACTGCGGCTGTACCGGGGCCGGGGCTGCGATTTCTGCCGGGGCACGGGGTACCGGGGGCGGATCGGGGTGTTCGAGCTCATGGTCATGACGGACCGGCTGCGCGCGCTCGTGCTCGGCGGCGCCTCGGCGGATCAACTGCGGGCCGCGGCGCGCGAGGACGGGATGCGGCTCATGCGTCAGGACGGGGTGGAGAAGGTCCTCGAAGGGGTCACGACGGTCGAGGAGCTGCTCCGCGTCATCTTCGTGTCCGAGGGGGGAGCGTAACATGACCACCGCCTGGCCGTCCATCGATGACGCCGAGCGGCGCGCGAATCTCACGGCAGCCGAGGAGATGCTCGCGGGTGCCGCCTCGGCAGAATCTGCCGCCGAGGCGATCGGGCGCGCCGTCCTCATGCTGACCGGCGCGCCGCGCGCGGCGGTGTTCTTCCGCTCGTCGAAAGGGGCCGTCACCTGCGCGTGGTCCCACAACCTGCCGGACGCCTACGTCCGTGAACTGGTCACGCCCGACGGCGTCAACCCCTGGGTCCACCTGATGCGGTGTCCTGAGTTCACGTGCATGGATATGCCGAAGGGCGGGCGGGCCTACAGTGCCAAGCCGTGGTTCCTGGCCGACGCCCGCGAGTTGCCGTACCGCAACCCCGTTCGCCAGCGGCTCGAACGGGCCGGCCTGCGGGCAGTGTGCACCTGGCCGCTCAGCCGCGCGGGCCGGGTGATCGGCGCGATCGTGTACTACTTCGATGCGCCCCACGCCTGCCCGGCCGCGGAAGAGGAGGCCATGAGCTCGTTCGCGCCGCAGGCGGCTGCCGCCGTCCCGGGGGGACCGGCGGCGGCCGACGCGCCGCGGGGACCCTTCCGCGAGGTGCGTCCATCGGTCGAAGCGGGACGCGCGGGGCTCGAACAGCGCCCGGCGGTGTTGGACGGCGGCCAGGGGGCGCTCTCGTTGACCCAATCCAAGTTGCGCGAGGAGCGCGATCGCCTGGCGATGCTGCAGCGAGACCTGGAGGCCGAACAGGCCCGGCTCGCCGCGGAACGGGCGGCGCTTGAGGCGGAGTACCGCCGGCTGGCCGACACGCGCGCGGCGTTCGCTGTTGAGAACGAATGGCTGGCGGAAGTCGAGCGGCGGCTCGAGGTCGAGGCGGCGCGCACCGCCGGCGGCGGCAGCAAGGTCCCGGTGAACGCCCTCAGCCTGAGCGGTCCGGAAGAGTCACATGATTGAGGCGACGGCGGCGGCCGCACGCGCCGAGCGCCCATCGAGGCCGGAGCCGGCCTCCGATCACGGCGCGATCTGGGCGCTTGGTTTGGCGCTGGCCTACTACGCGGTGGGCCGGCTGTACCTGCTGACGGCGAACCCGTCGGACTACGCGACGGCGGTATGGCCTCCGGCGGGCATCGCTCTCGCCGGCCTCCTGCTCCTCGGCAATCGGGTATGGCCCGGTATCCTGATCGGCGCGTTTCTCACCGCGATGGGGCCGTCCTTCCATCCGGCCGGCGCCGCCGCGGTCCTCCGCTCCACCGCTGTCGCGGCGGGCATCGCCGCCGGCGTCCTTCTTCAGGCGTCCGCGGGGGCGGCGCTCATCCGGCGGTTCGTCGGATTTCCGGCGGCGCTCGACGAAGCCGCCGACGTCGCGAAGTTCCTCACCCTCGGCGGACCCGTCGCATGTACTCTCGGCGCGGCGTGGAGCGTGACGATGCTCGCGCTCGCGGGGCGCCACCCGTGGGTCCACTATCCGTTCAACTGGTGGGCATGGTGGGTGGGGGACTCGATTGGGGTCATGGTGGTGACCCCGCTGATGCTGATCTGGGCGGGGGAACCCCGCGCGGTGTGGCGCGCCCGGCGACTTGCCGTCGGCCTCCCGCTGCTCGCCGCCTTCGCGCTCGCCGTGGCCGTTCAGGCCGCTCCGGGGTTCGGCTATCTGGGCCCGCAGGGATCCTGGCAGCTGTGGGCGGTGTTCGCGACCGCGCTCGCGTTCATCGGCCTGCTGACCTCGTTGCTCCTCATTGTGACCGGCCGCACGCTGAAGAGCGAGGCGCTCGCGCTCGAGAATTCAGGGCTGTACAAGCGATATCGGAGCCTGTTCGAGGGAGTCCCCGTCGGGCTCTATCGCGCCGCCGGAAACGGACAGATCCTCGACGTCAACCCGGCATTTCTGCGCATCCTCGACTATCCGAGCCGAGACGCGCTGGACGCCATCAACGCGGCCAATCTCTACCTCGACCCCGAACTCTGGGAGCGGTGGCGCACGCAGCTCGAGGGCGACGCCACCGTGACGGATTTTGAGAGCCAAATGAAGCGCTCCGACGGCTCGCTCGTGTGGGTCCAGGCCAGTATCGGGGCGACCCGCGACGCCGCCGCCGGCGTCGGCTACTACGAAGGCGCGATCGTCGACATCACCGAGCGCAAGCAGGCGCAGGCTCACGTGGAGGCGCTCAACCAGATCGTGACCGCGGCGGCCGCCGCGGCCGACCTGCATACGTTCCTGGACACGCTGCTCGACCGGACGCTGGCGGCGCTCGAGGGCGATCACGGCGGCGTCTGGATTGGGGCCGGCACCTTCCTCAATCGCCACATGCCCGCCGGGTTTCGGATGGAGACCGTCATGTCCTCGGCGCAGGCCGCCGGGCTCGAACTGACACAGGTTCAGGCCGTGGAGAATTGGGAGACTGCGTCCGGTCCGCTGGCTGAGGGCCTCGCGCCGACGATTCGCCGGGCGGGGGTGCGGGCGTCGATCATGGGCCCCCTGCTTGTCGACGGCCGGCAAATCGGGGGGCTGCTCATCACGACGGCGCGCCCGCGGCGCTGGCGCGCAGCGGAGCTTCGGCTCGTCGAAGCCGTCGGCCGTCAGATCGGAACAGTGGCCGAGCGGCTGCAGCTGCTCGACGACGTGCGCGCCCATGCCAAGGACATGGAAGCGCTGCACGGCTTCGGCGCCGTGCTGCGGCGGACCACCAGCCTCGGCGAGATCTACGCGCTCATCACGGAGCGGACGATGGCGCTCCTGCGCGGAGACCACGCCGCGCTCGTACTCCTCGAGCGGGACGGCCGGACGTTCCAACCCGTGTGTGTGCGCGCCGTCAAAGGGGTGCCCTTGGACGCCATGGTCGCGGTCGGGCCGCGCATGGCGGCCGCGGCCATCGAACGCGCCGACGCGCTCGTGATTCCCGACCTGACCAAGGCGTTTGCGGCGACCGGCGGCGCCGCGCCCGCCGGCGGCATCATGGGGCCCTGCGTCGCCGTCCCTCTCAGAGAGGGGGAGCGGGTGATCGGCGCTCTGGTGATCGCGCGCCGCCGCGACGGTACCCGTCAACCGTTTGCTCCGCGCGACGCGGATCTCGCGACGGCGCTGGCCGAACTCTCGAGCCACGCGATCGACCGCACGCAGCTCACGCAGCAGGTCGCGCAGGAACTGGCGAACGTCCGCGGCCTCTACGAGGGTGCGCAACGCATGGCGGAGACGCTGGATCTTCAAAGCCTTGCGGACGAAGCGGTGGACCGCTGCGTGCACGTGTTTGGCGCCACGGCCGCCTGGATCGCGAAATTCGACGATGCCGACCGGCTGCAGTGCCTGGCCCACTATCCGGGCGAGACGCGCTTCGGCTCGCTCATTCAAGAGTGGGCCGGCTCGACGGCCTCCGACGCCATCCGTGCGCCGCTGGCGGCCCGCAAGTCCGTCGTGGTGCAGGACGTCGGGGCGGGCCCCGACACGACGGTGCCCGCGGCGCTGGCGGCCGACCTTGGGGTGCGGGCGGCCGGAATCTTTCCGCTGATCAGCCGCACGAGTACGTTCGGAGCGCTGGTCCTATACGCGGGTCACTCCGCGTTCTTCACGGCGGAACGCGTCGACTTCTTCCAGGCCTACGCCCACCAGCTGGCGGCGGCCCTCGAGAACGCGCGCCTGTACGACGACGCGACCCGCCGGTTGGCCCAGCTCCAGGCACTGCACGAAATCGATCAAGTGATCACCGGCAGTCTGGACCTGCGGGCGAGCCTCAGCGTCGTGCTGGCCAAGACCGCGGCGCAGCTCGATGCCGATGCGGCCTGCGTATTGCTGTTCAATCCCCGCCTGCAGGCGCTGGAGTACGCCGCGGGTCAGGGATTTCTGACGGATGGGTCCCGTCACGTGCGCATCAAGCTGGGGGAGGGTCTGGCCGGCCAGGCCGCGCTCGAGCGGCGGTGCGTCGGCGTGGCGGACCTCGACGGGGCGCCGGATGCCTTGAAGCTGATCGGCGTCACGCAGCGTCGCCGCGAGCGGTTCCGCGCCGCCTACGCCGTCCCGCTGATCGCAAAGGGCCAGCTCCTCGGCGTGCTGCACGTGCTCTACCGGCGGCCGCTGGCACCCAACCACGAGTGGTTGGAATTCCTCGACATGCTGGCCAGGCAGACGGCGATCGCGATCAGCGACGCCCAGCAGCTGCGGGCGCTCGAGCGCTCCCACGACGATCTGATGCTGGCCTACGATACCACGCTGGCCGGCTGGGCCCGCGCGCTCGAACTCCGGGACAAAGAGACGGCCGGCCACGCCCAACGGGTGACCGAGCTGGCTCTGCGGCTGGCGGGCCGTCTCGGCGTGGCGGACTCCGATTTCATTCACCTCCGGCACGGAGCGCTGCTCCACGACATCGGCAAGATGGCCATCTCCGACACGGTGCTGCTCAAACCCGGCCGGCTCAGCTCGAGCGAACGGGAGCTGATGGAGCGTCACCCGGTGTACGCCCGCGACCTGCTGATGTCGATCCCCTATCTGCGGCCGGCGTTGGACATTCCGTACTGCCACCATGAGAAATGGGACGGCACCGGCTATCCCCGTGGGCTGCAGGGCGAGCAGATCCCTCTGGCCGCGCGAATCTTCGCGGTCGTGGACGTGTGGGACGCGCTCACCCAGGATCGACCGTATCGCCGGGCGTGGAGCGAGGATCGCGCCCGCGAGTATATTCGCGCCGAGCTGGGGCGCCACTTTGACCCGCGCGTGGGCGAGGCGTTTCTCAATATGCTGGCACAGGACGACGTGGGCGGCGCGGAGGACCCGCGCCTGAGCATGCTGGCCCCGCTCGCGGCGTCGCACAACGGCACGAGCGATGGGGCGCCGGCGCGGACGGATCTGTTGATGACGTCCGCGACGGCGGCAGACGCCTTGCGCGGAATGCTCAGCGATCGGGTGGCGATCTAAATGATTACCGCGACCGAAGCGCACAAGCCGACCGCGTTCGTCGCCCGTTTGGCGACCGACTTTACCGTCCTCCTCAGCCTGCCGGAACTCGCCGAGTGCGCCCTCGAGGCGCTCGCCGCGGAGGTTGGCTTCGAATCCTGCACGATCGGCCTGCGCGACGGGCGCGACCCTTCGATCCTGACGCTCATCGGAGCCTCGGGGATGTGGCGGCATTTCCGCGGATTGACGATCCCGCAGGGGAAAAGCCGGCACTGGGCGGCGCTGGAAACCGGCCGGCCCCTGTACGTTCCCGATGCGCGGACCGAGCCGCGAGGGTTCTGCCCGGACGACGGCGTCCGCTCGGGGATCTATGCCCCCCTGATCGTGCAGGGGCGCGCCATCGGGGTCCTGAGCGCCCATCGCGGCGAGGTGGACGCGTTTTCGGCGACGGAGCTCGAGGTTCTCACCGCCGTGGCCGGCTACCTGGCAGGTGCGTGCGAGGTGGCGCGGCTGTCTGAGGAGCGCCGCGCATTTGCCGCCACCGACCCGCTCACCGGCCTGATGAATCGCCGGGCGTTTCTCGATCAGACCGAAACCGAAATGAGCCTCAGCCGCCGGACCGGCCGTCCGTTCGCCGTGGCCATGCTCGACATCGACGGCTTCAAAGCCGTCAACGACACTCACGGCCACGCCGCGGGCGACATGACGCTCATTCGCGTGGCCGAAGCGCTCAGAACGTGCACCCGCACTCACGACCGGGTGGTCCGATGGGGCGGGGACGAGTTTGTGCTGCTCCTGCCCGCCACCACCGCGGCGCAGGCCCACGAACTGCTGGAGCGCGTCGGGCGCATCGCGGTGCCGTTGTGCGACGCGCCCGGCAACGCGCCGCTCTCGGTATCGTGGGGGGTCGCCTCGTGGCCCGCGGACGGCGACTCCCTGGAGATCCTGATGGGCGTGGCCGACGCCCGCCTCTACGCCATGAAGAAACGCGAGAAGCTCGCCCGCGCGCCCGCAACGCCCGCGTGGGCCGACACGGTCCCACGCGCAAGCGGAGTCGACGATACGAGATCGGCAACGGCAACGAGTCGAGTCGGGGGGGCGTGATCGTCATGACGAGGACCTTCGTCGCCATCGCCGCCGCGTTCGTGCTGGCGGGCGCAGGCTTCCCGGGGGCCGCAGCGGCGGCAACCCCGGCGCCAGCGCAAGGCATGCTGACGGCAGTCGATACAAGCGGGACGGCGCGTCTCGCAGAAGCCTCGATGATCCCGGATGCCACCGGCGACTCCTTCATCATTCTCACGCCGGCGGGAATCCAAGAGTTCTTCGTCACATCGTCAACGATGGTCAACGGCGCGAACGCCGCGCCGATGACGTTCGCCCCGCTGTGGCAGTGCGTCGGCACTTCCATCACTGTATGGTTTCACACGGTGGGAACGCTTCGGATCGCCGACCAGATCGAGGTGAAGATTCCGGCAGCGCGCGGCGCGAGCGCACCGATCTGTGGGACCGCCCTCGCGACGAGCGCCGCGACAACGGGCGGCCTCGGGGTTCCCGGGAGGAGCCTCGTTAGCGGCGGTTCCAGCGACAGCACCGCCCCCGCTGCCGGAGGGAGTTCGGCCGGCGGCGATACCGGTTCGACCGGCGGCGACGCGCCAACCGCCGTCGGCGGTACCGGGGGCGGCAGCGGCTCTACGTCCGGCGGCGCGTCTCCGGCCGGCGGAGGAGCACAAGGTGGCGGCAGCGGCTCCGGAGGCAGCGGCGACGGCCGCGGGGGGGGACAAGGTAGTAGCGGCGGCTCCGGAGGCGGCGGCGACGGCCGCGGGGAGGCGCACGACGCGGTTAGCGGTGGCGGACTTGGGGGCCTGCAGGACGCGGGTACCGGCGGCGGCCAAAGCGGGAACGGCAACCAGGGGAACAACCACGGCAATGGCGGGGATTCGGCCGGCACCGGCCACGGCCAGGGCAACGGCCTCGAGGGCGACAAGCCCGGCGTCGGTCACCACGACAGCGAGAGGTAGTGTGCGCCGGCGGCCGCAAATTGACCCTAAGTCTGTCACCCGCCACGCCGTGACGATCTGAGGAAGGTTTTCGCACCGGGCTTGCAGTGCGCCGGTGCCTGCGCGGAGGGGGAGCGCCTTCGCAGTGCGGGCCCTCCTCCCGACAACGGCAAACCTGGGGCAACTCAGGGACGCAAAGCCGCGGGACCCGCGTCGGGTCGGCCGGGCTGCCGAAGGAGGAGTGACACGTGAAGGCCCGATCGCGTACCCGCAGTTCCCGCGTCCTCGCACCGCTCGCGATTGTCCTCGTGGCGGCGATCCTTCCCTTCGTCGCGACACCCGATGGCGCTGCGGGCCAGACCGTCCTCGACCTCGGCGCCGTGATGGTGCCGACCAGCATGCCGACGGCGCAGACCGAATTCGTCCCCGCGGCCGAGACGGCGCTCCTCCAGCTGTTGAACCGAACGCGGGGGCAGCACGGCCTGCCGCCCCTGGTCATGAACGGCGTCTTGCGGAACACCGCGCGCAGCCACTCCCGCGAGATGGCGCTCGGCGGATTCATCGGTCACGGCTCCCCGTCCTCCGGGGCGTTCCTCGAGCGCCATGGTGGCGTCCTGCGGCCCGGAGATTTTGTGGGCGAGAACGTCGCGTACGGCGGTACGATCGCTCAAGTGGAAGCCGCCTTCGAGGCGAGCCGCGGTCATTTGGAGAACATGCTCGACCCCCGGTTCCGCAGCGTCGGGATCGGGATTGCCACCGCCGCCGCCGGACTGCTGGTGACCGAGGACTTCGCCGGGTAACGGACACGGGCTGTGTGGAGCGCGGGCCGTGTCCGAAATCCGGCAGGTTGGGGCATGCTGGTCCCGGGGGGAGGGAGACCGATCGAGAGAGATCGATCCGCATCAGGATCCGCTCGTGATCATCCGGCGAAGGCGCTGGCATTCTTGGCGCGCCTCGCCACTGAATTCACCGTGGCGCTCGATCTGGCCCAGTTGGTGGACGGCGTGCTCACCATGTTGCCGGACGAGGCGGGGTTCGACTCCTGCACCGTCGGCCTCGTGAACGCCTCGAACGACGCAATTCGGCTCGTGGGCGCCGCCGGAATTCGGGCAGGCTACAAGGGACTGAACATCCCGCGCGGCCGGAGCCTGAATTGGACCGTCGTCGACTCGGGAAAACCGCTCTATGTGCCGGACATGCTGGACGATGCCCGCGTCTATCGCCAACTTGCGGGTGTTCGCTCGGGCATCTACGCCCCGCTGACCGTCGGAGGCCGGACCATCGGCGCGCTGAGCGCCCACCGGAGCGCCGTCGGCGCGTTCACGCCGGAAGACCTCAACGTGCTGACCGTGGTGGCGCGCTACATGGCGGGAGCCTTTGAGGTGGCCCGCCTCCATGAGCGGCTCCGTGAGCTGGCCGCGACCGACGCGCTCACGCGGCTGCCCAACCGCCGGTGCATTCTGGAGCGTCTCCACGCCGAGTTGAGCCGCGCGCGACGCCACGACGGGAATGTCAGCATCGCGCTCGTGGACTTCGATGATTTCAAGCGTCTCAATGACACCCGCGGCCACCTGGTGGGCGACGCCGTGCTGGCCGCGGTTTCCGAGACGCTGAAGCGTCGGATTCGCGCGCACGACATCCCTGGGCGATTGGGCGGCGACGAATTCCTCCTGCTCTTTCCCGGCACCGAACGCGGCGATGCCCAGGCCGTCGTCGACCGCCTCCGGCAGATCGAGGTGATGGTCGCCGGCGACCAGGCGCCGACCGTCGTGACGCTCTCGCACGGACTCGCCACCTGGCCGCAGGACGGCGCCGAGGTAGACGCGCTCATAGGCGCCGCGGATCGAGAACTCTACGCGATGAAGTGGGCGCGCCTCTCGGGACGGCACGGGGCCGTCAGCCCGGCGGTCCGGCAGGGCGTCGGCTCCGGATGATGCGGACGGGACGGCGGAGATCCAGACTTCGCGTGCGGTAGGCCGGACTTAGTCTGGCGGGAGCGACGGGATTTGAACCCGCGATCTTCTGCGTGACAGGCAGATGTGTTAAACCAGGCTACACCACGCCCCCGCGCGAAGCGGCACTCCCGCCATCAGTCATGGTAGAACCCCCGTGCCGCCCTGTCAACCAAGCGAAGTGCCTCAAAATTATCGACACCGAAGCGAAGACCGTTGCCTCAAAATGCCGGTCACCGGCGCCCAGGAGGCAACGTGGGTCCTCTCAGTGTGCGCGAATACGCGGCATCCCTTCGTCCTCGCTATCGCCT
>DASYXS010000002.1:0-15748 GCA_035934535.1 bacterium
GGCCGGGCCTCCGGCCCGGCCGCGTCCCCGCGTCTGTTACTTCGCGAGCACGAACGAGTTGTTGACGAGGTCGCCCGCCGCCTCTTTGGTCTGGATCTTCCCGAGCGAGGTCCAGATGTCGATCGCGTTCTGCGCCGTCACGTAGATCTGGCCCCCCGGCGCCATGTACTCGCGGTTGACGCCCTCGTCGTAGTAGCGCACGCCGTCGAGCGTCTCCTGGAACGTCTTCACGTCCTTGAGCCATCCGCCCACGGCCTTCGCCATGATCCGGTCCGCGTCGGCAGGGTTCTTCTTCCAGTAATTGACGGCCTTGTACCAGCCGACGATCGCCGCCCGCACGGCCTCGGGATGCGCCGCCAGCACGTCGCGGCGGATCACCATGACGTCGACGATCAGGCCGGGGGTCGAGCTGCTGTCGACGAGGATGTGGCCGTGCGGCGCCCGCTTGGCGCGCGAGAGCCACGGCTCCCAGGTCACCGCGGCGTCCACCTTGCCGCTCAGGAACGCGGCGCCGGCGTCGTCCTGGCGCATGTTGACGGACTTGAGGTCCTTCTCCGTCATGCCGTTCTGACGGAGCAGCACGCTCAGGAAGAAGTGGGAGACGGACCCCTCGTTGAAGGCGACCCGCTTGCCGCGCAGATCCTTGATTGTTTTGATCGACTCGTTGGAGACGATTCCGTCGCCGCCCTTGCTGTCGTCCAGGCCCAGCACCGCCTGGAACTGGAAGTTGGGCTTCCAGTACAGGCTCATCGTATCGAGCGTGGTGACGAGCCCGTCGAGCCTGCCGGCGGCGAGCGCCGCGAAGCGCAGCTTCGGATCTTCGATGTTGGTGAGCTCGACGTTCACGCCCGCCTCATCGAAGTACCGGTTGTCGCGCGCGAGAAAGAGCGGGCCGTAGCCGACCCACGTGGAGTACCCAAGGTGCAGCGTCTGTGCCGCCGCGCGGGCCGGTCCGGTCGACCACGCCATGGGTCCGGCGGCGAGCAGTACGATCAGACCGAGCGCCCCCCACCTGCTGCCACGCCACATCGAGGCAACACCTCCCCCTAGCAATCGTCCCGCAGTATTCGTGCGGGAAGCGGGCAAAACCCTGCGGCCGCCGCCCGGGGCGGGCGCCGCGGCCCGCCCGGGCGGCGGTGGTACCGTCCCGGAAAGGGTAAAATACCTTGACGAACCATGCGGGATGGGGGAGCTAGGATGGACGACGCCTGTGCCGTTGATGGAACGCGTAACCCTGCCGAGGGAGGCCACCACGCCCCGGCGGGCGCGGCACTACCTCGCGGCGCGGCTCGCCGGTCTCGGTATGCCGGCCGGCGCGATCGAGGAGCTGCTCGTCGCCGTCGGTGAGGCCGTCACCAACGCCGTGATCCACGGCGGCCCCCGCCTGGCGGGAACGGTTTCCCGCGACGGCGTCGTCTCCGGCGCCGCCGACGCGGACACCGCCGTCTCCGAAACGGACACCGTGATGGTAGAGTTGATGGTGCGGGGCGACCGTGTCGCCGTGGCCGTCACCAGCCCGGGCCCCCGCTGGCATGTGCCCGAGGCGAAACTGCCCGACGATCCGCTCTCCGCGACCGGGCGCGGACTGTACGTGATGCGGCAGTTCGCGGACTCGGTGCGGATCGAGCAGGACCGGCGCGGCACGACCGTCTATCTGATCAGGCGCCTCCGGCCCGGCGGAACCTGGTCAGACGGGACGCCGCGGGGGCATCCAGAAGCCACGTCACCCGGCCGTCCACGGGCCGGATAAGCGCGGCCGGCACCTCGTCGGGGTCGGCCGGCCCTTCGAGCACGGCGTGCACCGCCGCCGCCTTGGCGGCGCCCGCCGCGAGAAACACGGTCTCGGCGGCGCGGGTCAGCACCGGCACCGTCAGCGTCATCCGCCACATCCCGGCGTCTTCCACGAACTCCGCGGCGACCGCGCGCTCGCGCTCGCGGAGGACCGCCGTGTGCGGAAAGAGCGAGGCCGTGTGCGCGTTGTCGCCGAGTCCCAGCAGCACGAGGTCGAACCGCGGCCAGCCGTCGGCGGTAGCGGGCAGCCGCGCGCGCAGCGTCTCTTCGTACGCCGCGGCCGCGGCCTGGTGGTCGGCGGTGTCCCCCGGCATGCGGTGGATCTGCTCCGCCGGCACCGGAACCTTCGAGAGCAGCAGATCGCGCGCGGCGCGGTAGTTGCTGCGGGGATCGTCCGCCGGAACGCAGCGTTCGTCGCCCCAGAACACCTCGAGGCGCTCCCACGGCACGCGCCGGCGGTACGCGTCCGACACCAGCGCCGCGTAGAGCGGCTTCGGCGTCTCGCCGCCGGAGAGCGCCACGGCGCAGGCGCCGCGCGACGCCACCGCGCGCGCGCAGATCGTCGCGACCCGCTCCGCCCCCTCGGCCGCGGCGGCCGCCAGGTCGGGAAAGACCAGGACCTCGGGCGCCGCCGTCACGACGATCCCTGCGTCACGCGCAGCACGATCTCGAGCGCTTCCCGAAGTACGTGGTCGACCCCGGACACCTCGAACTCGGCGCCGATGAGCGCCGTATCGTCCGCGAGCGGCAGCCCGGCCGCGGTCGTGCGGGCGCGGCCGCGGCCGAGCCGGGTCTCGATCTGCACGGAGGACTGCCGGCCGGTTTCGCCGCCGGCCACCGCGTCATCGGCGCCGCCCGATTGGCGGGCGATCGACACCGCGCACGGCTCCGCGCCGCCCGCCGTGCATTCGATCGCCAGCACGGGGCCCGCGCCGCCTTCGACGGCCAGTTCGAGCCCGCCGCCCTCGCGCCAGAACAGCGCGCGAAGCACTCCGCCCTCGCGGCGCGCGGGACCGGCGGGCTCCCAACCGAGACGGCCGGCCACCCAGCCGCCGAGCAAGAGGCCGGCGATGGGATCGGCCGGATCCGCCGAACTCGAGGCCGCGCCGGGCGCCGTACGGATGCGGATCCGGTCCAGCCGCTCGAGCGCCTGCCGCATCGGCGCCGGGTCGAAACACTGCACGACAAGATCGCGCCACGGGGTCAGCCTGCCCCACGACAGATCGCGCAGGCCGCCGGAGAGCGGCGCGGACAGCGCGACCGCCGTCCTGAGGCCGATCGTCGGTCGGCGCATCGCGGACGAGTCGACGATGAGCGCGTCCGCCACCTCCGCGAGACGGCGCAGCACGTCCGCCTCCGGCTCGGGAGCCGCGGGTTGGAACGACGGCAGATCACCGGACCACCACACGTAGACCGGCAGATCCGGCACCAGCAGGGGCAGCACGAGGCCGGGCACGCGCGCAAGGCTGCGGCCCGACGCCGAGACCGTGAGCTGCTCGCAGCACACGGTGGGGCGGGGCGTGCCGGGCGTATGGCAGTTGAGCGCGACCTCGGCCGCCAGACGGTCGCCGGTGCCGGGACTCAGGTCGAGGACGATGCTGCGCGAGGGGTACCGCGCGCCGAGCCGCTCGGCGATCGCCGCCGCGTCCGCCGCGCGGCCGTTCCGCACGACGGCGAGCAGCGTGAGCGTGCAAATCCGGGTGACCTGCGCGACCGCGTTCCCACCGGCCCCCGGGGCGCCCTCCTCGTCGAGCGACGACCACAGGCGGTGGAGCTCCCGCTCGATCGCACCGACGTCCACCCGTTCCGGAACGCCGGCGACGCGGGCCTCGCTCACAGCCGGCGCCACCTCCGGCCGTCGCGCTCGACGATTCTCCGCGCCGTGTCCGGGCCCCACGTGCCGGCCTCGTACATGACGACCGAAGGGGGCGGGTCGGACTTCTCCCACCACGTCAGGATCGGCTCGAACAGCTCCCACGCCGACTCGACCTCGTCGCGCCGCGTGAACAGGGTCGCATCACCGAGCATGCAGTCCAGCAGCAGGCGCTCGTACGCGGTCAGCTCTTCGCCGCCAAACGCGGTGCCGTACTGGAACCCCATGTTCACCGGCCGCAGGCTCATCGCCGTGCCGGGGGCCTTGGCGATGAACCGGAGCGCGATGCCTTCATCCGGCTGGATGTTGAGCGTCAGGAGATTGGGCTCCCGGCCGCCCTCCGGGAACAGCGGCAGCGGCGCCTGCTTGAACTGCACGGCGATCTCCGTCGCGCGCTTCGCGAGGCGCTTGCCGGTACGGAGGTAGAACGGCACGCCCGCCCACCGCCAGCTGTCCAGGAACAGGCGCATTGCCGCGAACGTGGGCGTGCGCGACGCCGGGGCGACGCGGGCCTCCGCGCGGTAGCCCGGCACTTCTTCACCGCCGGCGACCCCGGCCGCGTACTGGCCCAGCACCACCTCCGACTGCACGTCATCGGGGGTGTACCGGCGCGCCGCCCGCAGCACCTTCACCTTTTCGTCGCGCACCTGGTCCGGCTCGAACGCGACCGGCGCCTCCATGGCGACAAGCGTCAGCAGCTGCACCATGTGGTTCTGCACGATATCGCGCACGACGCCGGCGGTCTCATAGTATCCGGCGCGCTCGTCGACGCCGCCGGACTCGGCGACGGTGATCTGCACGTGGTCGATGTAGTGCTGGTTCCACAGCGGCTCGAAGATGCCGTTGGCGAACCGGAACACGAGGATGTTCTGCACCGTCTCCTTGCCGAGGTAATGGTCGATCCGGTAGATCTGGCCCTCGCGAAAGACCCGCAGCAGCGTCCGGTTCAGGGCCTGGGCGCTCTTCGTGTCGCGCCCGAACGGCTTCTCGACGACGACGCGC
Source organism: bacterium (assembly GCA_035934535.1). GTDB lineage: Bacteria > Sysuimicrobiota > Sysuimicrobiia > Sysuimicrobiales > Segetimicrobiaceae > DASSJF01. Next base: position 4,667 of record DASYXS010000002.1, read on the forward strand.
GTCCACGGCCGCCGGCCGTCCCCGCGGCTCGATCCCGCCCGCTCGACGAGGCCGTGCCGGTCCAGCTGCTGGATGATGTCCCCGTAGAACTCCGGCGCGGTCGCGAGGTAATACAGACGGTTGCCGGCGGTCCCCCGCTCCTGGTCCACGCGCTCGAGCGCCGCGCGGAGCCGCGCGTAGCCCTCCGCGTCATGGAACTCCGCCTGCACGTAGAAGAGCCCCTGCGCGAACGCGTCCCACAGCGCGCGCCGGCCGGTGTCGGGGGCGGCGCCGAGGATCGCTTCGGCCATTTCGGCCCGGAAGGCCTCGTCGGTCTTGGGCCGCCGCGCGACCCCCACGATCGCGAGGTTCGGCGGGATCATCCCGAGCCGCGCGAGCGTGTACAGAGAGGGCATCAGCTTCTTCTGCGTGAGGTCGCCCGTGGCGCCGAAGATGACGACGGCGCATGGATCGGGCATGCGCCGCAGACGAAGGCCCTCCCGCAGCGTGAACGGCGTCGAGACCGTGCTCATGGAGAGCGCTACCGCGGCTTCGTCGCGTGGCCGCCGAACTGTTTGCGCAGCGCGGCGATCACCTTGTCGCCGAAGTCGTCTGCTTCCCGCGAGCGGAGCCGCTGCAGCAGCGACAGCGTGATCACCGGCGCCGGGACGTTGCGATCGATCGCCTCCTGCACCGTCCACCGGCCTTCCCCGGAATCCTCGACGTATCCGCGGATCGTCTCCATGTTGGGATCGTCGTCGAAGGCCCGCTCGGCCAGCTCGAGCAGCCAGGACCGCACGACGCTGCCGTGGTTCCAGAGGGTGCTGATCGCCTTGAGATCCAGCCGGAACGGCGCCTGATGCAGAATCGCGAAGCCCTCCGCGTAGGCCTGCAGCATCCCGTACTCGATGCCGTTGTGGATCATCTTCACGTAGTGGCCCGCGCCGCTCGGACCCGCGTGCAGGTACCCGTCCTCGGGCGCCAAGTCCCGGAACACCGGCTCGAGCATCTTGACCGGTTCCGGGTCGCCGCCGACCATCAGGCAGTAGCCAACTTGAAGTCCCCAGATACCGCCGCTCGTCCCGGCGTCGATATAATGGATGCCTTTCCCCTTGGCGGCCGCGGCGCGGCGGATCGAGTCGCGGTAGTTGGAGTTGCCGCCGTCGACGAGCACGTCCCCCCGCGCGAGCAGCGGCGTCGCCTCTGTGATCGTCTGTTCCGTCGCGTCGCCCGCCGGCACCATCATCCACACGATCCTGGGCGGCTGCAGCTGCCCGACCATCTCCGCCATCGACGCCGCGGGGGTGGCGCCCTTGGCCTTCACCTCGGCGCGGACCTCGGGGCGCCGGGCGAACACCGAGATCGTGTGCCCGCGCTCCAGGAGCCGGGTCACCATGTTCCCGCCCATCCGTCCGAACCCGACGAACCCGAGCTTCATCGGCGTCCTCCTGCCTTCACGTCCTGGCCCCGCGAGCTGATCGCCTTCATCAGCTGGTTGAACGAGTCCGCGAACAACTGCACGCCGGCGTCGAGCACTGCCTGCGTGATCGCGTCGATGCTGAGCCCCAGCTCGTGCAGCTTCGCGAACACGCGCTCCGCCTCGTCCACGCCCTGGGTCACCGCATCGGGCACCACCCGCCCGTGATCCCGCAGCGCCTCGATCGTCTGCGGCGGCAGCGTGTTGATGGTATCCCGGCCGACGAGCGTCTCCACGTACAGCAGGTCGGGGTACGCCGGGTTCTTCGTGCTGGTGCTGGCCCACAGCGGGCGCTGCACGCGGGCCCCCCGGCTCGCGAGCGCCTTCCAGCGCGCGCCGCCGAAGGTCTCCTGGAAGAGGCGGTACGCGAGCTTGGCGTTGGCGACGGCGACCTTGCCGCGCAGGGCCCGCAGCGCCTCCGCCTGCTCGGGCGGCGCGGCCGCGGCGCGGGCCTCGAGCCGCTTGTCCGCCTCGGTGTCGATCCGGCTCACGAAGAAGCTCGCGACCGAGGCGATCTGGTGAACCGGCTGGCCGGCGGCCACCCGGCGCTCGAGGCCGCGGAGGTACGCCTCCTGCACCTTGCGGTAGGCTTCGATCGAAAAGAGCAGCGTGATGTTGATGTGCCGGCCTTCGGCGATCATCTCCTCGATCGCCGGAACGCCCTCCGCGGTCCCCGGGATCTTCACCATCACGTTCGGCCGGCCGATGAGACCGTTCCAGCGGCGGACCTCCTGAATCGTCCCCTCGGTGTCGTGCGCGAGGAGCGGCGAGACCTCGACCGAGACGAACCCGTCCGCGCCGCCGGCCGCGTCGTACACCGGACGCACCGTATCCGCGGCCGCGCGAATGTCGTCGACGACCAGCGCCTCGTAGATCTCGGTCGTGCTCTTCCCGTCCGCGGCGAGGCGGGAAATCTGTTCGTCGTAGTCGTGGCTTCCGGTGATCGCCTTCTCGAAGATCGTCGGATTGCTCGTCACGCCGCGGATACCGCCCTCGACCATCCGCTTGAACTCGCCGGATTTGAGGATCCCGCGATGAATGTAATCGAGCCAAACGCTCTGCCCCGCGTCGAGCAGCTCGCGAATCGCGTCGCGGGCGCGGCCGCCTGCCGTGCCGCCGGTACTGTCGGTCATCGTCATGCCTCCCCTGTCTGTGCGGCCTTCGGCTTCTCTATCGGGATTCCCGAGACGCCGGCCCAACCCCGGCTGCGCGGGGCGGGACGGCCGGTTGGGCCATCGTGCGCGTCCGTTCGAGCACGGCCTGCGCGGCCGCGACCACGCGGTCGACCGTAAAGCCGAGTTCTTTCAGCACGATGGGCCCAGGCGCCGAGGCGCCGAACCGGTCGATCCCGATGACGGTCCCCTCCGAACCGACCCATTTGTCCCAGCCGAACGAGGCCGCGGCCTCGATGCTCACGCGGGCGCGCACGTCCGGCGGCAGCACCTGGTCGCGGTACGCCTTGGGCTGCGCCTCGAACAACTCCCACGACGGCATTGAGACGAGGCGGCTGCGAATCCCGTCCCGGACGAGCCGCTCATGCGCCTCGAGCGCGAGCGTGACCTCCGATCCGGTGGCGATCAGGATCAGCTCCGGACCCCGCCCGCCGCCGGGCGCCGATCCGCCCGCATCGGCGAGCACATATGCCCCCCGCGCCACGCCGGATGCGGGCCCGAGTGCCTGGCGGTCGAGCACGGGCAGTTTTTGCCGCGAGCAGACGATCGCGGTCGGCCCGCCGGTGCGCCGCAGCGCCGCGCGCCACGCTTCCACGGTCTCCGTGGCGTCCGCCGGCCGCAGCACGACGAGGTTTGGGATCGCGCGCAGGCTCGCCAGATGCTCGATCGGCTGGTGCGTGGGGCCGTCCTCACCGAGCCCGACGCTGTCGTGGGTCCACACGTAGAGCACGTCGAGGTTGGACAGCGCGGCGAGGCGCACGCTCGGCCGCATGTAGTCCGAGAAGACGAGAAACGTTGCGCCGTACGGTCGGAGGCCCCCGTGCGCCGCCATGCCGACGAGGGCGGCGCCCATCGCGTGCTCGCGGACGCCGAAGTGCACGTTGCGGCCGCCGTACCCCCAGGGCCCGCCGGAGTCGCCCTGCACGCCGTCGTGCGGGGACTCGGGACTCTCGAAGTCCCCTTCGCCTTTGAGCTGCGTGAACGTCGAGGGGTCGAGGTCCGCCGAGCCGCCGACGAGAGTCGGCGCCGCCGCGGCGATCGCGTTCATGATCTTGCCCGACGCTTCGCGGGTCGCCATCGGCTTGTCCGCCGCGCCGAACGACGGAAGCGTGGACTCCCACCCGTCGGCCGGCCGCCCGGCGAGGGCGTGCTCGAATTCCCGGGCCGCGTCCGGCCGCGCCTGCCGGTAGGCGTCCATGCGGCGCCGCCAGTCCGCTGTGAGCGCTTCCCCGCGCGGAACCGCGCGCCGGAACACGGCGAGCGCCTCGTCCGGGATGTAGAACGTCCTGTCCTCCGGCCACCCGTACGCGCGCTTGGTCGCCTTGACCTCGTCTTCCCCGAGGGGCTCGCCGTGCGCCTTGAACGTGTCCTGCTTGTTCGGACTGCCGAAGCCGAGGTGGGTGCGCACGACGATCAGCGACGGCTTGGACGTGTCGGCTTTGGCCGCCTCGATCGCGCCGTCGAGCGCGGGAAGATCGTTGCCGTCCGCGACATGCTGCACGTGCCAGCCGTAGGCTTCGAACCGGCGGCCGACGTCCTCGCTGAACGTCACCGACGTCGTACCGGAGAGACTCACCTGGTTGGCATCGTACAGCACGATCAGGCGGCCGAGCCGGAGATGCCCGGCGAGCGACGCCGCTTCCGAAGCGACGCCTTCCATCATGTCGCCGTCGCTCGCGATCACGTACGTGCGGTGATCGACGACGGTCTGTCCCGGCCGGTTGAACCGCGCCGCGAGCCAGCGCTCGGCGATGGCCATCCCGACGCTGTTCCCCACGCCCTGGCCCAGCGGGCCGGTGCTGACCTCGACGCCCGGGGCGCAGTGGCGCTCGGGGTGGCCGGGCGTGCGGCTGCCCCACTGCCGGAACTGCTTGATGTCGTCGAGCGTGAGATCGTACCCCGTGAGGTGCAGCATGCTGTAGAGCAGCATGCTCGCGTGACCGGCCGAGAGCACGAAGCGGTCGCGGTCCGGCCAGTCGGGATCCTTCGGATTGTAGCGCATGTGCCGGGTCCAGAGCAGATAGGCCATCGGAGCCGCGTCCATCGGTGCGCCGGGGTGCCCGGAGTTCGCCTTTTGGACCGCGTCGATCGACAGGGTCCGGATCGTATTGATGCAGAGTTGATCGAGGGCCTGCGTGCCTGTCGGCATCATCTACTCCCGGAGGCCGTTGTGCGCGCGCGAAGGTGCCTTACCTATATTTGTTCCGCTTGACCGCCGCTCCAACGCGGCGCCGTCGCCACGCCTATTCTACGATTGGAGAAGGCCGCTGTCACGGCACGGCGCTATCGCGCGGCCGCGCGCACCTCGCCGAGGGCCTCGCGCGCGGCGGCCACGGTCCGGGCGACGTGATCCGCGGTGTGGGCCGTCGAGACGAGCCACCGGCCGCCCGGCAGCACGCGAACCCCGCGCCGCCGCATCGCCGCGGCGAACACCTCGTACGCGGCGGCGCCGGCCGTCCGCGCGGTGGGCGCGTCCCCGATGGCCGCGCGATCGGTGATCCACATCTGGAACACCGGACCCGGGCCCTGCGTGAGCACCGGCACGCCCTGCTCGGTGCCGGCCGCCCGCAACCCGGCCATCAGCCGTTGCGCGGTCGCGGTCAGGGCCGCGTACGGCGCACCGCCGTCCTCGGCCAGCGCGTCGAGGGTCGCCCGGGCCGCCGCCATCGCCGGGGGATTTCCATTATAAGTGCCGCCGTGCAAGGTCGCGCCGCCCGCCAGCACCTCCATCAAATCGCGCCGGCCGCCCACGACGCTCAGCGGAAACCCGTTCGCGACGGCCTTCCCAAGGACCGTGAGATCGGGCGTCACGCCGAGCAGGGACTGCGCTCCGCCGAGCGCCACGCGGAAGCCCGTGATGACCTCGTCGAAGATCAGCGCCGTCCCGTCGCGGGTGCACCACTCCCGGATCGCGGGCAGGAGACCGGGCGCGGGCGGAATCACGCCGGTGTTGCACAGAATCGGCTCGAGGATCACCGCGGCGACCCCGCCGCGATACCGCGCCGCGGCCTCGCGGACCGCGGTGATGTCGTTCCACGGCAGGACGAGCACATCCCGAACCGCCGCGGGCGGCTGACCCGCGCTGCCGGGACGCGCCGGGGCGACCGGTCCGTCAGCGTCCGTCCGGTCGGCGGCGTGGATCGTATCGAACCAGCCGTGATAGTGTCCGTCGAAGCGCACGACCGGCCAGCGGCCGGTCGCGGCGCGGGCGATCCGCAGGGCCGCGTGCGCCGCTTCAGTGCCCGAGGAGGTGCAGCGGATCACCTCGACCGAGGGCACCGCCGCGCTGATTCGCTCGGCGACCTCCGCTTCGAGCGGATGCTGCCCGGCAAACACCAGCCCCTCGCGCACGGCGCCGTCGACCGCTTCCGTCACGCGCGGATCGGCGTGGCCGAGAATCACGGCACCCATGCCGAGGACGTAATCGATGTGCCACCGGCCGTCCGCATCCTGGATCTCGGCCCCGCGGCCCCGCGTCGCCACGAAGGGCACGGGGCGCTCGGTGAGCCGGATGTTGCTGTTGACGCCCCCGGCGAGGTGGCGCCGGGCCCGCGTCATGTACTCGTCCGACCGATCGGACGGCTCCATACCGCGCTCTTTCCATCCGGCGGCGTCCGGCGCCTGCGCCGGCCAGGCCGCCTCCGCCGCGTGCCCGCGTCCGGAGCCGGCGCGGAGGACTGCCCGCGCCGCGCCCCGTATCTCAGCCGCATGACGCCCTCACGGCTCGGCGTGGGCATCCACGGCGCGGGGAACGTGAGCACGCAGTACATCGAGGCGTTCGCCCGCAACCCCCAGACCGAAGTCCGGATGATTACGAGCCGCACGGCGGATCAGGCCCGGCGCCGGGCGGCCCAGTACGGCCTCGCCTGCGACGCCGGCGACCGGCTCGACATGCTGCTCGAGCGCGACGACGTGCACATCGTCGCGATCTGCACGCCGAACCACCTCCACGCGGAGGAAGCGATCCGCGCGGCCCGCGCCGGCAAACACCTCGTGGTCGAAAAGCCGATTGCGCTCACCCTGCCGGACCTGCGCGCGCTGGCGGGCACGGTCGAGAAGCACCGGGTCAAGGCCACGGTCGGCTTCGTGCTGCGGTGGAACCCCCTCGTCCGGATGGCGCGGCGGCTCGTCCACGACCGCGCGCTCGGGGACCTCCTGCTCGTGGAGGCGGATTACATCCATCGGGTCGACCCCGCGCGGCCCGGCTGGGAGTGGAAGGGCCGCGCCGCGACGAGCGGCGGCACGCTCATGATGGGCGGCTGCCACGCGGTCGACGTGCTGCGGTTCTGCGCCGGCGAGATCGCGAGCGTCTCCGCCTACGCCACCCAGGTTGCCCGCCGGGACTTCGACTATCCGCCGACGATCACCGCCTCGCTCCGGTTCGCGAACGGGGCCGTCGGCAAGGTCAGCGTGACGTTCGAAGCGTTCAGCCCGTACCTCTTCAACCTCAGCCTCTACGGCAGCCGCGGCACGCTGCGGAACAACCGGCTGTTCGCGGCCGCTCTGGAGGGGCAGACCGACTACGCGACGATTCCGACCGTGCTGCCGGACAGCGCCGACGTGACCCACCATCCGTTCCAGGCGGAGGTGGACGATTTCGTGGCCGCGATCCTCGAGGACCGGCCGCCGCTGGCCGCGCTCGCGGACGCCGCGTGCAGCCATGAAGTCTGCATGGCGATCGACCGGTCGTGGGCGGAAGACCGGCCCGTCACCCTTCCCCTACACGACGAATAGCGACGTTCCCCCTAGCGGGCGGCGCGGCGCGGATCAAGGAGATCCCGCAGGCCGTCGCCCACGAGGTTCAGCGAGAACACCAGCACGAAAATCGCCGCCCCGGGAAAGAAGGCGTACCACGGCGCCTGAAACAGGAAGTTTCGCGCGCTCGACAGCATGACGCCCCACTCCGGGGTCGGCGGCTGGGCGCCGAGCCCCAGGAAGCTGAACGACGCTTCGTAGAGCACCGCGTACGCGAACCCCAGCGAGACCAGCACCACGAGCGGCCCGATCAGGTTCGGCAGCAGCGTCCGCGCAATGATGTACGGCACCGGCGCGCCGATCGCGTGGGCCGCCACCACGTACTCACGCTCGCGCTCCGCGATGATGGCCGAGCGGGCCACCCGCGCGAAGTTCGGTAGCGACGCGATCGCGATCGCGAGCACGACGCTCGGCTCGCCCGGGCCGAGCATCGCGACGATCGCGATCCCGAGCAGCAGCACCGGGAAGGAGAAGAGGACGTCGATGACCCGGCCGGCCAGACTGTCGTAGGCGCCGCCGAAGTAGCCCGTCGTGAGGCCGAGCGTGCTGCCCGCGACCGCCGCGAGCAGCACGGAGAAGCTGCTGGCGAGGAGGGTCAGCCGCGCTCCGAAGAGCATGCGGCTGAGGACGTCGCGCCCGAACTCGTCGGTGCCCAGCGGGTGCGCGCCCGACGGGGGCGCGAGTGTCGTCGCCATGTGCTGCGCGTCCGGGGGGTAGCCGGCGAGCAGTCCCGCTCCGAGCGCCGCGAGGCACAGCGCGATCACCGCGGTGAGCCCGGCGGCGAGGCTCCAGCGCTTCCTGAGCCACCGCAGGGCCCGGGCCGGCGGCGTCACTGCGAGAGCGTCGCTCTGCCCAGACGCACGCGCGGATCGAGCACGGGGTAGAGCAGGTCGACCACGAGATTGACCAGCACGAACGCCGTGGCGATCAGCAGAATGATTCCCGTGGCCACCTGGTAGTCCCGGTTGAGGATGGCGTTGAGCACGAGGCGTCCGATGCCCGGCAGCGCGAAGACCGACTCGGTGATCACCGTGCCGCCGAGCAGGTAGCCCATCTGCACGCCGAGGACGGTCACAAACGGGATCAAGGCGTTGCGCATCGCGTGGCGCACCAGCACGATCGGCTCCGTGAGCCCCTTCGCCCTCGCCGTGCGCGTGAAGTCCGCCCCGAGCACCTCGAGCATGCTGGCGCGGAGATACCGCATGAACTGCGTCGACGCGAACGTGCCGAGCGCGATCGCCGGGAGGATCATGCTGCGGAGGTTCGGGACGAGGCCGCTCGACAGCGGCGTGAAGCCGCCCGCGGGGAGCCATCGAAAATATACGCTGAACACGTAGATCAGCATGATGCCGAGCCAGAACCCGGGAATCGACAGCCCCCCGAATCCCACCGCGGTCGCGGTGAGGTCGAACCAGGAGCCGGGCCGCACCGCCGAGACGATGCCCGCGGGCACGGCGATCACGACGGCGATCACGAGCGCCAGCACCGCGAGCTCCACGGTCACAGTCGAGGCCCGCGCGACCAGCTGCAGCACGGTCAAATGGCTGAAGTACGACTCACCGAGGTTGCCGCGGACGGCGTTCGCGGCCCACAGCGCATACCGGACGTAGATCGGCCGGTCGAGTCCCCACTGATGGCGCAGGCCGGCCACGACCTCCGGGCTCGCGTCGTTCCCCGCCATGATCTGGGCGGGATCCCCCGGGATGAAGTAGGTGACCAGGAAGACGAGGACGCTCACGCCGATGAGCGTAGGAACGACGCTCAGCGCTCGCCACAGCAGATACTTGGCCACGCGCGGGACGCCGCGTCCGGGAGGTCAGCCGGCGCGGAACGTCACCGGGCGAGCCAGACGTTGGCGAAGCTCTGCTGGAACGCCGGGTGCGGCGCGAATCCCTTGACCGCCCGCACCGCGGCGTGCGCCGTCGACCGGTGACAGAAGATCGCTCCCGGCAGGTGGTCCAGCCACATCTCCTGGACGCTGAAGTACGCGACCTTGCGGGCCGGCCGGGCGAGCGTCGTCGCGCCCCGGTGCAGCGCGTCGACGTAGCCGGGAATCGCGTCCGCCGTGAGCCCGTTGTAGTTGGCCGGGACCGGCGGGAAGAACAGCCCCGCCGAGTAGGTGAGCGCCGGGTCCGCGGAGCCGCGCGGCGGGTAGTCGACCGCGGCGAAGAAGTCTTTCGTCTGGTTCAGGCGGGCCGCCCACTGACCGATGTCGACCTCCTCGATCGCCGGCCGGTACCCGAGCGACGCGAACGTGGCCTGCAGCATCGTCGAGAGCTGCGTGAACTCCGGGTAGCCCGACGGCGTGAGGAAACTGAAGTTGAGACCCTGGCCCTTCGGATAGCCGGCCTTCTCCAAGAGGCGCCCCGCCTGGTCGGGGTTGTATGCGTACCGGCGCTCCGTCCGGGGATCGAACGCCCAATGCGACGGCGTAAACGGGCTGTTGTCGACGCGCCCCTGCCCGGCCAGGAAGTTCTTGATGAACCCATCGCGATCCAGCGCGAAGGCCACCGCCTGCCGGACTTCGAGCTTATTGAACGGCGGCTTGCGCGCGTTGAGATACATGACGAACATCTGGTCCACCGGCGGCACGACCGCCACCGCAACCCGCCGGTCCGCGCGCAGCCGCGGGACCTCCAACAGGCTGAAGTCGTACACGAGATCCACGTCGCCGGCGAGCAGCTGCGAGATCCGCGTCTGCAGCTCCGTGACCGGCTTCAGCACGATCCGGTCCACGTGCCCCGCGCCGGCCTCGTTCCAGTAGCTCGGCGCGCGCTGCAGCGTCACGTGGTCGTTGGGCACCCATTCGACAAAGCGGTAGGGCCCCGACCCGACGGGGGTCTTCCGCGACAGATCCGTCCCCTGGCTGCGCGGCACGATGTCCACGTAGGCAAACGCGGGGATCAGCTGATCTTCGATGGTATCGGTCTTGATCTTGAGGTGCGTCGCGTCGAGCACCTGCACGTCCTGGATCGGCGCGATGAATCCCCGCAGCCACGAGCCGGTCTTGGGGTCCCGGATGCTGTCCAGCGTGAACTTGACGTCGGATGCCGTCAGCGTCTCACCGTTGTGAAACTTCACCCCGGCCGGCAGGGTCACGACGAGGCTCGTGTTTCCGTCCGTCCACTCGAACGATTTCGCCAGCTTGGGTTTGAACTCGAGCGTGGCGGGATCCTGATACGAGAGCTGGTCGTAGACGTTGGTCTTGATGACCTTCCAGACGTTGAGCGTACCGGTCCACGGATGCAGCGTGTTGATGTCGACGGATTGGCTGATCGTGAGGGTGCCGCCCGCTTTGGGCGCGGCGGCCGCCGCCAGCGCGCGGCTGAGGCCGGCCCATCCCGTGGCGTTGCCCGCCGCGATCCCCGCGGCCGCCCCGGCCGCCGTCCGTCCCGTCCGTCGAAGTAGTTCGCGGCGCGTGATCGAGGCCATGCATATCCCTCCGGGCGAGGCGAATGGGTGCCTGCAGAGGTTCGCGGCTCGACTGCGCGGTCCTGCGGCGGCGACAGGTCTGCGCCGCGCGGGGCGGAACCCACCACCACGCAGGCCCGTAATGCACGGTGAGAAAGGACGGGGAGCCCATGACGCACAGCCCGCGATTCGGCCGGAGTCGGACCTTGACGCGCCGGACGCTGCTGCGGACGGCCGCCCTCGGGGGCGCCGCGCTCGGCGCGGCCGCGGCGACGGGATGGCTGCCCG
>DASYXS010000007.1:0-4609 GCA_035934535.1 bacterium
TCCCGCCGGCGGCGTGCCCGATGGCCCGGCTCTTGGGCCCGCGCAGAACGAGGCGCTCTCCATCTTCGGGCGGCTGCTGGAGATCGCCGAGCGCTCGGACGGCCGCGTCCGCGTCGTCCGCACGGCCGCCGAGATTCAGGCCTGCCTCGACGGCGGCACGCATGCGATGCTGCTGCACTTCGAGGGCGCCGAACCGCTGGATCCGGAGGGCCGCGCGCTGGAGGTCTTCTACGCCGCCGGACTTCGCTCGGTCGGCCTCACGCACGCCCGCCGCAACACGTACTCGACCGGCGTGCCGACGCGCACTTTTCCGAGCAGCCCGGATCTCGGCCCCGGACTGACGGACGCGGGCAAGGCCCTCGTCGGTCAGCTGAACAGGCGCAGGGTAATGATCGACCTCTCGCACATCAACGAGCGGGGATTCTGGGACGTCGCGGCGATCACCGACGCGCCGCTGGTCGCGACCCATTCGAACGCACACGCGCGGTCGCAGTCGCCCCGCAACCTCACCGACAAGCAGCTCGACGCGGTGCGCGACACCCGCGGCGTCGTGGGTCTCAATTTCGCGGTCGGCTTCCTGCGCGAAGACGGCGCGCGCAACCCCGACACGCCGATCGCGTTGATGGTCGAGCACATCGAGTACATGGTGGAGCGGATGGGCATCGACCACGTCGCCCTGGGATCCGACTTCGACGGGACGACGATACCGGCGGAGCTGCGCGACGCCGCGGGGCTGCCGCGGCTCGTCGCTGCGATGCGGGCGCGCGGTTATGCCGGAGGCGACCTGCACAAACTGCTGCAGGGCAACTGGGTGCGGCTGCTTCGGGAGACCTGGGGCGCGTGACGCGGCCGCGCCCGCGCGAGGCGGGGCGGAGGCCCTGCCGGCAGACGTTTGCGCCGGCGGACCGTATGCTATACTGAGGTCGACAACCGAATAGCACGTGGGGGAGCTTGGGACAACCAGGCTGAGAGGATGGCTACGACAGACCCTGCCATCGACCCCGGAACCTGATCTGGGTAATGCCAGCGGAGGGAAGCTTCTGACGCGCCGCCCGAGGTTCCGGGACGGCGCGTTTGGTTTTTTCGGGAGGACAGAAGCGATGCCGGCAGCGTTGGAGATCCGGGGTCTTCGGAAGCGGTTCCGGCACGACGGCGAGTGGCTGGACGTGCTGGCCGGCGTGTCGCTCGACGTCGGGCCGCGCGAGTTCGTGACGCTGGTCGGCCCGAGCGGATGCGGCAAGAGCACGATCTGCAACGTCGTGGCCGGGCTCGTCCGCCCGGACGCCGGCACCGTGACGATCGACGGACGGGTGGCCTACATGCAGCAGAAGGACCTCCTGCTGCCCTGGCGCACCGTGCTCGACAACGCCATCCTCGGACTCGAGATTCAGGGGACGCCCCGCGCCGCCGCGCGCGAGGAAGCGCGGGCGATGCTGCGGCGGTTCGGCCTGGAGGGCTTCGAGCGGGCGTACCCCGCCACGCTCTCCGGCGGGATGCGGCAGCGCGTCGCGCTCGTCCGGACGCTCCTGTGCCGGCGGGACCTGCTCGTGCTCGACGAGCCGTTCGGCGCGCTCGACGCGATGACCCGGGCGGCGATGCAGGGCTACCTGCTCCGGCTGCGCGAGGAGTTCGGCCGGACCGTGCTGTTCATCACGCACGACGTGGAAGAGGCGGTGCTGCTCTCCGACCGCATCTACGTGATGGCCGCGCGGCCGGGCCGCATCCGCGCCGAGCGCCGGCTCGACCTGCCGCGGCCCCGGCATGCCACCGACCCCGGCGCGGTCGCGGAGAAGGCGGCGATTCTCGGCCTGCTGCACGCCGAGATGTCGGAGGCGTTCGCGTGAGCGTCCTTCGCGCCGCGGGGGGCCGGGGTCGGACGGGCTCCGCGGCGGCGGACGTCTCCAGGAGGGCGGCGACGGCGGGCGCCCGCCTGCGCGCGTACGCCGCGCGGGTCGTCCCGCCGGTCGTACTGCTCGCGATCATCCTGGCCGGCTGGGAAGCGGCGGTGCGCGTCTTCGGCATCCCGTTCTACATCCTGCCCGCGCCGAGCCGGATCGCCGGCGTGCTCGCGGACGACCACGCGCTTCTGCTCGGAGAGGCCGCGGTGACGCTCGGCGAAGTGCTGCTCGGTTTCGCGATCGCCTTCGTGGTCGGCGTCGTCCTCGCGCTCGCGATCTTCTCGTCCCGGACCGTGGAGCGCGCCGTCTACCCGCTCGTCATCGCGAGCCAGACGGTGCCGGTGTTCGCGATCGCCCCGCTGCTCGTCGTGTGGTTCGGCTACGGCACGCCCTCGAAGATCGTCATGGCCGCCCTTATCGTCTTCTTTCCGATCGTCGTGAACACGGTGGACGGCCTGCGGGCCGCCGATCCCGACATGGTGAACCTGCTCGTCATTCTGGGCGCCGGGCCGGCCGAGATCGTCCGGCGCGTCCGGGTGCCGGCGGCGCTGCCGTTTGTGTTCTCCGGCACGCGCATCGCGATCGCCACCAGCGTGATCGGCGCCGTGATCGGCGAGTGGGTCGGCTCCACACGCGGCCTCGGCTACCTCATGATCCACGCCAACGCACAGCTGCACGTCGACCTGGTCTTCGCCGTGATCGTCTATCTCAGCGTGATGGCCACGGCCCTGTTCTGGACGGTGTCGCTCGCCGAGTGGACCGCGCTGCCGTGGCGCCGGGCCGAAGCGGCCGCGCACACGGAAGGGGAGGTCTAGAAGTGCGGATCCGTCGGAGACAGCTGATCGCCGGAGGCGCGGCGGCCCTCGCCGGCTGTGAGTTCTTGGGCGCCGGCGAACGGACCGCGGCGGCCGGGCCGGGAACGCCGCTTACCTTCATGCTGGACTGGTTTCCCAATCCGGACCACGTCCCGCTCTACGCGGCGATCGGCGCCGGCTACTTCACGCAGGCCGGCCTCAACGTGAACCTCGAGGTGCCGGCGAACGCGGACGATCCGCTCAAGCTCGTCGCCGCGCGCAAGGTGGACGTCGCCGTCAACTACGAGTCGGGCGTGATCTTCGCCCGCGCCCAAGGTCTGCCGGTGCGCAGCATCGGCCTCGTCGTGTCGCAGCCGCTGACGACGATCATGTTCCTCAAGAGTTCGGGCATCCGGCGCCCGAGGGATCTCGCCGGCCGCCGCGTCGGGTTCGCCGTGTCGGGCCTCGAGGACGCGATGATCGACCAGATCTTGCGGTCCGACGGCGCGAGCAAGGCCGGCGTCACCCTGGTGAACGTCGGCTTCGACATCGTGCCGGCGCTCTTGTCGCGGAAGGTCGACGCCGTGATCGGCGGCTACCGCAACGTCGAGCGCATCCAGATCGAGATGCAGGGACAGCCGGTCGGGATGTTCGAACCGGAGCATTACGGGGTGCCGCCGTTCTACGAGCTCGTCCTGATCGCGGGGGACGCCGCGGTCCGCTCACGCCGCGACGTCCTCGCACGGTTTGTGCGCGCGGTCGGCCGCGGCCTCGCGCTCACCGCGGCCCACCCCGACGAGGCGTTCCAACACTACGTCCGCCTCAATCCGAAACTCAACGACGCGTTCAACCGCCGGTCGTTCGAGGCGACGCTGCCTGCATACGCCCGCAGCCAGCACCAGCTTCGCGAACGCTGGGCGGCGTTCAGCGGATGGATGGCCGCAGAGAAGGTCATTCCGTCCTCCGTGCCGGCGGATCAGTTGTACGCGAATCTCGCGCCATGACCTGGCCCTGGGCGCGCGCGCTCGACGCGGCGCTGGAGCGCCGGCGCGAGGAACTGTTCGCGCTCACCGAACGGCTCATCGCCTTCGAGACGCCCTGTCCGCCCGGCCGCAACACCGCGCCCATCCAGGAGTTTCTCGCGGGCCGGCTGCGCGCGCTCGACGCGGAGGTCGGGGTCTTCCCGCTCTATCCGGGCGATTCTCAAGTTGTGGGGCGGCTGTCCGGCCGCGGCGGCGGGCGTTCCTTGATCCTGAACGGCCACGTCGACGTCGCGTCGACGGCCCCGGATGAGCCGTGGACCACGCCGCCGTTTCATCCGGTCCGCCGGGAAGGCCGAATCTACGGCCGCGGTGCGGCGGACATGAAGGGCGGCATCGCCGCGGCGCTGGTGGCCCTCGAAACGGTCGTCGCGATCCTCGGCCGGCCGCGCGGCGACCTCTTCGTCCAACTGGTGACCGGCGAGGAGATGGGGGAGGCGGGGACGCTGACCGCGATCGAGCACACGCCGCGGGCCGATCTCGCCCTCGTGCTCGAGCCGAGCAGCGGCGAAGTCTCGCTCGGCCAGGGCGGGGTCGTGACCGGATGGATCACCATCCAGAGTCCGCAGACGTTCCACGATGCGATGCGGCGGCGGATGATTCACGCGGGCGGCGGCGTGCTCGGCGCGAGCGCGATCGAGAAGATGACGGTTGTCCTGCAGTCGCTGCAGGCCCTCGAACGGCACTGGGCCGTCATGAAATCCCATCCGGGCTTCCCGCCCGGCGCGACGACGATCAACCCGGCGGCGGTCGAAGGCGGCCGGCATCCGGCGTTCATCGCGGACCGGTGCGCCTTGTGGATCACCGTGCACTTCTATCCCGGCGAGACGATGGAGGGGGTCACCGGCGAGATCGAAGCGGCGGTGCGCGCCGCCGC
>DASYXS010000023.1:0-57598 GCA_035934535.1 bacterium
TCGCCGCGGCCGCCCATCTCTCCGCCGTGCAGTGGGGCTTTGTGCTCGTCGCCGGTATCCTCTTGCTCGCGTTCACGCTCACGGCCGTCGCGGGCCTGCACCACGCATCCGCCACAGGCGTGACGGCCGTCTCGGCCGCGGCGCCGATTGTGACCGCGTCGGTGGTGGCGGCGGCGCGCCACGCAGGGATCCCGCCTTCGCAGCTGTTCGGTATGGGAGTGGTCCTGGCGGCGGCGCTGACCGTCTACGCGCTGGGACATGCCGAGGAGAGCCGGAGTCCGCGAGAGCAGGAGCCGGCGCCGTCGTTACGGCGATCCGTCACGCAAGCCGGGCAAACGTCTCCGTGATCCGGTCCAGCGCGCGCCTGGCCGTGACGTCCCCCGCCATCTCGCGGGCCACACACCTCCGCATGTTGGTCACGAGGAGGCGGACCCCGACCTTCTCCAGCGCCGACTTTGCCGCGAAGAGCTGGTGCACCACCGTCTCGCAGGACGCCCCGTCCTCCAGCAAACGCTGAAGGCCGCGAATCTGCCCCTCGACACGGCGCAGCCGCGCCAGCAGCGCCTCGTGCTCCTCGCGCAGCTCGTCATCCACCTGGACCGGCATCGTCGCCTCCTCGGTTCGTCCGGCCGCCCGCCGCGGCCGCGATGCACACCATCCGGCTCAGAACGTCCACCGGTACACGGCGCCAAACGAGTCTTCGCTGAGACTGATGGCGGCGGTCCCGCCGCCAAACGCGGCCGGGATCGGACCGGTGAGCGAGTTGGTGAAGGCGTGCATGTACGCGACCGTCAGTTCCTGGAACGGCGAGATGGTCCACGTCGCGCCGAGGGACGCATGATCCGTCACCACGCCGGGGGCGAGGACGTTGAACAGGACGTTGGCCGCCGTGATCGGGTTGTCCGTATGGTCCCACCCGGCCCGCACCGTGAGCGCCGGAGTCCATTGATACGCCACCCCGAACTTCCACGCGGTGATGTCCTGCCAGCCGAACCCCGCGCCGCTGCTGCCGCCGAGGCAGTTGGACGGATTGGTGCCGCCGAACGCCGGACACCCGAAGAGGTTGGACATCGGATTCGCGACCGCCGGCACGCCGCTGTACAAGATCCGCTCGACGTCCAGCGCCATCACGGTCTTGGGGTTCACGTGAACGGCGATGCCCGCCGCGTAGTTGGCCGGGATGTCGAACTCCCCCTGATTGGCGAAGAGGCCCTGGTACTTGCCGAACTTGCTCATGGTCATCTGGGACTGGTACGTGGCGCCGAGGGCCACGGCCGGGGTAATCTGCCCGATCCACCCGATGCGCACGCCCCATCCGGTGGCCGTGTCCTGGCCGTTGTTCGTCACGTGGCCCGCGCTCGTCGACACCCCGGCATTATCAAAGTTCTGCAGGCCGTACGCCGAGAACATCTGATAGGCAAAGTTCAAGGAAATGCCGACGGTGTTCGATGGATTGATCTTCCAGGCGAACGTCGGCGCCACGATGAGCTGTTCGAGGTCCACACCCGCCGGCGTCGTGCCGAACAAGGGAATGGCCGTCGTATACGAGGTGTTCATGCCGCCGTTCCCGTAGACGGCGATGCCGAGCGACATGGTGTCGTTGCGCATGCGGTTGTAGCCCATCTGCGGGATGTAGAAACTGCTGTAGGCGTTGCCGTTGTAGTTGCCGTTCGCCCCGGCGCCGCTGCCGCTGATCACGGTCCCCCGTGACGGCTCAAAATAGGTCACCCCCACGAGCTCGCAGTTGCCGATCAGGACCATGCCGGCCGGGTTGGTCGCGGCGGCCAGACAGTCTTGCGGGTACGCGACGCCGGCGCCCCCCATTCCGGACTCATAGATGCTGTACCCATGGCTGAAGTACCCGTTTGTGGCATAAGCGGACGGCGCGGACAGCAGGAGCGCGATTGCCAGCGCGGCGAGCGAGAGCGCGTGGCGGTGCCTGATCGTCATGCGACTCCCCCCATTTCTCGGTAGGCCCGGTTCCCGGGACGGTCAGGCCGCCCGCACCGCGGCCCGCCGCACGAGCGGCACGTAGTCGCGCGCGTCGGACCCGTCGTAGACCTGCCGCGGCCGGACGATCTTCTGCTCGGGGTCCTGGAGCTGCTCTTCCCACTGCGCCAGCCACCCCGACGTCCGGGGAATGGCGAACAGCACCGGGAACATCTCCACCGGGAATCCCATCGCCTGGTAGATGATGCCCGAGTAGAAGTCCACGTTCGGGTACAGATGCCGGCTCACGAAGTAGTCGTCCTCGAGCGCGATCCGCTCAAGCTCCAAGGCGATGTCGAGCAGCGGGTTAGTCCCGGTCACCGTGAAGACGTCCGCGGCGACTTTCTTGATGATCTGCGCCCGCGGATCGTAGTGCTTGTACACCCGATGGCCGAAGCCCATCAGCCGGAACTCCCCGGCCTTCGCCCGCCTGATGTAGTCCGGCACCCGGTCCTTCGTCCCGATCTCCGTGAGCATCTTCAATACCTGCTCGTTCGCCCCGCCGTGGAGCGGACCGTAGAGCGCCGCCGCGGCGCCGGCAAGGGCCGAATACGGATCGGGGTGCGAGCTGCCGATGCCGCGCATGACGCTCGAGCTGCAGTTCTGCTCGTGGTCGGCGTGGAGGATGAACAGGGCCTCGAGCGCCCGCTCCAGCACCGGGTTGACCCTGTATCTCAGCTCCGTGGTCTTGAACAGCATGTTGAGGAAGTTGCCGGTGTACGAGAGGTCGTTGTCGGGATAGGCGTAGGGCAGACCGCGGCTGTGCCGGTAGGCGAAGGCCGCGAGCGTCGGCATTTTGGCGATCAGCCTGACGATCTGCTTCCGCCGCACCCCGGCGTCCTGAATCCGCCCCGCCTCCGGGTAGAAGGTCGACAGCGCGCCCACCGTTCCGATCAGCATGCCCATGGGATGCGCGTCGTGATGGAACCCGTCCAGGAACTTCTTGATGGACTCATGGATCATCGTGTGGCGGGCGATTTCATCCGTCCACTCCTCGAGTTGGCCGGCGGCGGGCAGCTCGCCGTTGAGCACCAGGTAGGCCGTCTCGAGGTAGGCGGAGTGCTCTGCGAGCTGCTCGATCGGATAGCCCCGGTACCGGAGAATCCCCCGCTCGCCGTCGACGAAGGTGATCCGGCTTCGTGCAGACGCGGTGTTGAGCAGTCCTGGATCGTAGGTCATCAGGCCGAAGTCGTCCGCGGAGACTCGGATCTGCCGCAGGTCGGCCGCCCGGATCGCGGCCCCGTAGGTCGGATAGGTTCCGTACAGGATCGGAACGTCGTAGGTCTTCCCGGTCCGGTTGTCCGTAATCGTGAGGGTATCGCTCATCGACCCTGCCTCCTTGCTTGGGCCTTGTGCGCCTGCTACGCGGCCGGCCGTGCCCGGCTGCCGGCCGCCCCCGCCTTCAGGCGCTTGTCGGGATCCGTGCGCGCGAAGTACCAATCGAACATCGGCTCGAGCCATCCCCGCAGGCTCAACCAGTAGATGTGGGCCATCATCAGCTTCATCACGTGGTTAAGACGAGTCGGCGGGACGTGCAGGACCGGCGAGGCATACGACCCCACGACGAACGTCCCCATCCCGTACGCGAGGTCCACCGCGCAGTGCGTCCGGCCGTTGAACTGCGCCGGCGCTCCGCTCAGCATCGCCGCCACCACCTTCGCCTCGAGGTGCGCGCCGACACCGGCCTTGGAGGTCGGCAGGTTCGTCGCGTCGCCGATGGCAAAGGCGTTGTCGAAGCCCTTGATGCGGAGCGTCTGCTTGTCGGTCACGACGAAGCGGTTCGCGTCGACCACGCCGGCGGGTTCGTAGGCGATGTCGGCGCCGACAAACGGCGGGATCAGGATGGGCAGATCGTACTGAACTTCCTCGCCCTCGATCGAGTAGATCGTGCGGGTCGCCGGATCGATGCGGTCCACGTCGAAGAACGGCATGACCTCGATGCCGCGCGAACGCATGATCGGCTCGACGATGGCGTTCATGGGCTCGGCCGGATACGCCCGCGGGTAGGG
This sequence comes from bacterium, assembly GCA_035934535.1. Taxonomy (GTDB): domain Bacteria; phylum Sysuimicrobiota; class Sysuimicrobiia; order Sysuimicrobiales; family Segetimicrobiaceae; genus DASSJF01. Next base: position 3,999 of record DASYXS010000023.1, read on the forward strand.
CGAGATAAACACGAGGCGCGTCTTATCCCGCAGGCCGCGCTTGTGCAGCAGCTCCTCGGTGAGAAGCATTCCTTCCACGGGCGACGGCGGACACTTGATGATCGGAGACGTCTGTCCCATCACGATCGTGCCGCCGCGGAAGGCGTCGAGGCCGGACCAGACCTTCTGCGCCCAGGCGACGCTGCTGTGGTAGTTGCCGAACTGCTCGTTCAGGTCCGCGAGGCCCGGAATCTGCGCCGGGTCGGTCGTCACGCCGGTGGCCACGACGAGGGCGTCGTAGTCGTACGCACTTCCGGCGCCCGTGGTGACCATGCGCGCCCCGAGATCGATGCGCGTCACCGGCTCCTGGATGAACCGGACGTGACGCGCGAGGAGGCGCCGCTCGTCGCGGATGATGTTCGCTCGGGCGTTCTTGAACGCGACGTAGAGCAGCGCCGGCTGGAACATGTGTCCCGGCGACTTGCTCACGACGATGACCTCGAACCGGCGCCGATCCAGCATGTTGGCCAGCATCGTGGCGCCCGAGCCGCCGCCGACGATCAGGACGCGCTTCATACGCTCACCTCACCGGCGCAGGATCTTGACGATGGTGACGATCTTGTCCGCCTGGTCCTCGACCGACACGATCTCGTTGCGCGTCTTGGCGGCCCACGCCTGAACGTCCGGCTTCACGCCCGGGTCGGTGGCCCACAGCTCGATGACGTCGCCGACCTTTGAGCGGCGGTAGGCCATCGCCAGGTCGGTGATCGGACCGGGGCACGACGACCCCCGGGAGTCTACCAGTGTCCGCGCCGCCGCGGCCGTGTGCACTGCCGTGATTGCGTCCATCTCCGCACCTCAGATAAACAGGGTCTGGCCGCCCTCGGCCGCCTGGAGGAAGGTCGCGGCGCCGACGACGTCGTCGACGAGATCGTTGAAGTCGTCCTTCTTGAGTCCCATGACCTCGGCCATCATCGAGCACGCGTAGACTTTCGCGCCCAATTCCTTGGCCTGGCGCAGCATCGCGTCCCACGGCTGTACGCGGGCGGCCTTCATGCCCTGGGCGAGGGCCGGCGCCATCGCCGCGAACTCCGCCGGGAACGGCAGGTCGTGGGGGGTCTTGGTGAAGCCGAGCAGGCCGAAGCCCGTCACAAAGATGTTCACGTCCATCTCCATCGCCACCGCGCCCTGCGCGAGTACGCTGAGCGGAATGAACTTATCGGCGGTCCCGCTGTACATGATGATCGAGAGCTTGCCGGTCGCCACGCTCCCGGCGCCTTCCTTCGACTGAACCTCCAACGTCTTACTCATCGCACTGCCTCCTGTCGCCGACGTGTCCGAACCCTGCCACGATCGAACATACGCTACCCCATAGGGTATGACCATCGGGCGGTTGTCGTATTGGGGGTCGGGCACCCGGCGGAGAATGGAAGAACCGTGTCAGCCCCCGTGTGCCGCACCCGCCGGCGTCAGGCGGGTGCCGCGGCCGCGCGGGCCGAGGTCATCGCACGGGAGAGTTCGGACAGCTGCGCGAGGTTCTGAGCGTCCACGACGGCGATCGTCGCGATGTCGACGATGTCCGCCACCTCCGCGCCGCGGCTCAGCACGTGCACGGGTTTCGCCATCCCCATCAAGACCGGACCGACCGCGGTCGCGCCTCCGAGGTGCTGGAGGAGCTTGTAGGCGGTATTGGCGGCCTCCAGGCTCGGGAAGATCAGGACGTTGGCCTCCCCCACCAGCGTCGAGAACGGGTAATCCGCCCCGCGCAGCTCCGGCGACACGGCCACGTCGGCCATGATCTCCCCGTCGACCATCAAATCGGGCCGGCGGGCCTTCACCAGCGCGGTCGCGTCAGCCATCTTGGCCGAACGGGAGTGGCGCGTCGACCCAAAGTTCGAGAACGACAACATCGCGATGCGCGGGGCGATGTTGAACTCGCCCGCCTTCTCCGCGGCCATGATGGCGATGTCGGCCAGCTCTTCGGCGGTCGGATCGACGTTGACCGTCGGGTCGGCGAGCAGGTACGGACGGCCCCCCAGCGTGAGGAGATACAGCCCCGCCACCCGGGAGACGCCGCGCGCCGGTCCGATGACGTGGAGCGCCGGCCGGATCACGTCCGGGTAGTGGTACGTGAGGCCGGCGACAAACGCGTCGGCATCGCCGGCGCGAACCATCATCGCACCGAAGTAGTTGGGCTGGTGCATCAACGCCGCAGCCTCTCGCAGGGTCACCCCTTTCCGGCGCCGCGTTTCGTAGAGCGCGGCGGCGTAGTCCGAGAGGGTCGGCGACTCTTCGAGGGTGACGATGCCCGCCTGAATGGAGACCCCGAGCTCCTGCATCCGAGCGCGGATGACATCTTCCCGGCCGAGGAGAATGGGATGCGCGATCCCCTCCCGGGAGAGCACCGCCGCGGCGCGGATGACCTTCGGCTCCTCGCCCTCGGAGAACACCACGCGCCGGGGCGAAGCCTGGGCCTTGCGCCTCACGACGCTCATGACCTCCCAGCCCCGCGTGAGGCGCCGGGCGAGTTCGTCGCGATAGACGGCCAGGTCCACGGTCCGCCGCGCGACACCCGTAGCCATCGCCGCCTCGGCGACCGCGGGCGCCACCCACAGCGGCACCCGCGGATCCACCGGCTTCGGGAGGATGTAGTCGGCCCCGAACCGCAGCTGCTCGAGCCCGTAGGCCCGCAGCACCGCGTCCGGCACTTCTTCCCTCGCCAGCGCGGCGAGTGCGCGGGCCGCCGCGATCTTCATCTCGTCGTTGATCGCCCGCGCCCGGACGTCGAGCGCGCCCCGGAAGATGAACGGAAATCCCAGCACGTTGTTGACCTGGTTCGGGTCGTCGGAGCGGCCGCTCGCGACAATCGCGTCGGGGCGCACCGCGCGGGCGTCCGCGTAGGTGATCTCCGGATCGGGGTTGGCGAGCGCGAAGATAATCGGCCGCTCGGCCATCGTCCGGACCATTTCGCGGGTCACGATGCCCGCGACCGACAATCCAACAAACACGTCCGCGCCGGCCAGCGCGTCCGCGAGCGTGCGCGCCGGCGTCTCGACCGCCAGCCGCTGCTTGTAGGGATTCATTCCGGCGGTGCGCCCGGCGTAGACAACCCCTTTCGTATCCACCAGCAGGATGTGCTCCCGGCGCATCCCAAGTCGGACAAAGAACTCGGCCGACGCGATCGCCGCGGCGCCGGCGCCGCTGATCACCGTGCGGACCTGCTCGATGCGCTTGCCGGCCAGGTCCAAGGCGTTGAGCAGTCCGGCGGCCGTGATGATCGCCGTGCCGTGCTGGTCGTCGTGAAACACGGGAATGTCGACCAGCTGCTTGAGCCGCTCCTCGACGAGGAAACACTCCGGCGCCTTGATGTCCTCCAGGTTGATGCCGCCGAAGGTGGGCGCGAGTGCCCGCCCGACCCGCACAATGTCCTCGGGGTCCGTCGCGTCGATCTCGAGATCGAACGCGTCGACGTCGGCGAACCGCTTGAACAGGAGCGCCTTCCCTTCCATGACCGGCTTCGCGGCCGCCGGTCCCATATCGCCGAGGCCCAGAACGGCGGTGCCGTTGCTGAGCACCGCGACCAGATTGCCCTTCGCGGTGTACGCGTACGCGTCCAGGGGATCCGCGTGAATATCGCGGACGGGCTCGGCGACGCCGGGCGTGTACGCCAGCGACAGGTCGCGCTGGGTGGCGCAGGGCTTGGTCACGGCGATGGCGATCTTCCCCGCACGGCCCATGCGATGATACTCGAGCGCATCTTCACGCAGGATCGGCATGATCATCCCCCCGGCGAGACGAGCGATTCAGCGGACGGCGGCCGCTCCTTGCCCGAACGTCCGCCGCCTCTACACGGAGTATGGCGGTCTCCGCGCCGGCGATACATCCGGCGGACACACGATTGCGCGTGGGTCCCGCGCCCGATGCCCGCCGGACGGTCAGACGAGGCCCGTTACGTGGCCCGCCGCATCCACATCGATCTGTGCCGCGTGCGGATGGCTCGGCTGGCCCGGCATTGTCATGATGTCGCCCGCCATCGCGTAGAGGTATCCCGCGCCCGCGGCGAGCCGCACGCCCCGGATCGGGAACGTGTATTCGCTCGGCGCGCCTTTGAGCGACGGATCGTGCGACAGCGAGAGGTGCGTCTTCGCGATGCAGACGGGCAGGCCGCCGTACCCGGCCTTGACGTAGCGCTCAAGGTCGCGCCGGGCCTCCGGCGTGAAGGAGACGTCGGATGCGCCGTAGAGACGGGTGGCGAGCGTCATGATCTTGGCCTCCGGGCTGTCCTCGAGACCGTACAGCGGCCGAACCGCGGCGCCCAGCCGGCAGGCCTCCTCGACCGCATTGGCGAGGCCGACGCACCCGGCGCCTCCCTGCGTGAACCCCCAGTGCTCGGCCACGGCCACCGCCCCCGCGTCGGCCGCCAGCGACCGCACCGCGCGCAGCTCCGCCGGCGAGTCCGTCTCGTAGCGATTGACGGCCACCACGACGGGCACGCCGAAGGCGCGGAGATTGCGAATCTGATGGGTCAGGTTGGCGGCCCCGGTCTCGAGGTCCGGCACGTTTTCCCGCCACAGCTCCGCGGGGACGGCGCGGCCCTCGGCGAGCCGGTACCGCCCGGAGTGGCTCTTGATGCCCGGGACGGTCGCGACGAGCACGGCGGCGTCCGGCGCGAGCCCCGACGCGCGGCACTTGATGTCGAAGAACTTCTCCGCGCCCATGTCCGCCCCGAAGCCCGCCTCGGTGACAAGGTACTCGACCCGCGGCAGCGCGACCAGATCGGCCATGATCGACGAGTTCCCGTGCGAGATGTTGCCGAACGGACCGGTGTGGATGAACGCCGGCGTGCCTTCCACGGTCTGCATCAGATTGGGCTGCATCGCCTCGCGGAGCAGCGCGGCCATCGCCCCGGCGCAGCGCAGCTCGTCGGCCAGGACCGGCCGGTCGCCGTCGAATCCCGCCACGATCTTCCCAAGGCGCGCGCGGAGATCCCGCGCGTCCCGGCTGAGGGCGAGAAGGGCCATGACCTCGCTCGCGGCGGTGATGTCGAAGCCGGTCTCGCGCGGCACCCCGTTGGCGTGCCCGCCGAGCCCCGTCACGATGCGGCGCAGCCCCCGGTCGGAGATGTCGACGACGCGGCGCCACTGCACGGTAAACGGGTCGATCGGGATCGAGCGGCGCATCAGCGCGTCGTCGATAAAGGCGGCCAGCAGGTTGTTGGCGTTCGCGACGGCGTGCGCGTCGCCGCCGAGGCCCAACAGGCACTCATCGAGCGGCACGATGTGGGACGCCCCGCCCCCTGCGCCGCCGCCTTTCACTCCGAGCGTCGGACCGAGCGTCGACTCGCGGATCGCCACCGCCGCGGTCCGGCCGCGCCGCCAGAGCCCCATGGACAGCCCGATCGCGGTGACGGTCTTCCCTTCGCCGAGCGGCGTGGGGGTGATCGCCGAGACGAGGACGTACTTGCCGCGCGGAGGACCGGTGCGCGTCCCGCACGCCGCCTCGACCGTATCGCGGGCGATCTTCGCGCGGTGGCGGCCGTGGAGATCGAGATCGCGTTCGGTGAGGCCGATCGACGCCGCCACCTCGCGGATGTCGCGAATCTCGTCGGTCGGACCCGGCAACAGAGCGGCGCTGCGCTGCATACGGCACCTCCGCCCTCATGTTCCACCGGCGGGGCGCGGATTTCATCGGGCGCAGATCGTATTTGCGTGTGGGGCGGCGACCCGCTTTGTTCAGGCGCGGTCCGAGGCGGCGAGGTCGATCGTCGCCACGATGCACACCGTCGTCACCAGGGCGGCGGACACGAGGCACCACGTGCAATACGCGTGCAGGATGAAGGCCTCGACCGCGGTCAGGTACAGCGCGAAGGCCGTCCCGGCCGCCGCCAAGGCGTAGGTGCCGTAGCCCGCCGCGCGCCGCCGCCCGCGCGGGCCCCACCGGCGGGCGGCGAGCGTCGCAATGAGGAGCAGATACCCGGCCGCGCCGATGACGGCAACCGGCACGCCGCCGAGCGCGGCGAAGCGGCTCCCATTGACCGCCTCGCAGCCGCCGAAGGCGAAGCAGGCGCGCACCGCCGGATCGTAGTGGTACCAGATCAGGTAGAGCGCGTCGGCGAGGCCGGCCAGCGCGCACGCCGTCATCACCGTCCACCGGCGCGCCGACCCGGCGCTCATACGCAGGCCCGATTGCGCCGCGGCCACAGTTCCCCTCCGTGCCGAGTGCATTAGTTGCCCCCCGCCGACCATCGGTCCCGGTTCGTATTCTCCCGGCGTTGCCTGCTATACTGCTGTCGGAGCATGACCGCACACACACCTCAGGGATCGTCGCGCCCGCACCCGCGCCGGCGCACGCGGCTGTGGCTCGGCGCCACCGCCGCCGGTATCGCCATCGCGGCGGCGGCGATTTTCGCGCTCGTCGGCCGTCCGGCCGTCCGCGCACCCGAGGCGCTGGTCCCCGCCGGCATCGCGCAGGGCGCGAGCGCCGCCGGCGAGCCGATGCTCGGGTCGCCGCAGGCCCGGGTCACGATCGACGAGTTCGGCGACTTTCAGTGCCCATACTGCGGCGAGTTCGTCCGGCAGATCGAACCGCGCATCATCGCGAAATACGTCGCGACGGGCAAGGCGCGCATCGTCTGGCACACCCTCTCGTTTATCGGCCCGGAATCGACGCTCGCGGGCCGCGCCGCCTGGTGCGCGCAGCAGCGCGGCAAATTCTGGGAGTACTTTGCCGTGCTCTACCAGCACCAGGGCGGTGAGAACACCGGCACGTTCAACACGGCGCGTCTCGAGCGGTGGGCCGGCGACGCGGGGATGGACCGCACGGCGTTCGAAGCCTGTCTCGCCGATCCGCGATCGCTGGCCGGCGTCGAAGCGGGCACGCGGGAAGCGCAGCAGGCCGGCGTCACCGCGACGCCCGCGTTCCTCGTGAACGGTCAGAAGGCGACCGGCGTGCTCAGCGTCGAGCAGTTGTCGATGATGGTCGAGAAGGCGCTCGCCGGCTCGCCGTAGCGCCGTACTCCTCGTCGGCCAGCGCCAGTTCCTCGGCTTCCTTCAGCAGCAGCCCTTTCGACCCGCGGAGGTCCTTGACGTCCTTTGGCCCCGCCGGCCCCTGCGCGCCGCGGAAAGGCTTGTCGCCGCGCCGCAATTGCTGAACGATCCGTTCCCTCGCGACCTTCCGCGCCTTGATTGTTGCGCGTTTCACCGACATCAGACCACCACCCGCACCGAATAGTGCCCGCCCCACGCGTTCGCCGTGCGTCCGTTGTCGAGCGGGTCGTTCCACGGCATCCCGTCGACGAGGAACAGATACTCGTATTCTCCGGGCGCGAGCAGCACCGTCGTTGTCCACCAGCCGTCGGGGCCGCGCCGGAGGGGCTCCGCCGCCGAATCCCACCGATTGAACGAACCCACGAGCGCCACCGAGCGGGCTCCGGGTATCCGCCGTCCGTCGAGCCGAAAGACCACCTGACGCAGCGGTCGATCGAGCACCGGCATCATGGGCATGCCCTCGCCGCCCGCGGCTACCGGACGATCAGCACGGGGATGTGCGCCCCGTGGAGGACGCGTTCGCTCACGCTGCCGAGAATCAGGCCGCCGATCTGGCCGAGGCCGCGGCTGCCCATGACGATCAGGTCCGCCTTCGCCTCGGCCGCGGCCGCCAGGATCTCGTGCGACGGCTCGCCCCGCCGGTACTGCTTCGTCACCGGCGCGTCGACGCCGTGGAACACCTCCGCCGTCTGCTCGAGAATCGCGTGGCCTGCCTTCTCAAAACCCTCCTCGAGCACGCTGTAGTCGACCATCATGTCGGCACCCGGTCCGCCGAGCGCGATCGCCGGAATATGACCGGTATTCACCAGCACGATCTCCGTCTTCTGCAGCTCGCGCGCGAGGCGCGCCGCGAGTGCGGCCGCGCGCTTCGCGTGCAGCGATCCATCCGTCGCCACCAGAATCCGCATCATCGACCGTTCCTCCTTTGGGCCGCGCGACCCCGCTTGACTCGCCTCCGCGCCCCGGCCGTGCCCGGTCGCGCCGCCGCCGCGGGCGGCCGGGCGCTTCCCGCCGACCGGCGGGGGCCGCCCTCGTGCAGGTTGAGAAAGACCTGGATGATATCGCTCGCGCTCACAACGCCGGTGACCCGGCCTCCGCTGACGACCGGCACGCGGCGCACCATCTGGTCGAGCATCAGCGCCGCGATCTCGTCCACCGGCGTGTCTTCGGCCACGGAGACCGCGTCCGCGGTCATCACGTCCCGGATCGACCCGCCGCGGCGGGCGGAGAGATCGGTGAAGCTGACCATGCCGATCAGCTGCTCGGTCTCATCGACGACGGGCGCGCCGTGAATACGGTAGTGGAGCAGCGCATCCGCCGCGTCGGCGATCGTCATCCCGGGCGACAGCGAGACGACGTCCTTGCTCATGATGTCGCGCGCAACGACCTGCGGCATTGCCCGCACCCCTCATTTCTCTCCGAGCCGGCCATCCCGCCGGGCCGCCAGTCTCGGTCGTCGTCTACCACCCCCAGGGTACCATCCGCGCGTCGGGCCGGACGATACGACCGGGACTCGATTCTCCGTTCGGGCGTCGTCCCGATTGCCTCGGCGGGCGCCTGGGAACACGATAGGCTTGGTGGGGTGCGGAGGGGTATTATGCGGCGCTGGACGGTGATCGCCGGAGCGGTTGTGCTGACGATCGTGATCTTTGGCGCGTGGGCAATCGATCGGTGGGGGCGCCCGGCGGCGCCGGCGGGCACGATCGAAGCCAGCGGCCGCATCGAGGGCGATGACGTTTCGGTCGGGTCGAAGATCGGCGGCCGGATTGAGCGGCTCGTGGTCGCCGAAGGCGATCGGGTCGTGCAGGGACAGCTCATCGCGGTGCTGAGCGCCCCCGACTTGGCCGCCGCGGTCCGCCAGGCCGAGGCGCAGGTGGCGACCGCCGGCGCACAGGTGATGCAGGCCCGCAGCGCCGTGAGCGTGCTGGTCGTGCAGCTCGGCCAGGCGCAGACGGCGATCGCGCTTGTCGACGCTCAGGTCCGCGCCCAAGAACAACAGGCGCAGGCCGCGCTGGCCGCGGCCCTCGCCTCGGAGACGCAGGCCCGCCGCGACCTCGCCAGGGCGGAATCGCTTGAGCGGGCCGGGGCGATCGCGCGGGCCGACGTCGAGACCGCCGGCACGCGCCTCCAGTCGGCCTCCGCCCTGGTGGACGCGGCGCGCGGCCAGGTCGCCATGGCGCGGGCGGGGACGCTCGATGTCGCACGGCTGGAGCAGCAGCGCGATACCGTCGAACGGCAGCTGGATGTCGGGCGGAAGGCTCTGGCCGCGGCGCAGTCACAATACGAAGCGGCGGCGGCCGCGCGGGACGTGCAGCGGGTGACGTTCGGTGAGACGCGCGTCTACGCCCCGTTGTCGGGGGTCGTGGTGACCAAGGTGGCCAACCTGGGCGAGGTCGTGCAGGCCGGCAGCCCGATCGCCGTCCTCGTGGATCTCCGCGCCCTGTGGCTCAAGGTCTACATCCCGGAACCGCAGATCGGCAAGATCCGGCTGGGCGACCAGGCAAGAGTGTACGTGGACGCGTTTCCCGGCCGGCCGTTCGCGGCGCAGGTCAGCGAAATCAACGACCAGGCGGAGTTCACGCCCAAGGACGTGCAAACTCGCGAGGAGCGCGTCAAGCTGGTGTTCGCGGTGAAGCTCGCCGTCGATAACGCCGACCGCCTGCTCAAACCTGGGATGCCGGCGGACGGTACCATTGTGCTCAGCGGCGCGCCGGGCCTGTGACCGATCCGCGGCCCATCATCGAGGTCCGCGGACTCTTCAAACGCTACCGCCGTGCGCCGGCCGTCGACGGCGTTTCTCTGACCATCGCATCCGGCGAGATTTTCGGACTCCTGGGTCCCGACGGCGCCGGCAAGAGCACCGTGCTCCAGATCGCCGCCGGCGTGCTGCTCCCGGACCGGGGCCAGGTGCTCATCGACGGCATTGACGTTCGACGCGATCCCGAGGCGGTAAAGCGTAGGATCGGCTACATGCCCCAGGGGTTGGGGCTGAGCCTGTACGACGACCTGACGGTGGATGAGCACCTGCGCTTCTTTGCGGAGTTGCGCGGGATCCCCGAGCAGCAGTTCCGCGAACACCGCCGGACGCTGCTCGACATCATGCGCCTGGGGCCCGCGGCCGGCCGTCTCGCGCGGCATCTCTCGGGCGGCATGCGGCAGAAGCTGGGGCTCGCGTCGGCCCTGATTCACCTGCCGGATGTCCTGCTGCTGGACGAACCGACGACCGGCGTCGACCCCCTGTCGCGGCGGGACTTCTGGCAGATCATCGACCGGCTCTCGCGGACGCGGGGAATTACGGTGCTCCTGACGACTCCCTATCTGGACGAAGCGGAACGCTGCCACCGCGTCGCGCTCATGCACCGCGGCCGGATCCTGGCCGCGGGGAGCCCGGACGAATTGAAGGCCGCTGCCACCACGGTTGCGGAATCCGACCGCGTCAGGATCGAGGATGTCTTCGTGGCTCTGATGTCGCGGGGAGCGGGCCCGGCGGATGCGTCGGCCCGTGTGCTTCCGACCCCCGCACCGTCGCCGGCCGCGGTGCCGGGACCTTCGCTGCTCGCCGGAACGCCCCCGGAGCCGGCGATCCGCGTCGAGGCCCTCACGAAACGGTTCGGCGCGCTAACCGCGGTCAACGAGGTCAGTTTCGAGGTGTCGTCCGGCGAGATCTTCGGGTTTCTCGGGCCGAACGGCGCGGGCAAGACCACGACGATCAAGATGCTCGCGGGATTGCTGCGGCCGACGAGCGGCCGCGGATGGGTGGTCGGCTACGACGTCAGCGGGCAGGTCGACGCGATCAAGCACACGGTGGGGTACATGTCGCAGCGGTTCTCGCTCTACGGCGATCTGACGGTGCGGGAGAATCTATTGTTCGCCGCAAGGATCTACGGCCTCGGCCGCCACCAAACGCTCGAGCGCGAGCGGACGACCGTCGATGCCGTTGGGCTCGGTGAGTGGCGGCACGTGCTCGCCCGCGATCTCCCGTTGGGCATCCGGCAGCGGCTGGCGCTCGCGGCCGCGATCGTGCACGAACCCCGGGTCCTCTTCCTCGACGAACCCACCGCAGGCGTGGACCCCCTGGCGCGGAGCCAGTTCTGGGAACTGATCGGCGCCCTCTCACACGGCCAGGGAGTCACGGTGCTGGTGAGCACCCACTACATGGATGAAGCCGAGCACTGCGACCGGCTCCTCTTCATGCACGACGGCCACATCGTCAGCATCGGCCGGGCGGACGAACTGCGGCGCCGGGCCGTGGCCGCCCGAGGAACGGTCCTCGAGGTGGCGTCCGCCCGTTTTCGCGAGGCGGCCGCCGCGCTCGAGCCGATCTTTCCGGACCTGATGCTGGTCGGGCGGCGGGTCCACGTGTTCAGCCGGCACCCGGCCGGAGATCAGCGGCGGATCGAAGCGGCGCTCGGCGCCGCCGTCCCCGGTTCGATCCGCGAGATTCGGATGTCTATGGACGATGTGTTCGCAACGCTCATCGAGCGTCATGTCGATGTCGTGCCCGCCGGCGCCGCGTCTCTGGCCGCCGGGACCGGAGCTTGACCGGCGATGGGATCGCTGCGGCGCGTTCGCGCGGTCATGCACAAGGAACTGGCCGTCCTGCTGCGCGACCGCTTCTACCTGCTGATGGCGATCGGCTTTCCGCTCGTCACGATGCTGCTCATGGGCTACGGGATGAACTACGACGTCCGGAATGTGCCCCTGGGGATCGCCGACCTCGACGGGACCGCCGACAGCCGCGCGCTCACGGCCGCGTTCACCGCCTCGGGCTACTTTCGCCTGGTCACGGTGACCCGGCGTCCGCGGACGCTGGACGACGAGATGGCGGCCGGGCGCATCCGGGCCGCGATCGAGATTCCATCCGGCATGGCGCGGGCGCTGGCCGCGGGCCGCGTCGCCGCGGTGCTGGTGGCCGTCGATGGCTCGTTCCCGCTGCGCGCGGACATCGCGCGGGGGTACGCGGAGGCCATCGTGGCCCGATTCAATCAAGACCGGCTGGCGACGGCAGTCCTCCGCGTTCCAACCGAAGCCGCCGTTCCCTCGCTCACGGTAGAGAGCCGCATCTGGTTCAACCCGACGCTGGACAGCAACAACTTCATCGTACCGGGGCTGCTGGTGATCAACCTGCTGATGTGGCCGCCCGTACTGACGAGTCTCACGGTGACGCGGGAGAAGGAGTCGGGCGCCATCCTCAACGTGCAGACCGCGCCGATCGCCGGATGGGAGTACATGCTAGGGAAGCTGATCCCCTACGCCGGCATCTCGTTCCTCAGCTACTGGCTGCTGCTGGCCTGCGCCGTCGGGTTGTTCCACGTGCGCATGCTCGGCAGCCTCGTCGCGTTGAGCCTCGGCGCGCTCCTGTTCGTGACCGCGACGGGGGCGATCGGACTCGTCATCTCCGTCCTGGTCCGCACGCAGGTGGCGGCGCTGCTGGCGACGGTGGTCGTCGTCATGGTCCCCGGCATGGAGTACTCCGGGTTCGCGGAGCCGATCAGCACATTGGACGCGAGTGGACGCCTGATGAGCCATTTCTTCCCGGCCGCGGACTTCATGTTTCTCGCCCGCGGTGTCTTTCTCAAAGGGTTCGGCCTTGCGGCCAGCGCGGACAGCCTGATGCGGCTGGCCGCCTACGCCGCCGCGGCCGTCCTGGCCGCGACCCTGGCGTTCCGCAAGCGGCGGAAGCGGTGAGCGTGCCGTGCGGCTCCTCGCGCTGATCGACAAGGAACTACGGACGTTCCTCCGTGAGCCGGCCCTCGTGTTCGTCGTCGCCTACTCGCTCTTGTGGGCACCCTACCAAGCCGCGTCGCAGTTCACCTTCGAACTCAATCGCTACCCCGTCGCCGTCTACGATCTGGACCAGAGCGCGCAGAGCCGGGCGTTTGTGGACCGGTTGCGGCCGCCGTACCTCAACGTCCGGCGGGTCATCACGCGGGAGCGGGAGATCGACACGGTGCTCGAGCGCGACGAAGCCTCGGCGGTAATCGTGATCCCCGAGAACTTCAGCCGCAGGCTGGCGGCCGGCGGCGCGGCGTCGGTGCAGGTCATCAGCGACGGCACATACACGCCGACGAGCCAGATCGCCGGCGCGTACGTGGCCGGGATCGCTCAGCAGTTCCTGCTGGCACGCCAGCAGCCGGCGTCGAGGCGCGGCACCGGGCTCGTCGACGCGCGCGTACGGATCCGGTACAACGAGGCCCTGATTTCCGAGTGGTACCGGGGGCTCGAAGAACTGTTCAGCACTATCATGATCATCGCGATGCTGCTCCCCGCGGCCTTGATGGTCCGCGAAAAGGAACAAGGCACGGTCGAACAGCTGCTGGTGAGCCCCATCCGGCCGTGGGAAATCATGGCGGCAAAGATCCTGCCCATGGCCCTGCTGACCGTGCTCGGCACCCTCGGCAGCCTCGGCATTCTCGCGCGCGCCTTCGACATGCCGGTACGCGGGAGCCTGGCGCTCTTCATCGTCGCGACCATGCTGGTGGTGATCGCGACCGGCGGCCTCGGACTCTTGATCGCGACCGCCGCCCGGACGCTGCCGACTGCGCTCATCATGGCGTTTGTCCTGCATATTCCGATTTCGTTTCTCTCGGGCACCATCACACCGATCGAGGCGATGCCGCCCGCGCAGTACTATTTGACGCTGCTGTCGCCGTACCGGTACTACCTGGAGATCGGCTACGGAGTGGTGTTGAAGGGAGCGCCGCTCTCGGTGCTCTGGCCCGACCTTGCCGGACTCACTGTGCTCGGCGCGGCGATGTTTGCCGTCGGCGCCTGGCGGTTCCTCCGGCAGTTCGGCTAGCGCCGCGGCGGCGAACCGGCCGCTATGCGCCGCCGATCGTCAGGATCAAATCGGTCGCGTACGCGGCGAGGAAACCCGCGATGATGCCCCAGGCCGCGACCGGCGGCTGCTGAAACCGGCGGCCCACCGCGTACATCTCGCCGATCACGTAGAAGAGCGCACCGGCCGCGAGTGCGAGGAAGAGGACAAACGCCTCGGGCGACGTGACGCGATACCCGATGAGCGTGCCGAGAAACGTCGGCCCGCCGCCGATCAGCCCGGCCGTGCCCAAAAACGACCAGGACGGCACCTCGCCGGCCGCGGCCACCGGCGCCGCGACCGCAAATCCTTCCGTGACGTTGTGGAGGCCAAAACCCACGATGAGCACGATCGCGAACCCGATCGCGCCCGTGGATGCGGCCTGACCGATGGCGAGGCCTTCGGAAAAGTTGTGGAGGCCGAGCCCCGTCGCGACGAGCAGCGTCAGTTGATGGGCGCGCGGCATGCCCGGGGATGGCCGCCGGTTGGCGGCGTCGGCGATTGTCACCAGGCCGACCAGGCCAAGGACCAGTCCGAGCACGAGCATAAGCACCAGCGAGCCGAAGGCGCCCCAGTGGCCGGATTTCATCGCCGCCTTGAGCGCCCCGTCGATCGGCTCCTGGGCCTTCGAGAGGATGTCCCACACGAGGAAGAGCAGGACGCCGATCGCGACCGCGTTCAGCAAATTTTGGAGCGTCCTCGTCCGCGGTCCGAGCCGTGCAACCGGGAGTCCCAGGTAGATCGTAAATCCCGCCAGCGCCCCGAGCGCGGTCGTCTGCCAGATTGTCATTCTCGGTTACACCCCCGCAGCGAGCTTACCATTACAACGGCGAGTGCGAGGCTCGTGGCGCGAGCGGCGCGACCCGGCGCGGCCGCCGGATCTGCACGTACTCGGCCGCGAGGTAGGAGCCGATCACGAATACCACCGCGAGCGCCTGCGCGGTGAGACTCTCCCGGCTGTTGTACACGGAGATCCAGACGTTCATCCAGTTCGGCAGGTCGACGTGCAGAAAGGCGGTGGCGGCGAGCCAGTGGGCCTGCTGCATCTCCTGCACGGTCTCGCCGACCATCACCACGAGCACCCCGCCGAGCAGCAGCCCCGTCAATACGAGCATCTTCCGGTACGGAAGCCGGTAATGCGAGACGAAATTGAGCGCCGCGACGAGCAGCGTGAGGCCAATACCGATCACGGCACCGAGCAGCACCACGTGCATGCCGGCCTGCAGCCGGAGGCTCTGGAGAAAGAGCACGACCTCGAAGCCCTCACGATAGACCGAGGCGAAGCCGAGCAGCAGAAGACCCCGGGTCACCACCGCGGCGTCGCCAGGAACGCGAGGCCGGTCCCGGTGGCGACGGGGGCCCCCCAGCGGGTGCGGGTTCGTGAGAGACTGGCGGTGATCGCGGAGAGGACGAGAAGCGATTCCAGCCCCTCCCGGAAGACGAGGACGCCGGTGTCGACGGCCGCCGCCGCCGGGCTGAGGTGCTTCGCGGTCGGGTCCGGGGAGCCGCCGGCCGTGATCGCCTGCCAGACCAGGACGCCTGCGACCACCAGCGCCGCGGATGCGATCAGGGCCGATTCTCCGGTGACGCTCAGACGTGACAACACCGTGCCTCCGAGGCGGGCCCCTGCCCGGGTTATCCTTGCCGAACGGATTCTAGAGTGCTATGGTCAAGAATAGGCGTCAATGGCTCCAGGTGTAACATGAGCGCGAGGCCTTGCGGTACAAGGCTCCGCGCATGTTACCAATCGTTGGC
The DNA here is from genome assembly GCA_035934535.1 of bacterium. Lineage (GTDB taxonomy): Bacteria > Sysuimicrobiota > Sysuimicrobiia > Sysuimicrobiales > Segetimicrobiaceae > DASSJF01. The sequence continues at coordinate 19,596 of DASYXS010000023.1, forward strand.
GGCGGTAAAGGGGTGGCAAGTTCAGGTGGGACGGTTTTCGACGAACCACGCGGTCGCCGCGTTCCGAGCGCAGGGCCGTAACATCACGGCCCAGCGGATGGCCGTATTCCAGGCGCTCGAGCGAGCCGAGGGCCATCCCACGGCTGAAGAGCTGCACGGGCGCATCCGGCGCACCGTGCCCGGCCTCGCGCTCAAGACGGTCTACGCGATCCTGCACGAACTGGCGGACCTGCGCCTGGTCGCGCCGCTGCCTCTGCCCGGAGGAGCGACGCACTGGGAACAAAACACCACTCCCCACGGGCACTTGGTCTGCGACGCCTGCAGGCAGGTAGTGGATCTACCCGTCGATCCTACCGTGCTGATGCCTCTCGTCCGGCACGCCGCCCGCGGCTTCGACGCGCGCGGGGCGTCGCTGATCGTGCACGGACGGTGCCGGCAGTGCGCGGCATCTTGACCGCCGCCGGCGCCTCCCCTCTCACCCGCCGGGCGTTCCTGCACCAGACCGGGGTGGCCGCGGGCCTCGCCGCGCTTGGAGCGCCGGCCGGACTTGCGCTCCGGGCGGCCGACGCCCTGGCGCCGGCGAAGACGCGGCTCGTCGCCTTGATCGCCAACAGCCTGAGCGACACCGTGACGTTCGCCGACGGTGATACGCTGGAGCCGTTCGGGACGCTGCGCGTAGGACGCGAGCCGCACAAATTCCACCGGAGCCTCGCGGGCGGCTCGGTGTACAGCTGCGCCACCACGAGCAACGAGATGATCGAGATCGACCTCCGAACCCTCCGGCCGGTCCGGCGCATCCCGATCCTCGACCCCTACAACATCACGTTCACGGCGGACGGCCGTCATCTTTACAAGGTTGCCTTTCGCTACACGTTCGTCGAGATCCATGACGCGCGCACGTTTCGCCGCGTCAAACGGATCGAGACGGGCCGCCAGCCGAGCCACTTCGCGCTGAGCGACGATCGCGGCTGGTACGTCAACGCGAACCAGCACTCCGACGTGGTGACCGTGATCGACACCCGCAGGATGACGCTGATCCACCGCCTCCCGGTCGATCCGCTGCCGGCGGGTGTGGCGCTCTCGCCGGACGCGCGGCATCTCTTCGTCGCAAGCGGCGGCGCCGGGACGATCAACGTGTTCGAGACCGACGGGTGGACGCGCACGAAGCGCGTCCCCAGCGGCAAGGATGCGCACGAGATGATCATGACGCGTAACGGCCGCACGCTGTACGTTACGAACCGGGGCGAAGACACGGTCAGCGCCTTCGACGTGCGGCGGCAGCGCGTGGCCGCCAAGTTCCACGTCTCCGGGGGCCCGGACATGCCGATGCTGAGTCCCGACGAGTCCCAATTGTGGATCTCGGGACGCTACGGCAACACGGCCACCGTCATCGACACCCGCACGCTGCGCATCCTCAACACGTTTCCCACCGGACGGTCTCCCCACGGCGTGTTCTTGACTGCCGCACCCGCCTAGCCCGCACCCCGCCGGCGGACCGGGATCAGACCTTGGTCGGATAGACATACTCTGGGGGGTATGCTACCCTCTTGGCCGGTGGCATCTGCCGTGGTCCGCCGAGACGCGGCCACGATCGTCGAAGGAGGAACGGAGATGCGCGGGTGCGTTGGAACGACGGGTCGTATGATTCGGGTGCTGATCGGCCTCGCGGCGCTCGTCGCGGGGCTCACGCAAGCCGCCGCGCTCGGGACAGGCTGGGCGTACGCCGCCGATGCGGTCGGGGTCATCGGACTTGTCACGGGCATCCTCGGGCGCTGCCCCCTCTACGGGGTCCTGGGCGTGCAGACGTGCCGGAGGCCGGCGTAACATGGCCCTCCTCAAAGCGAGCGATGCGGAAGCGGTGCGGCGGCGTTTCCGGGACGAACTCGCCGGCGATGTGACGATACGGTTCTTCACCGCGTCGACGACGGGGTTGGTCGTCCCCGGGTGGGAGGCCGAGTACGGCCCGTTGACGCAACAGCTGCTCGAGGAAGTCGCGGCTCTCGACCCGCGCCTGCGGCTCGAGGTCCACAGCATCACAGCCGGGTTGGATCCCGCCGGGCCGCCGGCCGTCGAACGCGTGCCGGCGATCACGCTCAGCCGCGACGGCGGCGAGGGGCGGGCGGGCATTCGCTTTTTTGGAATCCCCTCGGGCTTCGAATTTGCCGCGCTGATCGATGACCTCATTGCCGTCTCTCGTAACGACAGCGGGCTGGCGGCGGAGACCAAAGCGGCGCTCGCCGGCCTTACCGGCGACATCCACATTCAGGTGTTCGTGACGCCGACCTGTCCGTACTGCCCGCGGGCGAGCCGCCTGGCGCACGCGATGGCGCTCGAATCGTCCCATGTGCGCGCGGATGTCATCGAGTCGATGGAGTTCCCGTCGCTCGCCGATCGGTACGGCGTGCGCGGCGTGCCGAAGATCGTGATCAACGAAACCGGGGGATTCGAAGGCGCGCTGCCGGAACCGGCGTTCCTGGAGCACGTCCTGGCCGCCGCCGCCGCCGAGCGGGCCCGCCAATCGACCGCCCCCGCGGCGAGGTGAGCGCGATGCGGGTGGAGGCACGGTGGACGTCCGGGATGCGGTTCGAAGGCACGAACGCGGACGGGCTGCGCGTGGTGATGGACGCGCATCCCGAGCACGGCGGCACCGCGGGCGGGCCGGCGCCGATGGAAACCCTGCTGCTGGCGCTCGCCGGGTGCACCGGGATGGACGTCATCCCGATTCTCCAGAAGATGCGGGCGCCCGTCGACCGGTTCACGATCGAGGTGACGGCGGATCGCGCCGACATGCACCCCAAAGTGTTGACCGCGATCCACCTGCGGTACGTGGCCGCGGGGCCGGGGCTCGGCGTCGAGCAGGTTGAGAAGGCGGTCGCCCTGTCCCAGACCAAGTACTGCTCGGTGTCGGCGATGCTGCGCAAGGCCGCTCCCGTCACATACGAGACGACCGTAATCGACACCCGCGCCGAGCAGCGGAGCTTCGCGGCTCAGGCGCGATAGCGAACGACCGAGGAGCCGCGCATGGCCGCAACGCTACGGCTGGACAAGGACGTGGAAGCCGCGATCCAGATTCGGCTCCGGCGAATCGAGGGCCAGGTGGCCGGGCTGCGGCGGATGCTGGAGAGCGGGCGGGACTGCGCCGAGATCGCGCAGCAGGTGGCGGCGGCCCGGGCGGCGCTCGACCGCGTGGCGATCGACCTCGTAACGGCCGGCCTGGAGCGATGTGTCCGCATGGAGTTGGATGGGAAGCCCCAGGCGGAGGCGGCCCTCCAGAAGCTCAAGAAAACGTTTCTCATGCTCCGTTAGGTCTGACGGGCTTGCTACCGCAGGCCGAATCGCCGCAATATTCGCGTCTTCAAAAGATCGGCGCCGGCAAAATACGCGAGGGCGAGTCCCAGAAGCAGGAGCACCGCTCCCGGGCCAACCGGCGCCATCAGCCAGCCGCGGGTCGCGAGCAGAGTGACGGCGAAGAGATCACCGAGCGTGCTCACGACCAGCCACCGGCCCGGCGGTCCACCCCAGAAATTCCGGCGCCCGCGCACGAGATAGACGGTGCCCTGCCCGCTGAGGACCAGCCAAACAAATACGGCGGTCTGCAGCGTGGGCACGGCCAGCCGGAACACGCTTCGTCCCGCCCAGACGACGCCAAACGAAAAACAGAGCAGGATCGCCGCGATGCTCAGGGCCGCGCCCATCAGCGACCGGACGTCCCAGCGATCGGGCACGGCGCCGAACGATACGCGATCCGCCGCGATCGACATCGTGACGAAGTCGTTGGCGAACAAAAGCAGGACGATGAGCAGCGGCGTGGTGACGAACACGCCGGCGAAGATCAGGCCGAGGCTCAGCAGCAGCGAAATCTCCAGGGTCTTTACGATCTTGTTGAGCGTGTACGTGAGCATGCGCTGGTGGATGCGGCGGCTGGTCTCCACCGCGGATACGATATCGACCAGCCCCGGGGTCGTCAGCACCAGGCTGGCCGCGGCCTTGGCGACGTCCGTCGCCTGAGCGACGGCGATCCCGACCTCGGCCTGTCCGAGGGCGGGCGCGTCGTTCACACCGTCGCCCGTCATCCCGACGACATGCCCCGCACTCTGCAGGGCCCGCACGAGGCGAAACTTTCCTTCGGGTAGGACCCTCGCAAAGATGTCGTACTCGAGGGGCCGGCGCTCCGCGTCGCGCTCCACGTCGCCCACGCGGGTGCCGATGCCGACCTGAGCGGCAATCGCTCCGGCCGTCACGGCATTGTCACCGGTCAGCATCAGCACGCGGATCCCGAGATCGCGGAGAAGCTGCACGAGTGCCGGGGAATCGGGCCGGGGCGGATCGTGCAGGGCGATCAGACCGGCCAGCTCCACGGCGCCGTCGGGCCCCGCGGCCACCGCGAGTACGCGCGCCCCGCCCGCCGCCATGCGCTCGACCGCTTGGGCCGCGCCCGCCGGGGCCGTCTTGAGAAGCGGCGTGATCGCTTGAAACGCGCCCTTCAGGACGTGCGTCGTCCGGCCCAATTCGCGAAGCACGGCTCCCGACCGCTTGGTTGTCGGGTCAAACGGGAAGGTCCGGAGGCGCTCGGGCCCTGAGACCGCGAGGCCCCGCGCGCGCGCCGCGGCAAGGATCGCCAGATCGATGGGATCCTGGGTGGCCTCGTCGCACGCGAGCGCCGCCGCGCGAAGGAGTTCGTCCTCCGTGCACGGAGGGCGCGGCCACAACGCCATGACCGTCGGCTGATTTTGCGTCAAGGTGCCGGTCTTGTCGGTACAGAGCACGTCCATCTGCGCCGCCTCCTCGATCGCGGAGAGGCGGGTCACCAGCACCCCGCGCCCGGCCAGCTCGACCGACCCGAGAGCGGTGGCGAGCGTGAAGGTCGCCGGCAGAGCCACCGGGATCGAAGCGATGAGGATGATCAGCGCAAACGGAACGATCTCGGCCGCCGGAAGCCCCGCCGCGAACCCGTAGACGAGAACACCGACAACCAGGACCACGTCGACCGCGATGAGATAGCGGACAATCCTCGCGATGAGGACCTCCAGATGGCCCGGAATCTTCGCGGTGCGCACCAGCGCGGCGGTCTTGCCAAAGGTCGTGCGCGTGCCGGTCGCGGCAACCTCTCCGGTGGCTTCGCCGCGTTTCACGATCGAGCCGGCATAGACAGAGCCGCCGGGCTCGATTTCTACGGGCAGGGACTCACCGGTGAGCGCGGATTGGTCGGCGAGGAGCTGCCCATCAAAAATCTTCACGTCCGCCGCGACGAGGTCGCCTGCCCGCAGACGCACGACATCCCCGGGCACGAGCTCCTCGGCGTGGATCAGTATCCAGCGGCCGTCGCGAAAGGCCCTGGCCTGAACGGTCAGCCGCTTCCGCAGCAACGCGAGCGCGCGCTGCGCGCGGCCTTCTTGAAAGGCGCTCAGGAGCGCGTTGAAAACCAGCAGGACGGCGAAGACGAGCGCCTCGAGCGTCCGTCCCAACAGGACCTCGAGTGCGATCGCAAACTCGAGCATCCAGGGGATGGGCGCCCAGAACCTCGCCGCGATGCTGCGCCAGGGGTGCGCAGCCCCCTCGGGAATCGCATTGAGGCCGTACCGCTGGAGGCGAAGGCGGGCTTCGTCGCTCGTCAGGCCGGCCGGCTCAGGACGCGGTGACGGTTGTTCAGTCGAACGTTCCTTCACGCACCCGTGCCTCCGCCGGCTGGTTGGTTGGGCTGGTTCGAGGGCCGCCATGCCGGCCCTGCCGCGGTCCTTGCGTCTCGTGTCCGGCGTGCACCGTATGCCAAAATCGAGCACCCGGCGGATAGGCCCGGCCCCCTCCACCCGGTACGCTGGGCGGGGAACAATGGGAGGGATGCGCAATGGACACTCCACTGACTGGGCCCGTAGTGCTTGTACCGACCGATCTCTCGCAGGCGTCCGTCGGCGCCGCGACGTACGCCGCCGATCTGACCCGACGGCTGGGCGGCACGCTCGTGCTCCTGAAAGTGATTCTGCCGCGCGAGGTCGAGGAAGGCCTGGATCAGGGCAAGTTTGTGGACCAGCAAATGGACGAAGGCCGCGTGTACCTGCGCTGGTGGTTCACGACGTTCGTGCCGGCGGAGGCGCGGCGGGGAGTCCAGCTGCGAGAATTCGTCGCCGTCGGCCATCCCGAGGATGAGATCCCCGCGGTCGCCGAGTCGCTGCAGGCCGCCATGGTGGTCATGGCGACCCACGCCCGGGCCGGATTCCGGCGGGCCGTGCTCGGCAGCGTCGCCGAGGCCGTGGTGCGTCATTCGCCGTGCCCGGTGACGATGCTGCGCGGCGACCCGCAGACCTGGGCGGTCGCGACGCCCCAGACGGCGCGCGGCCGGCTGGCCGCGGCGAAAGCTTCGTAGCCGGAAAGGAGGCCGTCGATGCGCGCGCGCGAGTTGATGAGCACCCCGGTCGTCACGGTGCACCCGGAGGCATCGCTCAAGGATCTGGCGGAACTGATGGTGGAGCACAACATCAGCGGCGTACCGGTCGTCGACCGGGGCGGCACGCTGCTGGGAGTCGTGTCCGAGTCGGATGTGATGGAAAAGATCGAGGGGGTCGTCGCGGACGAGACCGAAGCCGGGCTTCCCCGCCTCCTGACGGTGCTGGCGAGGGCGCTGGACGGCTCGCCGAAGACCACGGCGAGGTCGGTGGCCGATTTGATGACGACGCGCGTCGTGAGCGCGGGTCCCGAGGCGACCGTGCAGGAGCTCGTGCACCTCATGATCACCTACGACGTCAATCGGATTCCGATCGTGGAGGCGGGGCGGCTCACGGGCATTGTGACGCGCGCCGACATTCTGCGCACACTGGTCCGGCCCGACGAGGCCATCGCGACCGACCTTCGCTGGCGGATCGCGCACGAGTTGTGGATCAATCCGGACGCGCTGGAGATCTCCTGCCGCGGCGGCGTCGTGACGCTGGCCGGAACCGTGGACACGCACGCGGATGCCGAGCTGGTGCGGCGGTGGGCCGCCAAGACGGAAGGCGTCGTCGGCATCGATGACCGGGATCTGCGGTACGCGCTCGACGAGCGCCGGATTCCGGTTCGCACCGACAGCCTGCGCTGACCGGCTTTAATTACATGGTTGCCGGCGCGCTTTGGCTCGCGCCGCAGGCCCAGGAGTCGGCCGGCGGAAGCCGGGTCCAGACCCGAGGCTCAATCAGGCGCCCGCCCGATGCGGGCGTCTGATTGCGTTGGTAGCCTAAGTGAAATACGCGGAAGGGGCGGCGGCAGGCGTGGTACAATCGAACAAGCGAACCGACGACGAGGTGTCTCCCGTGCCGGCCCCGGCTCGCACCAAGATCCGAGTCTTGCTGGCCGACGATCACGCGATCGTCCGCCAGGGCGTGAAGATGATCCTGAGCAACGAGCCCGACATCGAAGTCGTCGGCGAGGCGGAGGACGGGCTCGAGGCCGTTGAGATGGCCAAACGGCTCCGGCCCGACGTCGCGGTCCTTGACATCAGCATGCCGGGCATCAACGGGATCGAGGCGACGCGACAGATCAAGGCGGCGCTGCCGAACGCGCACACGCTCGCGCTCACGATGCACGACGACGACACCTACGTGTTCCAGCTCCTCAAGGCCGGCGGCTCCGGGTACGTGCTCAAGCGCGCCGCGGCGACCGATCTCGTGCAGGCGATTCATGCCGTGCGGCGCGGCGAGGCGTTCCTGTACCCCTCCGTCGCCAAGGCGGTCGTCGCGGACTACCTGAAGCGGCTGGAAACCGGCGAAGGCCGCGAAAATTATGACGGCCTGACGGAGCGGGAGCGGGAAATCCTCACCCTCGTCGCCGAGGGCGCCACCAACCAGGAAATCTCGCAGAAGCTGTACATCAGCGTCAAGACCGTGCAGACACACCGCACCCACATCATGGAGAAGCTGAACCTGCACGATCGCACGATGCTCGTCCGCTACGCGATTCGCAAAGGGCTCATCGAAGCCTGAGCCTCGCGGTCGGTTCGCCGCCCGACCCTGGTTTCATGCGCCCGCCCGATGGGCCGGCCGCCCGTCGCATGGGATACTTCTTCTGAACGGCGCGTTTCGGGGGAGGGTCGCCGATGCGGCACGTCACGGCCAGTGAGATCATGTCGAGTCCCGTCGTCACCGCGCGTCCCGAGATGCCGGTGCGGCAGATCGTCGAGTTGATGCTCCGGTCTCGGATCAGCGGCCTGCCGGTCGTGGACGAGGATCAGCGAGTGCTCGGCGTCGTCACCGAAGCCGATCTTCTCGAAAAGGAAGACCGGCCGGTCCCCGCACCCCCGATCATCTCGTGGCACAGCCGCTCGCTCCGGCTCGAGCGCATGCTGGGCCGGTACCGCAAGGCGACCGGCACGGTCGCGCGCGACGTCATGACGGAGAACATCATCACGGCCGGCGAGGAGACCAACGTTCAGGAACTGGCGCATCTGATGCTCCGGCACAACATCAACCGGATCTTGATTCTCTCGAGGGGCCGGCTCACGGGGATCGTGACGCGGGCGGATGTCTTGAAGGTCTTCCTGCGCAGCGACGACAGCATCGTGCAGACGATCCGCGAGACGCTCGCACGCGAGCTCTTCATCGACCCGGGCACCCTCGTCTTGAAGTGCGCGGACGGCATCGTCACGGCCGCGGGCACGGTGGACCGGCACAGCGACTGGGCGCTCGTGGTCAAGTGGATCCGCTCGGTGGACGGCGTGGTGGCGGTGCGCGCGGACGATCTCGCCTACCGCATCGACGACCTCGCGCTCGGCAAGGTCGCCTTCTAAGAGCGCCGCCGATGGCCGCGACCGTCCCCTACCCGGCCTCCCGCGAGACCGACGTCGTCCTGCGCGACGGTTCCACGCTGCACGTGCGGCCGATCCGGCCCGACGACGAGGCGGGGCTGCTCGCGTTCTACGCGGCGCTGTCCGACGACGCGCGGCTCATGCGGTTCTTCTCGCCGCTGTCGGAGACGGCGCTCGTCCAGCAGGTCCGCCGCGACCTCGGCGTCGATCACGTGCGCCGGGTCGGCCTCGTCGCCACCCACGGCCCGCGGCAGGAGATTGTGGCCGAGGCCTCCTACAGCACCGTCGACGGCGACCACGCCGAGGTGGCATTCGCGGTCGCCGACGCCTACCAGGGCCGCGGGATCGCCACGATCCTGCTCGGGCAGCTGGCGGAGATCGCCGCCGACCACCAGATTCACACGTTCCAGGCCCTCGTGCTGCCCGACAACCACCGCATGATCGACGTGTTCCGCCAGGCGGGATTCCCGATCGACGTCCACTACAGCGGCTGGGAGCTGCTCGTCACCTTTCCGACGTCGCTGACCGAGGAGGCGCTCTCCCGCTTCGAGCAGCGGGACCAGGTCGCGGCGCAGAACGCGCTGCGCGCGTTTTTTGCGCCGCGCGCGGTCGCCGTCATCGGCGCGTCGCGCCGGCGCGGCACGATCGGCGGGGAAATCTTCCACAACCTGCTGCGCGACGGGTTCGAAGGACCCGTCTACCCGGTCAACCCGGCCGCGGCGGTCGTGCAGAGCGTGCCGGCCTATCGGACGGTCGGCGACGTCCCCGGCCCGGTCGACCTCGCCGTGGTGACCGTCCCCGCGGAACACGTCTGCGAGGTGGCCGCGCAGTGCGCCGACGCGGGCGTCCGCGCGCTGGTCGTCATCTCGGCCGGGTTCGGCGAAGGCGGGCCCGAAGGCCGGGCCCGCCAGGCCGAGCTGGTCCGGATCTGCCGCACCAGCGGCATGCGCCTCGTCGGTCCCAACTGCATGGGTCTGCTCAACACCGACGCCGCGGTGCGGCTCAACGCGACGTTCGCGCCGCAAATGCCGCCGGCCGGACGCGTGGCGTTCTCGACGCAGAGCGGCGCCCTCGGCCTCGCGATCATCGATTACGCCGCGTCGCTGGGCCTCGGGCTGTCCACGTTCGTCTCGGTGGGCAACAAGGCCGACATTTCCGGCAACGACCTGCTCAACTACTGGGAGACCGATCCCGGCACGGACGTGATCCTCTTGTACCTCGAATCGTTCGGCAATCCGCGCCGGTTCGCCCGGATTGCCCGCCGCGTCGGCCGCACCAAGCCGATTGTCGCGGTCAAGAGCGGACGCTCGCCCGCGGGCACCCGCGCCACGTCGTCGCACACCGGCGCGCTCGTCGCCTCGGACGTCACAGTCGACGCGCTGTTCCGGCAGGCCGGCGTCATCCGGACCGACACGCTGGAAGAGCTCTTCGACGTCGCGGCGCTGCTCGCGAACCAGCCGGTCCCGGCCGGCGGCCGCGTCGCCGTCGTAACGAACGGCGGCGGCGCCGGCGTGCTCTGCGCGGACGCCTGCGAAGCCCAGGGCCTCGTGCTGCCGGCGTTCGGCGAGGAGACCCAATCGCGGCTGCGCGCCGTGCTGCCGGCGGAGGCCAGCCTGCAGAACCCGGTCGACATGATCGCCGCGGCCACCGCGGACCAATACCGGAAGGCGGTCGGCATCGCCGCCGCCGATCCCAACGTGGACGCGGTGATCGTCATCTTCGTGCCCCCGCTCGTCACGGAGGCCGCGGACGTCGCCCGCGCGCTTGTCGAGGCCGCGCGGGAGATCGACCGGCGCAAGCCGGTGCTCACGGTCTTCATGTCGGCCCACGGCGTGCCGGAGGCGCTGCGCGCCGCGGACGTGCGGCTGCCGTCGTACGTCTTTCCGGAAGCCGCGGCGATCGCCCTCGCAAGAGCCGCGCGCTACGGCGCGTGGCGGTCGCGCCCGCCTGCTCCCGTCCCCGCGTTGACCGATGTGCGGCGGCGGGACGCCGCGGCGGTCACCACGGCGGCCCTCGATCGCGGCGCCGGCTGGCTCACCGGCGGCGAGACTGAGGCGCTGCTTCGCGCCTACGGCCTTCCGCTGGCCCCCCAGCGAATCGCGGCGACGCCCGCCGAGGCCGCCTCCGGCGCGGAGGCGTTGATGCGCGAAACCGGGGCGACCGCGATCGCACTCAAGGCGGCCGGCCCGGTCCTGCTCCACAAGACGGACGTCGGGGCGGTCCGGCTCGGCCTCGCAAGTCCCGAGGCCGTACGGGCGGCGGCCGGCGAGATGCAGCGCGCCCTGGCCGCCGCGGGCCTTGAGCCGACGGAATGGGTGGTGCAGTCCATGGCCGCGCCCGGCGTCGAGATGATCGTCGGCGTCGTGCACGACCCCCGCTTCGGACCCGTTGTCGCCTGCGGCGCCGGCGGGACGCTCGTCGAAGTGCTGCGGGACGTGTCGGTCCGGCTGACCCCGCTCACCGACCGCGACGCGCGCGAGATGATCGCGGGCCTCAAGATCGCGCCCGCGCTCGCGGGAGTCCGGGGACGGCCGCCGGCGGACGTGGCCGCCCTCGCGGATGTGCTCGTGAGAATCGGTGCCTTGGTCGAGGATTGCCCGCGGATCGCCGAACTCGACTGCAATCCCGTGATTGTGCATGAGCGCGGCGCCACGATCGTGGACGTACGTGTGCGTGTGGCTCCGGTCGAGCTCCCGCCGCTGCTCGGACGCGCTCCGGCCGCTCGTCCCGAGGGCGGGCCCGCGCGCGCTTAACGCTCGAGGAATACCTTCAACTTGTTCCAGTAGGCGGAGACCCAGCCGCGGCTCTTTGCGCGGTAATCGCTGTTGGGCACGCCGTGCTGCGTGAACCGAAGGCGTGTGCCGTCCCCGGCGCGGGCCAGCGCAAACGTAACCGTCGAGTAGTGGAACGGCGGCCAGTTCCGCGACCGCCAGAACTGGACGATCTTCTTGTTGGGGACGAGCTCGACGGTGACCCCTTCGAGATACCCGCCGTAGGCGGTGAACCGTCCGCCCGGCCGCCGGTCGATCTTGGCCGGCGCACCGGTGAACGCGGCGTGCTTGCGGGAGTCCATGAGCGCTTCGTACACCGCGCGCGGGCTGGCCTTGAACGTGGCGGTCTGCCGGATCGTCTTCGGCACGGTCTGTCTCCCCTTTCTTACGCCCGCCGCCGGCGCCGCACCGGCGCCGCGCCTTCGAGCACCTTCATATGCGTGGAGACGGCGTTCAGCGAGACGGGAAACATAAGGCACGGACCTACGATGCCGGCCGCCGCGCCAGAAAGCGACCGCCGCCCCGCCTGCGGCGGAGGACGCCGCCGTCGACGAGCACCTCGCCGCGACGAAGCGTCGTCACGGGCCATCCGCGGACGCGCCGTCCCTCGTAGAGCGTATAGCCGCTCCCCCCGATCTGCTCTTCGCTCCGCAGCTCCACTTCGCGGCCGGGGTCCATGATCGCAAGGTCGGCGTCCAGGCCGGGTGCGATTGCGCCCTTTCGCTCGAGACCGAAGATGCGCGCGGGCGCCTCGCTCAACACGCGGGCCAGCAGCGGCAGCGGGAGCGCGCGGCGCCGGAAGGCGTCCCACATCACGGGAAGGAGCGTCTGCACGCCGGGCGCTCCGTACCACGCGTCGAAGATGTCCCGGTACCCGGGCGCCTTGGTCTCGCGGGAATGCGGTGAGTGGTCGGACCCGAGCGCGTCGATCCGGCCGGCCGCCACACGGCGCCACAGGCCCTCCTGGGCCGCGGTGTCGCGGAGCGGCGGGCTGATCTTGGCGAGCGGTCCCCATCGCGTCAGCGCCTCGTCGGTGAGCTCCAGATACTGCACGCACGTCTCCGCCCAGACGCGCTGCCCCTCGAGTCTGGCGTCCTCGATCAAGTCGATGCCGCGGGGCGTGCTGACGTGCACGACGTACAGCGGGCACCCCGTCGCGCGGGCGTACCCGAGCGTCTTCGCGACCGCGATCCACTCGGCCTCGTCGGGATGCGTCCAGCGGTAATCCGACGGACCGATCCGGCCCCGCGCCCGCTGCGCGGCGATGCGCGCCTCGATCAATTCGCCGTCCTCCGCGTGCACGAGCAGCATCCCGCCCCGGCGGCCGATCGTATCCATCGCACGGACGAGGAAGGCGTCCGACGCCATTCGTCCGATCGACTTGTACGCGCAGAACAGCTTGAACGACGGCACTCCGGCGGCGAGCAGTTCGGGAATCTGCTCGAGCGTGCCCGCGCGCTCCGGCAGCCAAGCGTGGAACGAGAAATCGATCGGGGCCTCCCGCCGCCCCAGGTCCCGGAACTCCTCCAGAAGATCGCGCGGCGTCGGCGCCGCCGGCGCGCTCGGCAGGAGATGGACGAGGGCCGTGGTGACGCCGCCGGCCGCGGCGGCCTCCAATACTGTCGGCAGGTCGTCGACGTGGTGGCTGTGGATCCGGCAGTGCACGTGCGGATCGATCACGCCGGGCAGGACGACCTTGCCGGCGGCGTCGATGACGCGTGCGGCCTGTCCCAGCGTGCCCGGAGCGCCGAGCGCGTCGATCAGACCGTCGCGGACGCCGATGTCGAGCCGCCGGACCGCCGATGGGGTGACGACGTCGGCGCCGGCAACGATCACATCGAATGCAGCAGGTACACGCTGCGCGGTCAAGGACGACGCCCCCTCGCACCCTGTCGCGTTGCGCAAATTATGCGCCCGCGGGCCGCCCGCAGACAATAGGCATCACGGCCGCCGTGCCGTCGCAGGAAGGACTCATGCGCCGTACCCCTTGAATGCGAACATCGTGAACCCTCGAGCTACCACCGCTCCGCCCGGGCGGCTCCGGCGGAAGGCCGCGGCGGTCGACGCCGTGCTGCGGCGCCGGTACCGGCTGCGGCCGTGGCGCTCGCGGGATACGCTCGGCATGCTGATCGGCACGATCCTCTCGCAGCACACGAGCGACACGAACAGCGGCCGCGCCTACGCGCAATTACGCCGCCGCTTTCCGACCTGGGCCGCCGTGCGCGACGCCTCCACCGCGCAAATCGCCGCGGCGATCCGGCCGGCCGGACTCGCCTCGCTCAGGGCCCCGCGAATCCACGCCGTCCTCCGCCGCCTGGCGCGCGAACGGAGACGGCTCTCGCTCGCCTTTCTCCGGCGGTGGCCCCGCGATGAAGCCCGCGCGTGGCTGCGAAGCGTCCCGGGCGTCGGCCCGAAGACCGCGGCGATCGTACTGCAGTTCGGACTCCGAAAACCGGCCTTCGCCGTCGACACCCACGTCGACCGCGTCGGGCGCCGCCTCGGCCTGATTCCGGCGCGCATGTCCACCGAAGACGCGCACGCCTGGATGGAGGCGCTCGTGCCGCCGGCGCGGTACGGACCGCTCCACCGCTTCCTGGTGCGGCACGGCCGTGAAATCTGCACCGCCAGGCGGCCGCGCTGCGAGGTGTGTCCGATCCGGCCGTGGTGCGAGTACGGAGCGGCGGCGCGGCCGATTACGCCGCGACGGTAAACAGGGGCGATCCGAGAAGCGCGCGGTCGACGCGCACTCCGAGGCCGGGTCCGGACGGCGCCTGACCGATCCCGCCGTGCGACCGCGGCTCGTAGCCGCAGAGATGCTCCTTCACCCAATCGTTCATGAACGAGACGGTAAACAGCGCGCGGGCCGGCGTGCTCGCGGCGAGGTGGCTGACCGCGGCCGTCACCAGGTCACCGCCCCACGTGTCTTCGATCGTCACCCGCAGTCCGAGTGATTCCGCGAGGTCGCGCATCAGGCGCGCCTTGGTGAGCCCGCCGACCTTGCTGATCTTGAGGTTGAACGCCTCGAGTCCGCCGGAGGCGGCCGCGCGCAGGAGCGACGGCACGTCGGTGATCACCTCGTCGAGGACCATCGGCAGCGTCGTGTGCCGGCGCACGGCGAGACATTCCTCGAGCGTCGCGCACGGCTGCTCCAGATAGACCCGCGGCAGCGGATCGAGCAGGCGCGCCGCCACGATCGCGTCCTGCAGCGCCCACCCGCCGTTCGCGTCGGCGATCACGACGTCGCCGTCGCCGGTCGCCTCGAGCACCCGCCGCACCCGCGCGAAATCCTCGTGCGGCCGCCCGCCGACCTTGAGCTGAAATCGGTGGATGCCTTCCGCGCGCCGCGCCGCGGCGTACGCGGCCATGTCCGCCGGGGCCCCGAGCGGCACCGCGAAGTACAGCGGATACCGGTCCTGCCGGCGGCCACCGAGCAGTGTCGCAAGCGGACAGCCGGCCGCCTGACCGAGGAGGTCCCAGCACGCGATGTCGATCGGACTCTTCGCGTAGGCATGGCCGGCGAGTGCCTGATCGAGCCGTTCGCCGACCGGACCCAGCTGATGCGGGTCGGCGCCGAGGAGCGCCGGCGCCATCGCGCGAATCGCCGCCCGGGCGCCCTCGGCGAAGGCGGGAAGGTACGTCGTCCCGAGCGGGCAGACCTCGCCCCACCCTTCCGCGCCCTCGTCGGTCACGAGGCGAACGGCTGTGCTCGGGAGCGCGGCGACCTCGCGCCCGCCCGACATCACGTACGTGCCGTGGACGTAGTGGAGGTCGTACCCGTAGACCTCAACGCGGGCGATCTTCACTCGATCTTGGCGGACGGCAAGAGGCGTTTCGACAAACGGCACACCATCGTGTAGGCGGGATCGTAGACGTTGCCGAGGTCGTAGCGCGCCGCCTGGCCGAGCAGCAGGTGCGCGCCGCGCGCGTCGACCCCGTATCCGCCGACGAGCCACCGCACCATCTCGGTCGTCGCGTGCTGCACGCACTGATCGAGCGGCCTCGCGTTGCCGAGCGTGAAGATCTCGTCGGCGGTCTCGCCGCGCGGCCACTCGATCGCCGTCCGCTTGGTGAGTGTCAGGGTGAACTGTACGTCGAACGAGATCTCGACGCCGGTGCCGACGATCTCGCCGTCGCCCTGAACCGCGTGGCCGTCGCCGATGTAGAAGAGCGCGCCCGGCGCGAAGACGGGAAAGTGCGCCGTCACGCCCGCGACGAACCCGCGGTAATCCATGTTGCCGCCGTGCGTCGAGGACGTCGCGGTGGAGATCGCCTGGCCCCGCGCCGGGGCGACCCCGAAGCATCCCACCATCGGCTCGAGCGGCAGCGTGAGACGGCCGAGCCGCGTCTCCGGCTCCAGCAGCGTCGCGGTGCCGGCCTCCACGTCGACCTCCCAGCGGCCCTGGACCGGGCCCGGCGCTTCCGCGACCGCCTCGGGGTCGAGGACGTTCGGCGCGATCGCCGTGGCGCTCCAGCCCGAGCGGCGGTTCGGGCGCAGAACCTCCAGGCGCACGCTGAGCCGGTCGCCGGGTTCGGCGCCCTCCACGAAGAACGGCCCGGTCTGCGGGTTCCCGCGCTCGGTGACCTGCCGGCCGGAGGCGTCCTGGCCGCGGGCGTCGACCGTGGTCGTGACGACGGTATCGCCGGAGGCGACGACGAGCGCCGCTTCCCGCGTGGCCATGGTCGTGTGATACGCCCGAGGCGCGAACCGGTGGACGGCCATCGCGGAGCGCGGCCGCCCTACGCCGGCCGAGACGGCTTCGCGCCGATGCCGCGCATGAACTGGTCCTTCATGAGCACCGGATCGCGCTCGGGGCGCGCCGCGCCCGGCTCCTGGTTGACCAGCGCACCGATGAAGCGCGGACCGCGTCCCGTGAGCCCCTCGCCCACCAAACGCTCGAACTCCGCCTCGTCCTGCGCCCACTCACTCTGCACGATGCCCGCCCCGCGCGCCACCGCGACGAGGTCGGTGGCCTCCGCGGTCGCGGCCGTCTGACCGCCGGTGATCTGGTATGTCCCGTTGTCCCACACGATGACCGTCAGGTTCTGCGGCGCGACCATCGCCACCGTCGCGAGCGCGCCGAGGCTCATCAACACCGAGCCGTCGCCTTCGATCACGAAGACGCGGCGCGACGGCTGCGCGAGGGCCACGCCGAGGGCGATCGGCACCGCGAGGCTCATGCTGCCGAGCATATAGAAGTTCTGCGGCCGCGGGCCGGCCGCGAACAGATCGAAATTGGCGTTCCCGATGCCGGCGACCACGATCTCGCCGTGGGTCAAGCGGCCGACGAGCCGCCGCGTCAGGTCGAGCCGGCTCATGACCTTCCCGCCTACTTTGCCGCGTGCGTCGGTGCGGGTCGCGTCCACCGCTCCCTACCCTTCCATCTTGCCGCCGGTCAATCTCGGCGACAGGATCAGCGTCGCGGGCTGCTGGGTGCGGTGGCACTGATGGAGGGTGCGGGTCACGAGAAACTCGACCTCGTCCTCCCGCTCGAGCGTGACGTGCTGGATCCCGAGCGCGTCCAGCGCGGGGCGGATCACCCGGGAGATCGCCACCTGGACCGCGTTGAACTCGCCGAGCACCCCGCGCTCAGAGATCACGAGCACGACCGGCAGCTGGTACGGCACGAGCAGCGACGCGAGCGCGTTGGGAATATTGCCGAACCCGCTGCTCTGCATCAAGACCGCCGCCGGCGCCCCTCCACGGGACGCGCCGGCGGCGATCCCGACCGCCTCCTCTTCCCGCGTCGCGGAGAACGCGGTAACGCCGGGATGAGCCTGAAACCCGTCGATGAGCGGGATCAGCACTTTGTCCGGCACGTACGTGACGAACCGGATTCCGCCGCCGGTAAAGCATTTGATCATCGTGCCGGGCCACTCGCTCATAGGCGTCTAGCGCACGACGACCGCCGCCTTCATGCCGAACTCATCGTGGACGGCGCACGTGTACTCGAACGTGCCGGCCTTCGTGAACGTAAGACTGTAGCTCCGGACGCCCGGCCCCTCCGTCATCATGAACCCGGAGTTGTAGAATCCCGCCCCCCGGTGGACGCTGCCGCCCGACGGGGCCACGACGTCGGGCGTCACGAGCAGCGTGGGCGGCCCCTGCTTCTGAGGGACCATCGTCGCGATATCGAAGTAGCGCTTCCCGACCCCGAACGAGACGGTATGCAGCTCGGTCGGGTCCTGCATCACCCACGTGACCGTGTCCCCCCGGTTGATCGCCAGGGTCTGAACCGGGAAGCGGTAGACCGTGGCGCCGTCTTTCACGGAGCCGACGAGGTTGAGCGTGTAGGTGCGCTTTCCACCGGTGACCGCGACCGCGGGCTTCGCCGCGGTCCGGAGCGCCGCGGCCTTCGACAGCGCGGTCTGCGCCTGCGCGGCGCCCGCCTGATCGTACTGCGCCTGAGTCATCGGATACGGGCTGCCCGCGGGCTGGACGACGACGGTTCCTTCCATCCCGGGATGGAACATGCAGAGATACTTATAGGTGCCGGCCTTCGTGAAGGTCACCGTGTAGCTCTTCGGGGCGTGAGGGTCGGACAACAGCGCGCCGCCGCTGGCGATCCCCGCGCCGTCGTACGCCTTCGCCGGCGAGGCAAAGAAGACGGCCGGGTTCCACAGCAGCTGTCCTTTGGACTTCCCGGGGACGATCAGATCCGGGTTCTTCTGGCCCGCCGGGAAGTAAAGGGTATGCTCCGAGGCGGCGAGCGTCCACTGAACCGAGTCCCCTTCGTCAACGGTGATCTGTCCCGGCAGAAACAGCAGCGCCTGATCCGCCTGGTTCGTGGCCGACGCCCCGACCCGCACGTTCCAGGTCTTCGCGGCGCCCGCCTGAGGCGGCAGCGGAAGGAGCAGCAGCATTCCCACCGCCAGTACCACGGCAATAACCCGACTCATACGCACCCCCTGCGCGTAGTAGATGATGCCGGTCGACTCCAAGAGCAGCGGATCAACACCGCTGTGTTGGAACGGAACCGGAACTTCCATTCCTGTTTTCGGATTCCTCCAAGGTGGCCGCCGCGGGTCCCGTCCGCGGCAAAGAAACCGGTCGATGGGGGGATTCCACCCCCATCAGCGCCCGGCCAGGTGGTGGCTGACGGTGAGGCGCGGACTCGTGTTGAGCGTCTGGAAGACGACGCAGTAGCGTTCGGTGAGTTTCATCAGCCTCGCGATCGATTCGGCGCCGCCCGAACAGTCGATGTCGAAACGCAGCCGGATTTCCCGAAACCCGACCGGGGCCTCGCGGTCGACGCCAAGGGTTCCGCGTACGTCCAGATCGCCTTCGGCGCTCACGGTGCCGCCTCTGAGCGGCAGGTCGAGGGCGGTGGCGACCGCCCGCAGCGTGACGCCCGCGCAGGCGACCAGCGCCTCCAGAAGCATGTCGCCCGAACATGACGTCAGCCCGTCGCCGCCCGTGGCCGGGTGAAGTCCGGCCTCCGCGAGGGCTCGACCCGTCTCGACCTTACAGGTAATGCCCTCCGCCCCGAGCGCGCCTCGGGCTTTGAGCGTGATCACCGCGGAGTCCGGCGTCTCGCGGTAGCGCGTCTTCAGCGGCGCTTGAATGCGCCGCAACTCCTCGGAATTCATCCTTCGCTCCTCCGCATCCGGCCTTTCAGATCGTCGGGGAGGCAGCTCAGAGCAGCAATCGCTGCTGTTCCTCCCAAAGACGGTACAGCGCCGATGAGGTGTCGAGCGCCACGTCGTCGAGGTGAACCAAACCGTCTTCGGGCACGGCGCGGACCACGCGGGCGCCATTCGACAGGCCGATCGGCAAGAGGCGCTCCCGTGCCGCGGCAACGGCATCGTCGGCCAAGCCGTACACGGTCGAGCCGCCTTCCCCGTCGAGCACGTCCCCGGGTCGGAGTGCCCGCTTGGCCGCCGAGATCACGGCGGCACAGGGGACGTGCCGTGGCGTGCCCGTCGGTGTGCCGTCGAGCACCGCCCGCGCCGCGCTGACCGGCAGCTCGAGGCCAACGAGGTGATACGGCCGGTAGAACGAAGCATAGCGGCCGCTCGCATCGACCGCGAGTCCGTAGTCGCGGAACGCGCCGCGCACGTACGGACGCGGCGACGTAAATACCACGTACACGCCCCACCGCAGGTCGTTCGGCACGGGCCGCCCGTCGCGGTCGACGGAACTCACCACCTCCACGACGCCGACGTGGTTCAATATTCCGCCGTCCTCACGAGGCCTGAGCACCTCCGGGAGCCGGTCGGTGCCGGCGGGCGGAAAGTGCATGCCGCGGACGTCCGGACGCAGGCCCGTCATGTTGGCGACGGCGGCCATCTCGATCGCCGACTTCGTCCCGTCGGTGAACGAGTTGTACATCTTGGGGTTGAGGCCGGCGCCGGCGTGCCCGGGCATGCCGTAGCGTTCCCAGATATCGTCCGGGGTGCCCTTGCGGTAGGCCGGAAGGTACTTCGTGCCCTTCCCCGCCGCGACCACCTCGAGCCCCAGCGCGGCCGCCCAATCGTACAGCTCGTAGATCAACGCCGGCTGATCGCCGTACGCGGCGGAGTACACAACGCCGGCCTCGTCGGCGGCGCGGCGCAGCACCGAGCCGACGAGCACGTCTGCCTCGACCGTCACCATCACGATGTGGCGGCCGCGGCGGATCGCCGCCTGCGCCGTGGCGGTGGCGGCCTCGGGACTGCCGGTCGCGTCCACGACGACATCCAGGTCGCTGCCGACGAGCACCGCGCTGTCGGTGGTGACGACCGAATCTCCGCGCGCGATGACCGGATTCGCGCGGCCGGCGCGATCCGCCTCGACGACGCGGTCGCCGGCGATGCCGCCGTGCGCAAGGGCGGCGCGGGCCCGGGCCGCGTCCAGGTCGGCGACGACGGACGGGCGCATCCCAGGCATCGCGGCGAGCTGGCAGACGATCATGGTCCCGAACCGGCCGGCGCCGACGACGCCGACCCGGATCGGACGGCCGTCCCGCTCGCGGGCAGCCAGGCGTTCGTTCAACATCGGGGCCTCCACCTGATCGCCGCGACGCACCGGCGCCCTTGGGGGACGCTACAGAGCAGCGGCCGGCTGGCTCTGCCAGCCGGCCGCGCGTTCGGTTACCCCGTCACGCGAACTCGATCGGCTCCGCTAATGCACGTGCCCGCAGCCGCACGCTCCGCCCCCGCAGCAGCCGCCGCCGGACGGAAGATCCCCGAGGTCGGACGCGGCGGCGCGCGCCCCGGTCATCACCATGACGGGTGTGAAGACCCGCTTGGCGGCCGCCCTGCCGCACTTCGGACAGGCCGGCAGTCCGCGGTTCTCGTACTCGGCGACCGTCGCAATGATCTCGAACTCGTGGCGGCAGGACGCGCAGCGAAACACATACGTCATCGGCGGTCACCCGTCTCCAGAATGTACCCTGCCGTTTCGTCCGCCGGGCGCGGTTTTCCTCCGCGCGGTCGACGGCCCGCGTCTACTCCTCGGTGATCTCCCAGGCGTGCGCGATCTGCACACATCCCTTCAGGGTCTGCGCGACGGGGCAGCCGCGCTCGAAGACCGCGAGCGCGCGCTCGGCGTCCGCGCGCTTGCCCTTCGGAATGTGGAGATGATAGGTCACGCGCATCGTCGTCAGCCGCATCACGCGTTCGGGCGCCTCGATCGTGCCTTCCGCTTCGGTCCAGAGCTTGTCCGGGTGACTTGGGATCCCGCGCGCCTCCAGCGCGCCCGCGAGGGTGCCGGTCAGTCAGCCCGCGGCGGCGCCGACGAGGTGGTCGAGCGTGCTCGGCAGTTCCTCCTCGGGCTCCATCCGATAGAACGCCTTGATGCCGGCGTTCACGCCGTACCGGACCGGCTCGGGGAAGTCTCCGAGAAACGCGCGCCGGTTGGGTCGCTTCTCCTGATAGACGCGTGCCCGCGCGAGGTGCACGACGCTCATCGCTCACCTCCCTGGTGTTCCGGACCCGCGGGTCAGCGTCCGGTCCAACGGGGCGTGCGCTTGTGGAGGAAGGCCGCGACGCCCTCCTGAAAATCGGCGCTGTTGTAGCACATGCCGATCAGATCGTGGCCGCGATTCTCGGGAAGCAGTCGGTTGATCACGCGGCGGACGGCTTCCTTGCTCGCGCGGAGCGTCAGCGGCGGCGCCGCGGCGATCGCCGCGGCGAGCTCGCGCGTGCGCATGTCCAGGCTTTCCGGCGGCACGACCTCGTTCACGAGGCCCCACGCGAGCGCCTCGCGCGCGTCGACGTGGCGCGCCGTGAAGATCATTTCTTTGGCGCGCGCCGGGCCGATCAGCGCCACCATGCGCGCGTAGTTGTTCATCGACAGGCAGTTGCCGAGTCGGATAACCGGGATGCCGAACCGCGAATCTTCGGAGGCGATCCGGAGATCGCATGTCATGGCGATGCCCATGCCGCCGCCGACGGCGAAGCCCCGGATCGACGCGATCGTCGGCTTGGCGACGGCTTCCAACCGGCCGGTCACTTCGTCAATGCGCTCTTCGTAGTCGATGCCGGCCTGCGGGTTGCCGCGGAAGGCGGGAAACTGCGAGATGTCGGTGCCGGAGATGAACGCGCGGCCGCCGGCCCCCGCGACGACGAGGACGCGGACGCGATCGTCGCGATCGACCTCCTCGCAGATCTCGACGAGGCGCGCGTACATCGCCCACGTCATCGCGTTCCGCTGCTCGGGGCGGTTGACGGTGAGCCGCGCCACCCCGCCCTCGACTTCGAAGAGCATCTGCGGCGCGCCCGCGGTGGCCGCGCCCGCGGACCCGCCGCCGGCAACGTTGTCGTCGACGCCCGGCGCGGAGGGCGTGGGCACCTAGCCGGCCTTCGCCTTGTCGGACGGCGCGGGGGCCTCGGCCGCCGGTGCGTCCCGGGGCGTGCTCGGCTCCGGAGTCGTCACGGCGCGGCGAAGCAGATCACCGGCGATGTCGCCGATGGTGACGCGTCCCGAGGGGTCCTGACTCGAGATGTAGTCTTTGACCTGCTGGCGCTCGCGCTGCCGCGCGAGCCGCTTCAGGCTGAGGATCATGCGGCGCTCTTCGACGCGGACCTCCGTGACGAGCGCCTCGACCGGCTGCCCCGCGGTCAAGATGTCCTCGACCTTGCCGACGCGCTTGTCCGCGAGTTCCGAGATCGGGATGAACGCGTCCACCTCGCCCAGACGCACGAAGGCGCCGGATGCGACCGTCCGCACGACTTTGCCCGAGACGGTCTGGCCCGGCCGGTACGCCTCGCCGAGATGCTGCCAGGGATCGGGCAGGATGTGCTTCAGCCCGAGCGAAATGCGCCCGGCCTCGCGGTCGACGCGGAGCACCGCCACCTTGAGCCGCTGGCCCCGCCGGACGACCTCCGACGGATGCTTGATGTACGTCCAGGACATCTCGCTGATCGGCAGGAGCGCGTCGACGCCGCCGATATCGACGAACGCGCCGAAATCGGTCAGGCGCTTGACGGTGCCCTCGCGAATCTCGCCCTCCTCGAGGGCGGCCAGGAGCTCGCCGCGGCGCTTCGTCCGCTCTTCGGCCACCGCGGTCTTGTGCGAGAGGATGACGCGGCCCTTGCCGCGATCGACCTCGATAACCCTGAGCGGAATGCTCTGGCCGACCAGCGACTCGAACTGCCGGCCCTTCGCCTCGGAGAGATCGACGTGGCTGCCGGGGACGAAGCCGCGGAGCCCCAGGTCCACGACGAGCCCGCCTTTGACCTTGTCCACGACCATCGCGTGCAGGACGACGCCGTCGCGGTGGGCCTCCTGAATGCGGTCCCACGCGCGGGCGAGATCCGCCCGCTTCTTGCTCAGCAGAATGTTGCCTTCCTCGCCTTCGACCTTCATCACATAGACGTCGATCTTGTCGCCGACGGTGATGCCTTCGACGGTGTCGCCGCGCGCCGAGAGTTCCTTGGGCGGGATGAAGCCCTCGGACTTGGCGCCCACGTCTACCAGGACCCCTTCGCTGTCCACCCGGACCACGGTGCCCTGGACGATCTGCCGCTCGGTGAGAGCCGGCATATGGGCGAGGTCGACGTCGTCGCCCGAGGTCGGTTGCGTCTTGTCGTCGATCATCGCAGCCACCTTTCCATCACCCGGCCGGCCCGTCCCGCGACGAGCAGGGAGCGCTCGGGGCACGCCCGCGGCCGGGATGTCATTGGTTCTCTGGAGCGTGCATCGCTCCTGCCCTGTCTGGGCGTACTGGCTCACGCCGTAGGCTCAGGGACCTCCTGCCCGCTCACTAAAGAGACGCCGCAGCGACTCCGGCAGCCGCCGCACGCGCCCGCCCCGGTCGACGGCCGCGTGGACCGTCCATCCGTCGGCGAGCAGCACGCCGTCCGCCGGGCGCACCAATTCGTAGCCGAACGACAGGCGCGCCGGACCGAGCTCTCGTAGCCGCGTACGGAGGGTGAGAACGTCATCGTACCGGGCCGGGTGCCGATAGCGGCAGTGGGCCTCGATCACGACCAAGAGCCATCCGTCCTCCTCGAGCTGCGCGTACGATCGCCCGCACGCGCGGATGTACTCCGTGCGGCCGGCCTCGAACCACACCAGGTAGCCGGCGTGATGCGCCACCCGCATCTGATCCGTTTCCGCGTACCGCACCCGAATATCAAGTTCCGACACGTACACAAGGAACCTCCGAACGCTGCGGCAACCCCCACGGTTCGACGCAGCGGCCTGCGAGGTCCTGCCCCTATCATACGGAGGCCCGGCCGATCCGGTTCTGGCGCGGCCGGAAAATAGCACGGCCCCGCCCGAATCGGCGCGGGCGTCGGCGTCGCGCCGCCGGATGGGGCCGTCGTGAAACGGTTGCGCGGTCGCTTAGCGGACGCGAGCGGGCGGCAGTCCGCGCAGCTCGGCGGACCGGCGGGTCGCGCGGGCAATCGCACGGCCGACCATCGCCGGGAATCCGCCGTCCATCAACACTTCGATACCGGCCATCGTCGTGCCGCCCGGAGACGTGACCCGCGCGCGGAGGATGGCCGGATCGTCTCCGGTCTCGACCAGCATCTTCCCGGCGCCGAGCACGGTCTGCGACACCAGCTCGATGGCGACCCCGCGCTCCAGGCCCTCGCGCTGGGCCGCTTCAATCATCGCCTCGGCCAGGAGGTACACGTACGCGGGACCGCTGCCCGACACCCCGGTCACCGCATCGAAGTACCGCTCCGGCACCTCCACGACGCGCCCGACCGCCTCGAAGAGGGCGCGCGCAACGCTCAGGTGCGCGTCGCCGGCGTGGCGGCCGCCGCAGATCGCGGTCGCGGACTCGCCAACGGCGGTCGACGTGTTCGGCATGGCGCGGACCGCCGCGACCGGGCCGAGCGCTCTCTCGACCGTCTCGAGCGCGATCCCGGCCGCGACAGAGATGACGAGATGCCGCGCCTCCACGTGCCCCGCGATCTCGCTCAAGACGTCCGGCACCGCGGACGGCTTCACGGCGATGACGATGACGTCGGCGTCGCGGACGAGCCGCGCCTTGTCCCGGGTCGTGACGACGGACCACTCAC
The DNA here is from genome assembly GCA_035934535.1 of bacterium. Lineage (GTDB taxonomy): Bacteria > Sysuimicrobiota > Sysuimicrobiia > Sysuimicrobiales > Segetimicrobiaceae > DASSJF01. The sequence goes on from DASYXS010000023.1 coordinate 44,592, forward strand.
GGGCCAGCCGCGCCAGGCGGACATCGTTGCTGTGGTTGGTGACGAGGCAGTGCTCCGGCGTCACCACGCCGCGGCGGAGCAGGCCGCGCACGAGCGCGTCCACCGCGTTGCCGGCGCCGATGAATCCGATCGTTCCAGACCATCTCATGGCCGTTTCCCCCGACGCCGTCGCATCCCGACGGCTAGTCCCCGCGTCAGCGGGGCCGAAAAACAAAATCGCCCCTCTCGCCAAAGGGCGAAAGGGACGCTTCCGCGGTACCACCTTTGTTCCCCCACCGGACCGCCGGCATATGCCGCGCGGCGCCGTTGGAAGCACTCATCGCTGTCCCGGGCGGACCCGGCGTCTGTTTCGGCGGATCCCGTCATGGCGGCGGGTCCCGCACCCCAAACGCGGCATCGGGGGTGGGTTCGGACGTGCCCGCGGCGGCCCTTTCACCCGAGGAGCCGCTCTCTCGAACGCGGACAGGACGTCCTACGTTCCCGTCAGTGCCTTCCGTATGTGAGCGGCATTATAACTCGGCAACACGCGAAGGTCAAGAAACGGGAGGCCCCGGGTAGTGTACGTTACCCTGTGTACTTTCAAGGCCCTTCCGCTTGGAGGGCCATCCAAGAGGAAGGGCGTACCCTCACCCAACTCCACCACGGAAAGGAGGATACGCCCGTGGCCAGTGTGACAGCACTGACCAATCTCAACCTACGCGATCTCTGGCGAGAGGTCAAGGACCCCACCACCCTCTGGGGCGATGTCTCCCGGCAGACCCTGCGCACCGTCAAGCTTCTCTTGGAAAACCGGATGCATGAGGAGCTCGCCGACTTCCTCAATGCCGGCTCCTATACCCGCGGCGGCACGCGCCGCGGCTATCGCAACGGCTGCTACATCCGCCAGCTCACCACCACCTATGGCACCATCCCCGATCTCGAGATCCCCCGCGCCCGCCACCGCGGCTTTGCGCCTTCGGTCCTCCCGCGCTATCCACGCCCTTAACCTACGCCGCGCGGGCCGGCCCCTGTCATGGGAAACTACACAAAACTCTTGACGCTACCGAGGCCCCGGCCGGCGAGCCGGAGGAAACGCCGTGGGCCCGGCCGGAAGTAGAGTTCGGACGGCCGGCAACGATGTCATCAAGACGCGGCGCGCCGCCGTCCGGCATGCCCGCGCGAGCGAACCGAGGTGACGCAGAGTGAGCGAACGGATCGGCTTCATCGGATTGGGCATTATGGGCAAACCAATGGCCGGGCATCTCCTCAAAACCGGCCACGCGGTGACGGTCTGGAACCGGACCGCGTCCAAGGCGGCCGACCTGGTCACGGCCGGCGCGCGGCAGGGCGCGTCGCCCAAGGACGTCGCGGTGCAGAGCGACATCACCATCGTCATGGTCGCCGACACTCCCGACGTGCGCCAGGTCGTCATGGGCGCGAACGGCGTGCTGGAGGGCGCCCGGCGCGGCAGCGTGGTCGTCGACATGAGCACGATTTCCCCCGTCGCCACGCGCGAGATCGCGAAGGCGCTGGCCGAGCGCGGCGTAGAGATGCTCGATGCGCCGGTGTCGGGCGGCGAGAAGGGCGCGATCGACGCCGCCCTGTCGATCATGGTCGGCGGCAGGCCGGAAGTCTTTGAACGGGTGCTGCCGGTGTTTCAGCAGATGGGCAAGAACATCGTCCACATTGGCGGGCACGGCGCCGGCCAGGTCACGAAGGCGTGCAACCAGCTGGTGCTCTCGCTCACCATCCTCGGCGCCGCCGAGGCAATCCATCTCGCGCGCAAGGCCGGCGTCGATCCGGCCAAGGTTCGCGCGGCGCTCCTCGGCGGCTTCGCCCAGAGCCGGGTGCTGGAGCTGCACGGGCAGCGGATGCTCGACGAGAACTACGCCCCGGGGTTTCGCACGCGCCTCTATCACAAAGACATGGGCATCGTCATCGAGACCGGGCGCGCCGTCGGCATGCCGCTGCTCGGCGGCGCCCTCGCCGCGCAGCTCTACCAGATCGCGATGAACGAAGGGCTGGCGGAGATGGATTACTCGGTGCTCGCGAAGGTCGTCGGCGAGCTCGGCGGCCAAGCCGCCCGGTAGCGTCTCCCGGTCAGCCGCCGGCCGACGGGATGGCCGCGCCGGCTCCGACCAGCTCCCGGACGACGAGCGCGACCGCGCCCGTTGCGAACACGGCCGGGACTCCGGCCTCGCGCGTCACGGTTTGCTGCATCTCGCGCGTGTAGCCGATGCAGTCCATGACGACGAGCGCGGCCCCGGCCCGGCCGAGCGCGCCGGCGGCGCCGGCGATGGCCCGCGGGTCGCCGTACGGAGACGCGGCCACCGCGGTCACCGCCGCGCGAGCGCCCCAGCGGGTCGCCGCGGGCGCGATCTGCGCCTCGTCCGGAACCATCACGCCGAGCCGGACGTCCGCCGTCGCCGGCAGGCCCTCGCGGACGGCCGCGACCACGTGCGGCAGCACGCCGTGCGGATGAAGGAGCACGCTCCGAAATGCGAGCCGGGGAAACTCGCCCGTGCACAGGAGCACGACGAGATCCACGCCCTCGGCCGCGAACCGGTCGAGACACGCTTGCACGCGGAGATCGATGTGCCGGTGCGCGAGCCGGACCTGCCGGTCCGAGCGGAGGCGGCTGACCAGCACCTCATCGCCGTCCGCGGGGGCGAGCGCCGCGATCTCGCCGTCGCTCAAATCATCGAGCGCGCCCCGCTGCAGCAGCCGCACGCCGGGCAGCGCCCGTTCGAACTCCTCCATGATGTCGGCGCGGGGCGACTGTCCGATCGTGACAAAGCCGACGGTACGCGTCATGGTCTCCTCCGCGCCGCGCTAGACTTCGGGCTCCACCACGATCTCGAGATCGCCTGCCTTGGTGCCGGGCTTCGGGAGAAACGCGGTGGCGGTCGGCTTGAACCCCGGCACCGCGACGCGCACGTGAATGTGCGGCTGGCCGAAGCTCGAGCCCGGAAAGTCCGTCTCGAACCGGAATCGTCCGGCGGCGTCGGTGATCACGGTGCCACGATGAATCGCATCGTACGCGCCGTTCGGCCCGGCGTGCCAGATCTCCACGCGCACCCGCGCCAGCGGCGCGCAGTCGATGCCGGAGCGGACGATGCCCGTGAGCACGAAGCCGCCGCCGCCGACGTGCGAGCGCACCGGCGGGTTCGGCGTGTAGTTCGGATCCATGTAGCCGTTCGGCGTGATCGGACATTTCGGCGGGGACGCCGCCCCGGCCGTGCTCGCGCTCCACAGACCGAGGGCGCCAACCAGCACCGCCGCCGCCAGCGCGGCCCCCGTCCTGACGACGGCTCGTGCATCCACGGGTCGGGCGTGGAGTGGCATGAGATCTCACCTCGAGGCATCTAAATGCGGAACCATCTACACCGCGGCGCCTTGCCGGTCCTGGTCTCAGCCGCGGGCAGACCGTCTGGCCCGCTCGACCATAAAGCGCACGGTCTCGTTCATGTTGACGGGAACGATGGCCACCTCCGGGTGGACGGCTCGGTAGACTCGAAAGATCTCGTCGGCGAATGCCTGTCCGATCGCCGGAACGTTTTCAAAATCCAGCGTGACCGACCGAAACTTCTCGAGCCCGCCCAGTATCCGCCTCGCTTGAGACCGTGAGAGATACGTCGAGCCCGCCGCGTAGAGGTCTACCTTCACCTCGCTGCGATCAAAGGCCGGTTCCTCGGCGCGGGCCTGAAACCGATTGAACACGTCATTGAGGCGTCTTCGGGAGGTCCCTGAAATCGAAAACGTCACCTTGGTGCCCCGCTTGAACGGTTTGCGCGGCTCAAGATATACGTCGTCGAGCCGGTTATCAAACCGCAGACGGTGTGCGTGGCTCTCGAGCACGAAGACGTCGCCGGTTCGGGATGTGAAGAAGATCCCTTCTCCTGAGTGCCGGGTGGGTTGAGTCGTCGTCTTGCCCTTCAGAAGCTCTTCGATGGCGTCTTGTTCCGAGGCGAGGCTGCGCTTTTCCATGATATTGCCGAAGACCCCCACGCCGACGTCGTTCACGGTAAATTGAACTTGGTCCCCGACCTTGCGGACTTCGACGTCAATGGTCGGCGAGGCGGAGTGCTCGATCGCATTGTTCATCATCTCCTGAAACCCATACGCGAAGATTCGGCCGACGTTATCAGGCAGGGCACGGAGGAAGGGGGCCTTGGCGCGGAGGGCATCGAGGACCTCATGTTCCTGCAGCGCACGGTTTGCGAGGCGTTGCCGGACCGCAAAGCCGAGGGCCGCCGCGTGCTCGGGACGCGCGTACGTCGCGCCGCGGGTGGTCCCGGCCTTGACCAGCCTCCCCGCGGCCACCAGCCGGTGAATCGCGCGATGCACCAATTGACGTGACACCGCGCCGTGTAGCGCCGTCAACACATCGGCGGTCCTGAATGTCTTGCGTTCCTCGGCGATCCTGAGGATCGTCTCGCGTACCGTCATGGTGTGCCCTCGATTGCGATAATTGTAAATCAGTGACTATTTATTGTCAACAGTATTGACAACATATTAATTTATATTGTCAACTCCATTGTCAACCGGCCCGGGCCGGCCGGCGCCCGTACGGACGTTCACAGCCACGGCCGGCATACTAGGGTCGGCGATGCCGGGTCACGAACTCCCCCCAACGGGACACCGGAGGGACCGACCGATGGCGACCACCAGGAAACCCACGCAACCCGACCGCATCACCGACGCCCGGGACGACTGGGAGTCCCGCGACGTCCGGGAGGCCGCCGAACGCGCGCCGGAGCGCCGCGGGCAGTTCGAGACGCTGTCGGGCCTGCCGGTCAAGCGCCTCTACGGGCCGGCGGACGTCGAAAACCTCGACTACCTCGAGGACGTGGGCTTTCCGGGCCGCTATCCCTACACGCGGGGCCCCTACCCCACGATGTACCGGTCGCGCCCGTGGACGATGCGGCAGATCGCCGGCTACGGGACCGGCCGGGATACGAACGCGCGGCTCAAGTATCTCATCGCCCAGGGGCAGACCGGCATCTCCGTCGACTTCGACATGCCGACGCTCATGGGCTACGACTCCGACGATCCGCGCGCGCGCGGCGAGGTCGGCCGCGAAGGCGTCGCCGTGGACACGATCGAGGATCTCGCCGACATCCTCGACGGGATCGACATCGGCGCCATCAGCGTGTCGATGACGATCAATCCGACCGCGTGGATCCTCTTCGCGATGTACGTCGCGCTGGCGGAACGCCGCGGGGTGCCGGCGCGGTCGTTGTCCGGCACGGTGCAGGCCGACATCCTGAAAGAGTACATCGCGCAGAAGGAATGGATCTACCCCATTCCGGCCGCGATGCGCATCGTGCGCGACCTCATCGTCTACAGCGTCGAGCACCTGCCGCGTTACAACCCGATCAACATCAGCGGCTACCACATCCGCGAGGCCGGCGCGACCGCGGTTCAGGAGGCGGCCTTCACGCTCGCGAACGGCATCGCCTACGTCGAGGAGGTCCGCCGGACCGGGCTCGACGTGGACGCCTTTGCCCCGCGGCTGGCCTTCTACTTCATCGCCGAGCGCGACTTCTTCGAGGAGGTCGCCAAGTTCCGCGCCGCGCGGCGAGTGTGGGCGAAGATCATGCGGGAGCGGTTCGGCGCGCGGCGGCCGGAATCGATGCGCCTTCGATTTCACTGTCAGACCGCCGGCTCGAGCCTGACGGCCCGAGAGCCGATCAACAACATCGCGCGCACGGCGCTGCAGGCCCTCTCCGCGGTGCTGGGCGGCGCGCAGAGCCTGCACGCGAACGGCATGGACGAGGCCCTGGCGATCCCGTCGGAGCTCGCGATGAAGGTGGCGCTGCGGACCCAGCAGATCATTCTCGACGAGACGCGGGTGGCCAACACGATCGATCCGCTGGGCGGCGGCTACTTTGTCGAGTCGCTCACGGACGAGATCGAAGCGGGGATCTGGACGTACCTGCGCCGCATCGAGGATCTCGGCGGGGCGGTGGCCGCGGCGCAGCAGAATTTCTTTCAGACCGAATTGGCCGACACCGCGTACCGCTACCACCGGCAGAAGGAGCGCGGCGAGCTGACGGTCGTCGGCGTGAACAAGTACCTCGACCCGTCGGGCGGCGACGTGCCGATCGCGCTGCACGAGGTCGATCCCGGCGTCGAGGCGCAGCAGCGGGAGCGTCTCGCCCGCGTGAAGCGCGCGCGCGACGGCGCGGAGGTCGCCCGCCGTCTCGGCGCGCTGGCGGCGGCGGCCCGCGGCGACCGCAATCTGATTCCCCCGACCCTCGACGCGGTGCGGGCCCGCGCCACCCTGGGAGAGATCGTCCGGGCGCTGCGCGACGTATTCGGCACCTACGTGGAACAGCCGGTGTTCTAGGCGCGTGGCGATCCCGCAGCGGATTCGGGTGTTGATGGCGAAGGTCGGCCTGGACGGCCACGACCGCGGCGTGAAGGTCGTGGCGCGCGCGCTGCGGGACGCCGGGTTCGAGGTGGTCTACACGGGCCTCCACCGGACGCCCGAAGAGGTCGCCGTCGCCGCGGTCCAGGAGGACGTCGACGTCATCGGCGTCAGCATCCTCTCCGGCGCGCACATGGCGCTGGTGCCCCCGCTCCTCGAGGAACTGCGGGCAAACGACGCGGCCGACATCCAGGTGCTCGTCGGCGGCGTGATTCCCGAGGCGGATCGCACGAAGCTGCGCGACCTGGGCGCCGCGGCGGTCTTCGACCAGGACGCCACGACCGACGCGATCGTCGAGTGGATCCGCGGGCACGCGGGGCGGGCCGAGACATGACCGCGGGCTGGCCGCCCGTCTACGACGAGGGGTACCTCCCCCCGCCCGACCAGCGGTACTGGTGTCCCGAGCGCGAGACGATGCCGCCCGCCGCGCGCGCGGCGCTGATTCTCGAGCGCCTGCGCGGGATCGTGCGCTGGGCGTGGGACCGCTCGCCGTTCTACCGGGAGAAATGGACGCAGGCCGGCGTCCATCCCGACCACCTCCGCCGGCTCGATGACCTCCACCGCTTCCCCGTGGTGACGAAGGCCGAGCTGCGCGCGGAGCAGGCGGCGCACCCGCCGGCCGGCCGCTACCTCTGCATCGACCGCGCGGACGTCGCGCGGGTGCACGGCACCTCGGGCACCACCGGCAAACCGACGATGTTCCTGATCGGCCGGGACGACTGGCGCCGCATCGCCAACGCCCACGCGCGCATCATGTGGGGCATGGGGCTCCGGCCCACCGACACCCTCTTCATCGCCTCTTTTTTCAGCCTCTACATCGGCAGTTGGGGGGCGCTGGCCGGCGGCGAACGCCTCGGGGCGACGTGCTTCCCGTTCGGCGCGGGACAGCCCGGGCAGACGCTCATGGCGGTGCGGTGGCTGCGCGAGACCCGGCCGACCGCGTTTTACGGGACCCCCTCCTACGCCCTCCACCTCGCGGAGGTCGCGGCATCCGAGCGCGTCGATCCGCGCGAGTTCGGCCTGCGGGTGATGTTCTTCTCGGGCGAACCGGGCGCCGGCATTCCGGCGACGCGGCGGCGCATCGAAGAGCTGTTCGGCGCCGCCTGCCTCGACAGCGGCAGCATGGCCGAGATGACCCCGTGGATGAGCAACGGCGAATGCGCGCACGGCGCGGGGATGCATCTGTGGCAGGACGTCGTCTACTGCGAGGTGTGCGATCCGCGGACGTTCGCGCCGGTGCCCTACGGGCACGAGGGCACGCCGGTCTACACCCATCTCGAGCGAACGTCGCAGCCGATGATCCGCCTGCTCTCCGGCGACCTGACCCGCTGGACCGACGAGCCGTGCGAGTGCGGGCGGACGTATCCGCGCCTGCCGCGGGGCATCTACGGCCGGATCGACGACATGTGCATCATCCGCGGCGCGAATATCTATCCGAGCGCGATCGAGGACACGCTCCGCGCGATCGAGGGGTTCGGCGGCGAGTTCCAGATGGTGATCAGCCGCGAGCGCGCGATGGACGAGCTCGTCGTGCGCGCCGAGTACAGCGCGGACGTCGCGCAGCGCGCGGCGGCCGCGCCCGATCTCCTCACCGCGCTGCGCGAGCGGATGACCGCGCGCCTCACCGCCGTGCTCGGCATCCGTCCGATCGTCCGCTGCGAACCGCCGGGAACCCTGCCGAGGACGGAGTTCAAAGCGCGGCGCGTCGTCGACAACCGCGCGCTGTACGAGGAGACGCTTGCGGCCGGCGCCACCCCGCGGGGGCCGGACCGCCGATGACGCGCCAGACCCCGCGCCGGGCCGGCACGTCCCCCGCCGTCCCGGGAGCCTCGGTCGCCGCGGGGGGGATCGACCCCGGCAACCCCCGCGCGCTCGGCCGCCTCATCAGCCGGATCGAGAACGATCCCGCCTCGGCCGGGGCGATCGTAGCCGATTTGTGGGGCCGCACCGGCCGCGCGCGACGCGTCGGCCTGACGGGCCCCCCCGGCGTCGGCAAGAGCACACTCGCCGACCATCTCATCACGGCGGCGCGGAACGACGGCCTCACGGTCGCCGTCGTCGCGGTCGATCCGTCGAGCCCGTTCTCCGGCGGCGCCATCCTGGGCGACCGCGTGCGGATGCTTCGGCACAGTGGGGACGCGGGCGTGTACATCCGGAGCATGGCCGCGCGCACGCATCTCGGCGGCCTCGCCGCGGCGACGCGGGACGTCGCCTACGTGCTGGAGGCGTTCGCCTTCGACCTGATCCTCGTGGAAACGGTCGGGGTGGGACAGAGCGAGCTGGAGATCATGAGGCTCGCCGATACGGTCGTCGTCGTCACCGCGCCGGGCCTCGGAGACGCGGTGCAGACGCTCAAGGCCGGCATCCTCGAGATCGCCGACGTGCTCGTCGTCAACAAGGCGGACCGCCCCGGCGCGAAGGAGACCGCGATGCAGCTCCGCGAGATGCGGCGGCTCGTGCCGCACCACGACGCGTGGGATGTGCCGATCCTCGAGACGGTCGCCAGCACGGGGACCGGTAGCGCGGAGTTGTGGGAGGCGATCCGGCGGCACGGCGAACATCTCCGCGCGTCGGGCGAGCTCGAAGCCCGCCGCGGCCGGCGCGCCGAGCGCGAGGTCCTCGAACTGGTCGAAGCGGCGCTCGCGACGCGCGTGCGCGCGACGCTGCACGATCGCGGCGAGCCGGCCGAGATCCTCGCCGAGGCGACGCGGCGCGAGACCGATCCGCACTCGGCCGCCAAGGCGATCCTCGACCGCCTCGCGCCCCCGGACCGGACGTGACGGCGCCTGGCGAGGCGGCCCGCGGGATCACCGCGGTAGACCTCTTCGAGCGCGGCATTCCGCATCTCACATCCGGCTACTTCATCCGCGCCCCGCGTCCGACCATCGTGGACACGGGCGGCGCGCGGAGTGTGCCTGGGTGGCTCGACGCCCTCGCGTCCCTGGATGTGCGGCCGGCGGACGTCGCCTACATCATCGCGACCCACATCCACCTGGATCACGCCGGCGGGACCGGCCATATGCTCAGGCATATGCCCGAGGCCCGCGTGGTCGTCCATCCGCGCGGCGCGCGGCACCTGACCGATCCGACCCGGCTCCTCGCCGGGGCCCGGTCCGTTTTTGGAGAGAACTTAGAGAGGTACTTCGGCGTGCCGGAGCGGGTGCCGGAATCTCGGCTCCTCGTGGTCGAGGACGGCGCGACGCTCGATCTCGGGGACGGGCACACGCTCCGCTTCATCGACGCGCCGGGACACGCGCGTCACCAGCACATGGTCTTCGACTCCGGCGCGCGCGCGCTGTTCGCGGGCGACGAACTCGGAGAGCGGCTGCCGGACGTCGCCGACGACTACGTGATGGTCGACACCGCGCCGAACCAGTTCGACCCCGAGGCCATGGTGCGGTCGGCGCAGCGGCTGCTCGACTTGCGGCCCGAGGCGATCCTTCTCTCTCACTTCGGCCGCTATCCGGGATCGTACGCAACGCTGTATGAGAGACTGGCGCACGAGGTGCCGGCCGTCGCCGCGCTCGGGCGGATCGACGGACGCCGCGCGACGCAGGACGAGATCACGGCCGCGCTCGTCGAGCACGTCCGGGGCGACCTCGCGCGGCGCGGCATCGCGTGGACGCCGCACATCGCCGCGCTCCTGGAAGACCGCCTCGCGATCTCCGCGCAGGGCATCGCCGACTACCACGCGCGGCGTGCCGGCGCGAAGTCCGGGTGAAGTGACCGCGTTACCTGCGGGGCCGCGGGGTCATGCCGTAGGGAACACCCAGCGGGTGGCAGTCGTGGGAAAGTCCCTCTCCCTCCACGTGAACGCCGCGCGGGGACGAACCGCGTAAGTGACCTGCCCCGGCTTCCCGAACTCCGGCCGCCAGCCGTACTTGGCCTTGTACGCCTGCGCGTAGCGGGCAAAGGTGGACGCATCCGTAACGGCCTCAACATCCCCCTGCAGAATCAGCACGTCATCGCCGCTCTCAAGATGGATCGCGATTGCCGGATTGCTCCGGAGGTTGCGTCCCTTTCGCGACGTCACCGCCGTGGAGAAGCAAAAGACGCCGTCCAGCCATATTCCCCACACCGGGGCCACATACGGCCTTCGATCGCTTCCCGTCGACCCGACCCAATAGTTGCGCGCGGCGCTGAGACGGAGCACCGCGTCGCCCCAATCCACATGCGGGCCGGCGTCCTTGGACAGACCGTAACTCTCGGGCCAGCGCGGCTTGGTCGGCCGTGGCCGCTCACGCGGCATCTTGTTTAGCTCTCTGGTGTCGCCGGTCGAACCTCAGGACCGGGCTTCGCCGGCCGTGAGCGCGGCCACGTTGGCAAACAGCGCGGGCTGGCCGCCGGTGTGCCAAAAGACGACGGTCTGATCCCCGCCCCACCGCCGGCGGCGAATGAGATCGGCGAGTCCGGCCATCGCCTTCCCGGTGTAGACCGGATCGAGCAGCATCCCCTCGGCGAGCGCCGCGGTCTTGATCGCCGTGATGCATGCGGGGGTCGGCTCGCCGTATATGCCGCCGTACTCGTCGAGCACGATGACGTCATGGGCGGCAACGCGGACGTCCACGTCGAACCGCTCCGCGAACTCGGCGACGAGCGCGCTCACCTTCGGCGCGAGGTCTTCCCGCTTCGCCCCGTCGCCGATGCCGACGATCTCCACGCCGCTCTGCGAGAGCGCCGCGCCGATCGCGAGGCCGGCGTGCGTCCCGGCCGAGCCGCTGCAAAAGACGATCGAATCCACCGCGATGCCCCGCGCGGTCGTCTGGTGCAGGAGTTCCTCGAAGGCTTGCACGTAGGCCGCCGCGCCGAGCGGTGTCGACGCGCCGCTGGGGATGAGATACGGCCGGCGGCCCTTGGCGCGGAGCGCCGCCATCTCCTCGGCCATGACGGCCTCGGCCGAGGCGCGGTCCGTGCCGGGCGTGATCCGGACCCGTGCGCCGAAGAGGTGGTCGAGCAGCAGGTTCCCCTGCATGACCTCCGGCTCGACCGGGCGGAGCACCAGCACACAGTCCATGCCGCCGACCCGGGCGGCCGCCGCGGTGACGCGGCAGTGGTTCGATTGAATGGCCCCGGTGGTCACGAGCGTGTCGAACCCGCCGGCGAGGGCTTCGCCGAGATGGTACTCGACTTTGCGGACCTTGTTGCCGCCGAGCGCGAAGCCCGTCAGATCATCGCGCTTGATGAGGAGCCGAGGCGATTCGCCGTCGCCGGCGAGCGCGCGCTCGAGGCGCGGAGCCTCATCCAGCGGTGTAGGAAGCGCGGCGAGTCGCACCCTGGGCAGACGCGCTAATTGAAGCATCTCAACCTCCCGCGGCCTTCGGTCTCGGGCGGCCGGCTCCGGCCGTCACAGCGGCCAGTACATGCCCGCGATTCGGCGCACCTCGCGCGCCCGCTCGCGCGCGACTGAGAACGGCGCCTCGCGCAGCTGGGTCTCAGGCTCGCGGAGGCCGGAGGCAACGCCGGTCAGGCCCTCGAGGGCGGCGGCGACCGAAAAGGACAGGCCGTCGAGATCGTAGCCGCCTTCGAGCACCGCCGCGATCGGCACCTCGCCGGCGGCCGCGCGCACCATCGCGGCCAGCCGTCCGAATCCGGCCGCCGTCAGCAGCATGCCGCCGAGCGGGTCGGCGTGGTGCGCGTCGAAGCCGGCGGAGATCACGATGAGCCCCGGCGCGACCGCGCGCATCAACGGCAGCACGACTTCGTCCCAGAGGTACTCGTACCCGCCGTCGCCGATCCCCGCCGGCAGCGGAATGTTGACACAGGCCCCCTCGCCCGGCCCTTCGCCGGTCTCCGTGAGCGCACCGGTGCCGGGATACCAATGCTCCTGGTGCAGCGAACAGAACACCACGCGCGGATCGTGATAGAACGCTTCCTGCGTCCCGTTGCCGTGGTGGACGTCCCAGTCAAGAATGAACACGCGCTCGACCGGGTACCGCTCGAGCGCGTGCCGGGCCGAGAGCGCCGCGTTGTTGAACAGGCAAAACCCCATTCCCGCGCCCGGCCGCGCGTGGTGTCCCGGCGGGCGCACGAGCGCCATCGCGACGGGTGAGTCGCCCGCGAGCACCGCGTCGACCGCGCCGAGCGCGCCGCCCGCGGCAAGCCGGGCGATGCCGTCCGACGCCGGGCCGACCGCGGTGTCCGGGTCGAGCGCGCCGCCGCCCGAGGCGGCGAGATCTCGCACGCGCTCGACGTACGCGCGCGTGTGCACCGATGTCAGCACCTCGTCCGTCACCGCCTCCGGCGTGCGGCGCGGCAGCATCTCCCAGAGCGGCGTGCCCGCAAGACGCGCCTCGATCGCCTCGATGCGGGCGGGACGCTCGGGATGTCCGGCAGGAGTGACGTGCCGGCGGTACTCGGGATGAACCAGCAGAAGCCCCGGCGCGGTCACGAACCCCGCGTGGAACGGAAGGCCGGATGGAGGGCCGCCTGCCTGAGGCGCGCGATGGCCGCCGCAACCCCGTCGGGCGCGCCGAACACCGCCGTGCCGGCGACCAGGACGGTCGCGCCGGCTTCGACCACCTGTCCCGCCGTCTCCGGGCCGATGCCGCCGTCGACGGCGATCTCGAACGCGAGGCCGCGCTCGCGGCGCCACGCC
>DASYXS010000026.1:0-6352 GCA_035934535.1 bacterium
GCGCCGCGGCCAGGGCGCTGCAGCTGCTCGGCGGTGAGGCGGTTGTCCATCGGCCGCGTGCGGAATTGTGCTCCCCCGTCGTCGTCATCCGCAAGGTCGCGCCGACGCCCGAGGCGTATCCGCGGCGCGCCGGCACCCCCCAGCGCCGGCCGTTGTGAGGCGGCGAAGGCGTTGACGGGACCATATAACTATGTAGACATCTAAATATCATATCCCGCGCCCCGCGATCGCCGCCGGGGGCCCGGCCTCCTCGACCCCGCCGCTCGAGCAGGGCCACCCGCCGCGCCCGGAGGATTTGCCGGAAGAGTGCGGGAACAGGTGCACGATCGCAGGAACGCCGGTCGGCCCAGGCATCGTACTTTCGACGCAGCATATAGGAGTTGTCGGTACGGCGCACGCGTTTGCGATCGTGAACCAGAAAGGCGGCGTGGGAAAGTCCACCACCGCCGTCAACCTCGGCGCCTCCCTCGCGACGCTCGGCCATCGCATCCTCCTCGTCGACATGGATCCGCAGGGCAACTGCACGAGCGGCGCCGGCGTCAACAAGGCGGCCCTTGACGCGAGTACCTACGACGCCGTGGTCCTGGGCGCGCCGTTGCCGGGTGTCATCGTCACCACGCCGACGGAACGTCTCGAGATCGCGCCGGCCGATGCGCGTCTTGCGGCCGCGGAAGTCGAGCTCGTTTCCCAAATCGCCCGGGAATCCAAGCTGAAGACGGCGCTCACCGCCGTGCGGGATCGTTACGACGTGATCCTCATCGACTGCCCGCCGTCGCTCGGCCTCTTGACCGTCAACGCGTTGACAGCGGCCGAAGCGTGCCTGATCCCGGTGCAGTGTGAGTACTATGCGCTGGAAGGCCTGACGCAGCTGGTCGAAACCATCGGCCTCGTGCGCCGGCATCTCAATCCCGGGCTTCGGATCGCCGGGGTGCTGCTCACGATGGTAGACCCGCGAACCAAGCTGTCCGATCAGGTCAGCGCCGAGGTTCGCCGGCACTTTGCTGATCTAGTATTCAGGTCCGAGATCCCGCGAAGCGTGCGTCTTGCGGAGGCGCCGAGCTACGGCCAGCCGGTCTCGGCCTATGCGCCGTCGTCGCGCGGTGCAGCGGCGTATGCCGGACTCGCCGTCGAGGTCGCGGAGCGATTCGGCCTGAGATCACGCCCGGACACTGAACCAGCGCCCGTCCCGCCCGGACTGAACCCAACAACCATGATGAGGGGTGGCTACGATGATTAGACGCGGACTCGGACGGGGGCTCGACGCCCTCATTCCCGGAGCAGCGGCCGACGCGGTGGGCGCCGCGACGGAGATCGATGTCTTTCGCATCACGCCGAACCCGTTCCAGCCGCGCCGCGATTTCGCGGGGCCGGAATTCGACGAGTTGGTGGCGTCGGTGCGCCGGCACGGCGTGCTCCAGCCGGTCATGCTTCGTCCAAAAGGCACCGGCTACGAGCTGGTCACCGGCGAGCGGCGGTGGCGGGCGGCCAAAGACGCCGGCCTCGTTGCCGTTCCTGCGGTGGTCAGGGATGTTGCCGATCGCGAAATGCTCGAAATCGCCTTGATCGAGAATCTGAAGCGTGCCGATTTGAACCCGATCGAACGGGCGACGGCCTATCTGCGCCTGTCGGAAGAGTTCCAGCTGACCCAAGACCAGGTGGGCGAGGCTGTCGGGTCGAGCCGGTCCGCGGTCGCCAACACCGTCCGGCTCCTCGACCTGCCCGCTGCCGTGCAAGCGTCGATTGGTCAGGGGCGGATCAGCGAGGGGCACGGGCGCGCGCTGCTCATGGCTCAGGACACTAAGACGCTGCTCGATATCTGGAAGACCGTCGAAGAGAAGGCGCTCTCGGTGCGGGATACCGAAGCACTCGTCCAGGCGCGCCTTCGCCGCGTTTCACGTGAAACATCGGGGAAGCACGGGCGCCGCCGCGATCCGCAGCTGATGGATCTCGAGATCCAACTGCGGGAGCGGTACACGACAACCGTGGCCATCCATGGGAGAGGTCCGCGCGGCACGATCGAACTCCGCTACTTCTCCGCCCAGGACCTCGAGCGGCTGATCGATTTGCTTCTGCGCTAGCGGGGTCCGGCCGGCGCCCGCATTCCGCCGGCTCTGCCGCGCGCTACACGCTGGTCACGTACTCGGTCTGCTCGGCCGCCTGACCGAACCTGGTCGCCAAAAGCCGGCGTAGCGCCGACGACAGCCGCCTGACCCCCTCCGCAAGCACCTCTTCGGGCTTGTCCGCAAACGAGATCCGCAGCCCAGACGGTGGCGGCGTGTGCGGCAAGAAGAGATCGCCGAGTCCGCAGGCGACACCTTCCTTGAGCGCTTCGGCATACGCCTCGCGGGCCGGCATCTCCTCAGGCAGCGTCACCCATAGGTTGAACCCCGCGGTCGGCCGTGTCCATGAGACTCCGGCGGGCATAGAGGCCTCGAGCACCCTCAACACCGTGTCACGCCGCCGCCGGTACGTTTCCCTGGCGATCCGCAGATCTCTCGCGTATTGCCTCGATGACAGATACCGCCATAGGGTGCGCTGGATCAGCGGCGACGTGAACCGGTCCATCACGAGCTTCGCCTCGATGAGCCTGGCCATCACCGGCCCGTGGGCGACGATGCAGCCGACACGAAGCCCAGGGATGACGGTCTTGGAGAAGCTCCGAACGAACATGACGTGGCCGCCCGAGTCGTACGCCTTGATCGCCGAGAGGGCCTCCCCATCGTAGGAGAACTCGCTGCACGTGTCGTCTTCCAGCACAATAAGACTGTGCTGGCGGGCCAGCGCGGCAAGCCGGCGCCGCCGTTCGTCGCTCATCGCCACGCCGGTCGGGTTGTGCGCCGTCGGGATCGTGTAGATAATGCGGGGCCGGTAACGTTCGATCAAGGCTGCGGCCGCGTCGACGCGCATGCCGTCGGCGTCAACCGGCACACCGATCAGATTGGCGCCGCGGCCCTCGAACACGTCGAGCGCCGTGAGAAACGTGGGACTTTCGACGAGCACGGGATCGCCGGGCGCGACGAGTGTTCGGGCTATCAGGTCGATCGCCTGCTGAGATCCCGATGTGATGAGGACGTCGTCAGGGCGCGCCGCGATCCCGGCGGCCGCGCAGTGGTCGGCGACCCAGCCGCGCAGATTTGGGTCTCCCTGCGGCGAGCCGTATTGGAGGAACTTCGGGTCATCGACCGCGAGGGCGCGGTGCCACATCCTTCCGAGCGCGCGCACCGGAAAGAGCGTTGGGTCCGGGATTCCTCCGGCCAGCGGAATGACGTTCGAACGCACCGCCGGCCTCAGCAAGGCCTCCATCGCCGTGACCCTAGGCGCCCGGAGATGAATCGGCAGGGATGACTGCCACTCGGTGCCATTCAGAGCGTGGAGTGTTTCACGTGAAACGGCATGGGCCGCCGGTGCCGGTTGCGGGCCTCCGGCGAACGTCCCGCGGCCCACCGTTGCCTGCACGAGACCGTCGGCCGCCAACACCTGATAGGCCTGCACGACGGTAATGAGGCTGACGTCTAACTCCCGAGCAAGCCGGCGCACCGACGGTAACCGATCGCCGCTCGCGATCCGTCCGGATCGGATCAACGCGGCGATGCCCGCGTGAAGCTGCCGGTATAGGGGGGTATCTGACTCGCGCGTCAGTTGAATCCGCTCCACCGGAGCCTCCATCGTGTGTATATAATAATATTGATCTAAGCGTATCGTTATATTATAAGGGATACTACCATCTTCTGTGAGGTAGTCAACTATTGTAACTAGGAACATATATATTCGGTTGTTGTTCTGGTATGCTGTGTGTCGAATTTCGCGACGGCGCGCCAGATCGCGCGTGACGGGGAGGCTGGGTGGGAGTGACGCGGGAAGAGGCCTGGGGGTTGTTGGTCGCTGAGACGCCCTCGGTCAATCTCCAGAAGCATATGCTGGCGGTTGAGGCCGTCATGCGCGCCTACGCCCGGCGGTTTGGCGAGGACGAGGAGACGTGGGGCCTCGTCGGTCTGCTGCACGATCTCGACTACGAGAAACACCCGTCGCAGGAGGCCGGCCACCCGTTCGTGGGAGTCGAGCTGCTGCGCGGACGCGGGCTGCCGGAGCCGCTGTGCCGGGCCATTCTTTCGCATGCCGATTACAGCGGCGTGTCGAGGGAGAGCCGCATGGAAAAGGCGCTGTTCGCAGCCGACGAGTTGTCCGGCTTCGTGATCGCGGTCGCCCTTATCCGGCCGTCGCGCGCCATCGGCGATGTCGACGTGCCGGCCGTGCTCAAGAAGATGAAGGACAAGGCGTTCGCGCGCGCGGTCCGCCGCGAGGACATCACGCGCGGCGCGGAGGGCCTGGGCGTCCCGCTCGAGGAGCACGTCGGCGTCGTCATCGAGGCGCTCAAAGGCATCGCGCCCCAACTTGGTTTGGAAGGCACCCGGGCCGGCACGGCGGCGGGGCTTTAATCTCATCGTGGACGGCAGCGGAGCGGACGGCAACAACGAGCAAACCGTCAGAGGAGGGCAGGCGATGGCGGAGGTTGGAACGGTCAAGCTGAAGCGGGGCCTGGCTCAGATGTTGAAGGGCGGCGTCATCATGGACGTGACGACCGCGGAACAGGCGAAGATCGCAGAGGACGCCGGCGCGTGCGCCGTGATGGCGCTCGAGCGCGTCCCGGCCGACATTCGCAAGGAGGGCGGCGTCGCGCGGATGGCGGACCCGCTCAAGGTCAAGGAGATCATGGAGGTCGTGACGATCCCGGTCATGGCGAAAGCGCGGATCGGCCACTTCGTGGAGGCCCAGGTCCTCGAGGCGCTCGGTGTGGACTACATCGACGAAAGCGAGGTCCTGACGCCCGCCGACGAGCGCTATCACATCAACAAGCACCTGTTCAAAGTACCGTTCGTCTGCGGCTGCCGCGATCTCGGCGAGGCGCTGCGGCGGATCGGGGAAGGCGCGGCAATGATCCGCACGAAGGGCGAGGCGGGCACCGGAAACGTCGTCGAGGCCGTGCGCCACATGCGCGCGGTGATGGACGGCATCCGGATCCTGCAGGCCACGCCGGAAGAGGAGCTGATGACGGCCGCCAAGGACCTCGGCGCGCCGTACGAGCTGGTCCTCGAGGTGCGGGCGCTCGGCCGCCTTCCCGTCGTGAACTTCTCGGCCGGCGGCCTTGCCACGCCCGCCGACGCGGCCCTCATGATGCAGCTCGGCTGCGACGGCAACTTCGTCGGCTCCGGCATCTTCAAGTCCGACGACCCGGCGAAGCGGGCCAAGGCGATCGTCGAAGCGACGACGCACTACAAGGACCCCGACGTGATCGCGCGGGTCTCCGAGGGCATCGGCGAAGCGATGAAAGGCCTCGACGTCCGCAAGCTGCCCGAGGCCGAACTCCTGCAGACGCGGGGCTGGTAGATTCGTGACGGCGCGCGACCCGAAGCACAACGGAGCCGCGCCGACGGTCGGCGTCCTCGCCCTTCAGGGCGATGTGATCGAGCACGTCACGATGCTCCGGAGGCTCGGCGTCGAGGCGGTCGAGGTCCGCACGCCGGAGGATCTCGCGAAGGTCGACGCGCTGATCATCCCCGGGGGCGAGTCGACGACGATCGGGAAGCTCGCGGCGGAGTACGGTCTTGACCGGGCGATCCCGGCGCGGGTCCGAGACGGCATGCCGGTCTACGGCACCTGCGCCGGGATGATCGCCTTGTCGAAGGAGGCGCGCGGCGGGGAGCCGCCGCTGCTGCGCCTCATGAGCATCACCGTCCGGCGCAACGCGTACGGGCGCCAGGTGGATTCGTTCGAAACGGATTTGGAGATCCCGGCGCTCGGCGGACCGCCGCTGCACGCCGTCTTTATCCGGGCCCCCGTGATCGAGCGCGTGGGGCCGGACGTCGAGGTGCTCGCGTCGCTCGACGGCAAACCGGTGCTCGCCCGGCAGGGCAACATGCTCGTCTCGGCGTTTCATCCCGAACTGACCGCGGACGACCGGGTGCACCGCTACTTCGTCGAGATGCTGAAGAAGAAGCACTGACGAACCTCGCGATTGTCGCGCTCGGCGCCGCCGCGGGGGGCTTCGTCGCCGGCCTCTCGGGGTTCGCGTTCGGGCTGGTGGCGCTCGGCGTCTGGGTGTGGTCCGTCGGTCCCGCGTCGGCAGGACCACTGGTCGTGTTCGGGTCGTTGCTCGGACAGACGCTCTCCCTGAGCACGGTGCGCGGCGGCCTCCATCTGCCGCGGCTTCTTCCGTTCATCGCCGGCGGCCTGCTCGGCGTTCCGGCCGGCGTCCTCCTACTTCACCACATCGATCCGCGGAGCTTCAAGCTCACCGTCGGCCTCATCCTCCTCCTCTGGTGCCCGGCGATGCTGCTGGTGGGTGATCTGCCGC
>DASYXS010000038.1:0-2223 GCA_035934535.1 bacterium
CGCGCCAGTCTGCTCGCGGTCGTGATCGTCGGGCTGCTGTACGTGGCTCTCGCAGTCGCGACGGTCGGCACGCGCGCGTACGGCCGGGCCCTGGGGCCGCAGGCTCCGCTCGTCTCGATGGCGGCCGGCACGTTCGGGCCGGCCGCGGCGCTTGTGGTCGGCGTGTCGGGCTTCGTGCTGTCGTTCGCGCCCCTGAACGCGTACACCGCCGGCATCAGCCGCCTCATGTGCGCGCTCGGCCGCCGCGGCCAGCTGCCCGCCTGGGTCGGCGTGGCGCCGGCATCGGGCACGCCGCTCCGCGCGCTCGGCGTCATGGGAGCGCTGTGTGCCGCCGCGGCCGCGGTCTCGTATGTCGCGGGGTGGAATATCGCCGACCTGCTGCCGCTGTCCACCTCCGCGTTCATCGCGACGTACGTGCTGTCGATGGCCGCGGCGGTCCGCCTGCTCCGTCCGCCGCTCCGGTACGCCGCGGCCCTCTCCCTCGCGGCGTGCGTGGTCGTGCTGGTCTTTGCCGGCCCGCTGCTGGCCGCGATCGCCGGCGTCGCGGCGTGTTCCCTCGGATACCAGCGGCTCGTTGCCCTCCGACGCCCCGGAGGCGGCGGCCGGGTCGGCCGTCGAATCTGGACCGGCGGCGAGGAGACGCCGCGGTGACCCTCCGGGTACAATGCGGACGTGTGATGCGTCCGGCATGTTGCACCGCTTGGAGGATCCCGCCGTGACGACGCTCGCAGACGGTCTCGTGGCGTACTTCGACTACCTCGTGCTCGCCCGGGGGCAACTGCTCGAGTGGGTGCGCCGGGCGCCGCCGTCCGCGTACACCCAGCCGTTCCCCATCGGACGCGGCTCGATTCGAGCCACGCTCCTGCACGTGGCGGGCGCCGAGTGGGGGTACGCCGAGGTATTGGAGAAGGGCGAGGTGAGCGGGGAAGAGATCTCGCAGAACAACCCGTTCACCGTGGAACGGCTGCCTGAGCTCGAGCCGTTCGTCGCCGCCTGGGACCGGCAGCGGCCGGTCACGCGGCAGGCGCTCGGCGGCCTTGGGGATCCCGCCCGTCCCACGGTGATGGTCGCGCGCCGCATGACCCCGCCGATGCGATTCCAGTTGACCGCCGGCGGGATCGCGGGACAGGTGCTCTTTCACGAGATCCACCACCGTGCGCAGGTCATGGCGATGCTGCGCCAGATCGGGATCGCCGCCGAGAACCTCGACTACAGCGTGCTGATGGTGCAGCGAACGCCGCTCAGTTAGGGTCGCGAACACGGGCGGGCGGATGCGACGGATCGAGGCGGGACGGCACGCGCCGCTCTTGCCGCGCCGCAAGTATTCCGGGGAGGTGAGCGATGGAACGGCGGACATTTTCGTCCGGCACGCCGTGGGAGCCGGTTGTCGGGTACTCGCGGGCCGTCCGCATGGGACCGACCGTGCACGTGGCGGGGACCACGGCGACCGATGCCGCGGGCCGGATCGTCGGCGCGGGCGACGCCTACGCGCAGGCGGTGCAGATCTTCAAGAACATCGACGCGGCCTTGCGAGGGCTCGAATGCCGCCTGGAAGATGTTGTGCGCACCAGGATCTTCGTCGTCAACATCGCGGACTGGGAAGCGGTCGGACGGGCGCATGGGGAGGTGTTCCGCCACATCCGTCCCGCCTGCACGCTCGTGGCGGTGACCCGGCTGGTCGATCCGGCGATGCTCGTCGAGATCGAGGCGGACGCCGTCGCCCCTTGACAACGGGCAAATATTTCGGTAATTTCCGAAATATGGAAGCTATTGGGAAGGCTCCCTCAATGGACGAATCGCGGGCACGCGGCGGGACGGAGGAAGTCGCGCGGTACGCGGACATGTTTTCGGCGATCGGCACCGAGGCCCGGCTCCAGATTCTGCGGCTGCTCCTCTCGGCGCATCCGCAGGGCCTCGTGGCCGGCGACATCCAGGCGGAGCTGGACGTGCCGGCATCGACGTTGTCCCACCACCTCGAAAAACTGCGTCACGAAGGTCTCGTCGGCGTGCGGCGGGAGGGCACGTTCCTTCGGTACACCGCGAGCACCGGCACCCTGCGCGACCTGCTGGGGTTCCTGTACGCCGAATGCTGCACGCGCACCGGCGCCGTCGATCCCAAAGAGATCGCGTGGGTGAGCGTGGCCGCGCCAAACCGCAAGACGCCTCGGGGGTGATACGATGGAGCGCCGGATCGACATCAAAGAGGCGGTGAGGGAGAAGTAC
>DASYXS010000049.1:0-15947 GCA_035934535.1 bacterium
GCAGCTCGGGTTCGATCCGCTGCCGGAGAAGCCCAAGGCGCGGACGCCGCAGAAGCCGTACCGCGGCGTCTTCCTCAAGCGCGGGCTCGTGCCGATGCGGGTGATCCGCGAGGTGCGCATCGGCGCCGGCGAGACGTTCGAGATCGGCCAGGCCGTCCGCGCGGACGCCTTCAGCGAGGGCGCCCGGGTGGACGTGACCGGCGTGAGCAAGGGCAAGGGCTTTGCCGGCGCGATGAAGCGCCACAACTTCGGCGGCCAGCGGGCGACGCACGGCGTCAGCCTCATGCACCGCGCGATCGGCAGCATCGGCTCGAGCAACATCGCCCGGGTCTGGAAGGGCAAGCGCATGCCCGGCCGGCTCGGCGGTGAGCGCTCGACGGTCAAAGGCCTCAGGGTCGTGTCGGTCGACTTGGAGCGCAACGTCCTCCTGATCCACGGCGCGCTTCCCGGACCCCGCGGCAGCGTGGTGCTCGTCCGGAGCGCCGCCGCCGGAAGGGCCCGTCCCATGCCCGCCGCGACGCCGAAGGCCGCGAAGGGAGCCCGGGCATGACGAAGGCGACCGTATACGACCGGGACGGCAAGGCCGCCGGAGAAGTGGAGCTGGCCGAGGCGGTCTTCGGCGTGGTGCCGCACACCGCGGTGCTGCACGAAGCCGTGCTGTGGCAGCTGGCCGGCCGGCACCGCGGCACGCACTCGACGCTGACGCGCGGCATGGTCGCGCGCAGCACGCGCAAGCTCTACCGGCAGAAGGGCACCGGCCGCGCCCGGCACGGCGCGCGCGGGGCGCCGGTGTTCGTCGGCGGCGGCATCGTCTTCGGGCCGCAGCCGCGGAGTTACCGGTACACCCTGCCCAAGAAGGTGCGGCGCCTGGCGCTGCGGTCGGCGCTGTCGGCGCGGGCGGCGGAGGGACGCATTTCCGTCCTCGACCGCCTCGACCTGGACGCGCCGAAGACCCAGATCGTCGCGGCGGCGCTCCGCGCCGCGGGTCTCGGGGTCAAGGGGTCGGACGTCCGCTCGGTGCTGCTCGTCACCGCCTCACCGAACGAAATGGTCGAGCGCTCGGCGGCCAACCTCGCCGGGGTGCGCGTCGCCGCCGCGTCCGCGCTCAACGTGCACGCGATTCTCGCCGCGGACCGGATCGTGTTCACCCGCGACGCGCTCCAGCGGCTGGTGGAGGGACTCGGGTCATGAGCCCGCAGAGCCTGCTCGATCCGCGCAACGTCATCCGGCGGCCGATCGTCACCGAGAAGAGCATGCGCGGCACGGCGATCAACAAGTACACGTTCGAGATCGACGGCGCCTCTCCGAAGCCCGTGATCCGCGACGCGGTGCAGCGGCTGTTCGGCGTCCGCGTCACGAAGGTCAACGTGATCCGGATTCCGGGACGCGCACGCCGGCGCGGGCAGCACCACTACCGTGAGGCCGGCTACCGCAAGGCGATCGTCACGCTCGCCGACGGCGACAAGATCGATCTCGAGAAACTGACGTAGGGGCGGAGGCCCGACGCATGGGGATCAAAAAGTTCAAGCCCATCACGCCCGGACGCCGGTTCATGACGGTGGTGACGTTCGAGGAGATCACGCGGACGTCGCCCGAGCGGTCGCTCGTCGAGCCGCTGCTGAACCACGCCGGCCGCAACGGCCAGGGCCGCGTGACCGTTCGCCACCGCGGCGGCGGGCACAAGCGGCGCTACCGCGTCATCGACTTCAAGCGGAACAAGGACGGCGTCGCCGCGCGGGTGGCCCAGATCGAGTACGACCCGAACCGGTCCGCCCGGATCGCGCTGCTGCACTACCGGGACGGCGAGAAGCGGTACATCCTCGCGCCGGTGGGGCTCGGGGTCGGCGACGTCGTCGCGTCCGGGCCCGACGTGGAGATCAAGCCGGGGAACTGCCTGCCGCTGCGCGCCATCCCGGTCGGCTCGACGGTGCACAACCTCGAGCTGCACGTGGGCCGCGGCGGCCAGCTGGTACGCAGCGCCGGCGGCGCGGCGCAGGTCATGGCCAAGGAAGGCGACTACGCCCAGGTGCGGCTGCCCTCCGGCGAGGTGCGGATGCTCCACGTCGGCTGCCGGGCGACGATCGGCCAGATCGGCAATCTCGAGCACGAGTCGGTCAGCATCGGCAAGGCCGGCCGGACGCGGTGGATGCGCCGCCGGCCGCACGTCCGGGGCGTGGTCATGGATCCCAGCAGCCATCCGCACGGCGGCGGCGAGGGGAAGTCGCCGATCGGAATGCCCGGGCCGGTGACGCCGTGGGGCAAGCCCACGCTCGGCTACAAGACCCGCAAGACGAAGCCGAGCGACAAGTTTATCGTGAAGCGGAGGAAATAGATGGGTCGGTCGATCAAGAAGGGGCCCTTTGTCGACAAGCACCTGCAGCAGAAGGTCGACGCGCTGAACCGCACGCGCGAGCGGCGGGTGATCCGGACGTGGTCCCGCCGGTCGACGATCCTGCCGGACATGGTCGGACATACGATCGCCGTCTACGACGGCCGCAAGCACGTGCCGGTGTACCTGACCGAAAACATGGTCGGGCACAAGCTCGGCGAGTTCGCGATGACGCGGACGTTCAAGAGCCACGGCGTGCGCGTCGAGAAGGCGACGTCCGTGCGGCCGATGGGACCGGGCACCCCGGCCGCGCCGGCCGCGGGCGGCACGCCGGCCGCGCCGGCGCCGTCGGCCTAAGGGAGGCAGCTGATGGAAGCCAAGGCGATTGCGCGCCACGTCCGGATCGCGCCGCGCAAGGTGCGGACGGTGACGGAGCTCATCAAGGGCAAGGCCGTGGACGAGGCGCTCGCCGTGCTGAAGTTCACGCCGAACCGCGCCGCCAAGGCCGTGGCCAAGGTCGTGGCGTCGGCGGCGGCCAACGCGGAGCACAACCTCGAGCTCGCGCGCGACGCGCTGCGCGTCCGGCGCGCGTACGTGGACAGCGGGCCCAGCCAGCGGCGGATGCACGCCCGTGCGCGCGGCCGGGCCGACGTGATCAAGAAGCGCAGCAGCCACATTACCGTCATCGTCGCGGACGAGTAACCGCAGCCCCCTAAAGGGGACTAGCCGGCGGGATGCGCCGGCGTTGGAGGCGTCATCGTGGGGCAGAAGATCCACCCAATCGGTCTGAGGCTCGGGATCATCAAGGACTGGGAGTCGAAGTGGTATGCCGAAAAGAATTTCCCCGAGCTGATCGAGGAGGACCAGAAGCTGCGCGGCGCCATCAAGAAGAAGATGGGCCGGGCGGGGATCTCGCGGATCGAGATCGAGCGCGCGGCGAACCGCGTCCGCATCACGATCCACTCGGCGCGGCCCGGCATCATCATCGGCCGCGGCGGCACGGGGATCGACGCGTTGAAGAAAGAGCTTGAGGCGCTGACCGGCAAGGCGATCCAGCTGAACGTGCAGGAGATCCGGCGCGCCGAGCTCGAGGCCGCGCTGGTCGCCCAGAACGTGGCCAGCCAGCTCGAGCGGCGCATCGCATACCGGCGGGCGATGAAGCAGGCGGTGGCCCGCAGCCTGCGCAGCGGCGCGAAGGGGATCCGCATCTCCTGCAGCGGGCGGCTCGCCGGCGCGGAGATCGCGCGGTACGAGTGGTACCGCGAGGGCCGGGTGCCGCTGCAGACGCTGCGCGCGGACATCGACTTCGGCGTGGCCGAGGCCCTCACGACGTACGGCCGCATCGGCGTGAAGGTGTGGATCTACCGCGGCGACGTGCTGCCGGAGCGGCGGCGCGTGCCGGCCGAAGGCGGCGTCCGCGGCCGGGCGTCGGACACCCTGGTGCTGCCGTCGCGCCAGCCGCGGGTGGTCGTGCAGCAACGGCGGCCGGAGGGCGACCCCGACGTCGCGGGGCGTGCCGGCGGCGCGGACGCGCCGGCCAGCGAGTAGACAGAAGGAGACCGTAGCGCATGTTGATGCCCAAGCGGGTCAAGTATCGCAAAGCGCACCGGGGACGGATGCGCGGGGAAGCCCACACCGGCGCCGCGGTGGTGTTCGGAGAGTTCGGGCTCCAGGCGCTGGACCGCGCCTGGATCACGAGCCAGCAGATCGAGGCGGCGCGCCGCGCGATCACTCGGTTCATCAAGCGTGGCGGCAAACTGTGGATCCGCGTGTTTCCGGACCACCCGGTGACCAAGAAGCCCGCGGAAACCCGGATGGGGAGCGGCAAGGGCAACCCCGAGCTGTGGGTCGCGGTCGTGAAGCCGGGCCGGGTGCTCTTCGAGCTCGGCGGGGTCAGCGAGCAGGTGGCCCGCGAGGCGATGTCCCTCGCCGGCCACAAACTGCCGATCCCGACGCGCTTCGTGCAGCGGGACGAGGTCGGCGAGATCGCGCCGGCAGGAGGCCGTGAAACGGCGGCGGCCGGCGCGGCAGGGGGGCAGGCGTAATGGTGGAGTCGATGCGGGACCTGAGCGAGGCGGAGATCCAGAAGCGCCTCGCCGACGCGCGGCAGGAGCTGTTCACGCTGCGGCTGCAGCGGACGTCCGGCAAGCTGCTCAATCCGGCAAAGATCGTCGAAATGCGCCGGGCGGTGGCGCGCCTGCTTACGGAACTGCGGGCGCGCGACATGGTCGAGGCCGCGCCGGCCGGAGGCCGCCGATGAACGAGATGACGGATTCGCAGGCCGCATCGCCCGCGGCGGCGCCGGCCGAGAAGCGCGGCATCCGGAAGACCCGGATCGGCCGCGTGGTGAGCGACAAGATGCAGAAGACCGTCGTCGTCGAGATCTCGCGGCGCGGTCAGCACCCGGTGTACAAGAAGATCGTGCGGCACAGCGCGCGGTACAAGGCCCACGACGAACGCGGGGAAGCGCACGTCGGCGACACGGTCCTGATCGCCGAGACGCGGCCGCTCAGCAAGGACAAGCGCTGGCGCGTGGTCCGGGTGGTGGAGAAGGCGCGATGATTCAGAACTATACGCGGCTCCGGGTCGCGGACAATACGGGGGCGCGCGAGATCATGTGCATCCGCGTCTACGGCGGGTCGCGACGCCGCTACGCGGCGATCGGCGATGTCATCGTGGCGACGGTCAAACAGGCCATTCCGAACAGTGCCGTCAAAAAGGGCGAGGTCGTGAAGGCGGTGGTGGTGCGGACCGTGAAGCCGACGCGCCGGCCCGACGGCTCGCAGATCCGGTTCGACGACAACGCCGCGGTGCTGATCACGGACCAGAACAATCCGCGCGGCACGCGCATCTTCGGCCCGGTGGCGCGGGAGCTGCGCGAACGGCAGTTCATGAAGATCATCTCGCTCGCGCCGGAGGTGCTGTGATGGCGGGAACGCGCGTCCACGTCCGCCGGGGCGACACGGTCGAGGTGATCGCCGGCAAATACCGCGGCAAGCGCGGGAAGGTGCTGCGGGTCCTCCCCGACACAGGGCGGATCATCGTCGAGGCCGTGATGGTCGCGAAGCGGCACACGAAGCCGAACGAGAAGATGCCGTCCGGCGGCATCGTCGAGAAAGAGCTGGCGTTTTCCGCCGGCAAGGCGATGCTGGTGTGCCCGCGGTGCGGGCGCGCGGTCCGGTTCGGGCACCGCGTGCTCGACGACGGCGGCAAGGTCCGGATCTGCCGCCACTGCGGGGAGGTCATCGACAAGTAGCCATGGCGCGGATGCGTGAACGCTACAAGGCCGACGTCGTGCCGGCGCTGCGGAAGCGCTTCGGCTACAAGACGGTCATGCAGGTCCCGAAGGTCGAGAAGGTCGTCATCAACATGCGCGTCGCCGACGCGTTACAAGACCAGCGGCACCTCGACAAGGCCGTCGAGGAGCTGACGACGATCAGCGGGCAGCGGTCGGTGATCGCGCGGGCCCGGACGTCGATCGCGGCCTTCAAGCTGCGAACCGGCAACCCGATCGGCTGCAAGGTGACGCTGCGCGGCGAGCGGATGTACGAGTTCCTCGACAAGCTGTTCAACATCAGCCTGCCGCGGATCAAGGACTTCAAGGGCATTCCGTCGCGGTCGTTCGACGGCCGCGGCAGCATGAACATCGGGATCAAGGAGCAGCTCATCTTTCCGGAGATCGAGTACGACAAGGTGGACAAGATTCGCGGCATGGACATCGCGATCGTGACGACGGCGCGGACCGACGAGGAGGCGCGCGAGCTGCTGCGGGCGCTCGGGCTGCCGTTCCGCGAGGCCGCCGCGTCCGGCGACGGAGCGGGCGCGGCCTCGCCCGCTGGAGTCCGCGCAGGCGGACGGGAGTCCCGCGCAGACGGGGCCGGGAGGGCGTAACAGATGCCGAAGAAAGCGCTCTTGTTGAAGTGGCGGAAGCCGGCCAAGTTCAAGGTGCGGCGGTACAGCCGGTGCCGGCTGTGCGGCCGTCCGCGCGCGGTGTTCCGCAAGTTTGGCCT
Source organism: bacterium (assembly GCA_035934535.1). Classification (GTDB taxonomy): domain Bacteria; phylum Sysuimicrobiota; class Sysuimicrobiia; order Sysuimicrobiales; family Segetimicrobiaceae; genus DASSJF01. The sequence goes on from DASYXS010000049.1 coordinate 6,340, forward strand.
GTGCCGGATCTGCCTGCGCACTCTCGCGCACAAGGGCGAGATTCCCGGCGTGGTCAAAGCCAGCTGGTGAGGTGACGGGAGTGGGCGTGATTACCGATCCGATCGCGGATATGCTGACGCGCATCCGCAACGCGATGACCGCGCGGCACGACCACGTGGTGCTGCCGCCGTCGCGGATGAAGCTCGAGATCGCGAAGATCCTCAAGAACGAGGGGTTCATCGCGGACTTCGAGCTCGACAAGAAGGCCCCGCATCAACTGCGCCTCTCGCTGCGGTACGGCGAGCGCAAGACGGGCGTGATCACCGGGCTCCGGCGCATCAGCCGTCCGGGTCTGCGTATCTACCGGGGCCGTACCGAGATCCCGCGGGTGCGTGGCGGGCTCGGGGTCGCCATTCTTTCGACGTCGCGCGGAGTCATGACCGACCGCGACGCCCGGCGGGCCGGGGTCGGCGGCGAGATCCTGTGCTTTATCTGGTGAGGAGCGGCGGATGTCACGCGTAGGCAGGTTGCCGATTCCAATTCCGGGCGGTGTGGACGTGGCCGTCCAGGACCGCACCGTCCGCGTCAAGGGTCCCAAGGGGTCGCTCGAGCGGATCGTGCACCCGGACATCAGCGTCGCGGTCGCGGACGGCCGGATTACGGTCTCCCGCCCGACGGACGGCCGGTTCCACCGGGCGCTCCACGGCCTGACCCGGGCGCTCGTCGCCAACATGGTCCGGGGCGTCACGCAGGGGTACGCCGTGACGCTGGAGATTCAGGGCGTCGGGTACCGCGCGCAGAAGCAGGGCCAGAAGCTCGCGATTCAGCTCGGCTTCTCGCACCCGGTGGAGCTCGACCCGCCGTCCGGCATCACGCTCGAGGCCCCGCAGCCGAACCGGATTGTGGTGTCCGGCATCGACAAGGAGCTCGTCGGACAGATCGCGGCCGGGATCCGCGCGCTCCGCGAGCCCGACCCGTATAAGGGCAAGGGCATCCGCTACCTCGGCGAGCACGTGCGGCGCAAGGCCGGCAAGGCCGGGAAGGCCGCGGCCGGGGCCGGCGGGGCGAAAGCATAACCATGCACACGCCCGTCAGCCCCGTCAGCTTGGAAAGGCGCGGGGTGCGCGTAGGGGGGCAGCGATGATCAAGCGCAAGAGCCGGAACGTCACGCGCCAGCGCCGCCATCTGCGCATCCGGCGCGTGGTGCGGGGGACGCCCGAGCGGCCGCGGCTGTCGGTGTTCCGCAGCGTAGCGCACATCTACGCGCAGGTGGTCGACGACCGGGACGGGCGCACGCTTGCCGCGGCCTCGAGTCTCGATCCCGAGATCCGCACTCAGGCCGCAGGCGCGAAGAAGGGCGGGAAGAAGACCGAGGCCGGCAAGCTCGTCGGCCAGCTGGTCGCGCGCCGCGCCAAGGAGCGCGGCGTGAGCCGGGTCGTGTTCGACCGCGGCGGTTATCTCTACCACGGCCGCGTGAAAGCCGTGGCCGATGGCGCCCGCGAGGGCGGGCTGGAGTTCTAGGAGGGGACGCATGCCGCGGTTCAAGGGCAAGGGACGGGGCAAGAAGCCTCGCAAAGTCGAGGCGCCGCCGGCGCAGAAGCCGGCGGATCTGGAGTATCTGCACCGCCGGGTCAAGGCGGACGACGTCAACCTGACGACGGAGAAGGCGATCTGGATCAACCGCGTCGCCAAGGTCACGAAGGGCGCGAAGCGCTTCAACTTCAGCGCGCTCGTGGTCGTGGGCGACGAGCACGGGCACGTCGGGATCGGCCTCGGCAAGGCCGGGGAGGTCCCCGACGCGATCCGCAAGGGGACGGAAGAGGCGCGCAAGAGCCTCATGGGCGTCTCGCTCTCCGGCACGACGATTCCGCACGAGATTCTGTCGGTCTACGGCGCCGCGAAGGTCATGCTGAAGCCGGCCGCGCCCGGGACCGGCGTCATCGCCGGCGGGCCGGTGCGCGCCGTGCTGGAGGCCGCGGGCGTCCGCGACATCCTGACGAAGTCGCTCGGCAGCAACAACCCGATCAACCAGGCGCGCGCCACGCTCAAGGGGCTGCTCGATATCCGGCTGCCCGCCGAGGTCGCGCGCATGCGGCGCAAGACGGTGGAGGATCTGCTGGGACGGAGGGCGGCACAGTGGCAGAGCGTGTGACCGTCGCCACGCCCTCCCTGGGCACCGCGGAAACGGCCCGGGTCCGCGTGACGCTGCGCCGCAGCCTCATCGGCTGCCCGCGGGATCAGCGGCGGACGGCCTATGCGCTCGGACTGCGCCGCATCGGCGCGAGCCGCGTGCACGCGCAGACCGCGTCGTTTGCCGGCGCCGTGCGCAAAATACAGCATCTGGTCACGGTGGAAGAGGTGGAGCATGGTCGGGCTGGGTGATCTCCGGCCGGCCCACGGGGCCCGCCGCCGGCGCCGTCGCGTCGGCCGGGGGCACTCGTCGGGCCACGGCAATACCGCGGGCCGCGGGCACAAGGGCCAGAAGGCCCGCACGGGCGGTCAGCGCCGCCCGGGATTTGAGGGCGGCCAGCTGCCGCTCGTCAAGCGCGTTCCGTACCGCCGTGGCGTCCGCGGCGCGGGCAGCAACATGGTCGGCGGCGGACCGCGGGAGCGCATGGACGTCGTCAACGTCGGCCGGCTGGGATCGTTCGCCGCCGGGACCGAGGTGACGCCCGACGCCCTGCGGGCCGCGCGGCTGATCCAGGGCGACCAGGTGAAGATCCTGGGCGGCGGGGACCTGGCCCATGCGCTCGTCGTGAAGGCCCACGCGTTCAGCAAGAGCGCCAAGCAGCGGATCGAGGCGGCCGGCGGCCGCGTCGAGGTGATCGGCGCGTGATTCCCGGGCTCGCGAACATCATCCGCATCCCGGACCTCCGCCGGAAGTTCCTCTTCACGGTAGGCATGCTCGCGCTATTCCGGCTCGGGTCGCACATCCCCGTACCGGGCGTGGACGTCCTGCGCCTGCAGACCTTGTTCCAGCAGGGCCAGGCCGGCAACGTCTTCGGGTTCATCGACCTGTTCGTCGGCGGGGCGTTCTCGCGGTTCGCCCTCTTCGCGCTCGGCGTATTCCCGTACATCACGGCGTCGATCATCTTCAGCCTGCTCGAGGTGGTGTTCCCGACGCTCAAGGAGATCCACCGCGAGGAGGGCGAGGCCGGGCGGCGCAAGATCGGCCAGTGGACGCTCTATCTCGCCGTGCTGCTGGCGATCGTGCAGGGCACCGGCCAGATGCTGCTGATCCGGAACCTCGGGGCGATCGGCGATCCGCGGCCGCTCATGCTCGGCGAGATCGTCGCGACGCTGGTCGCCGGGACGATGCTGCTGACGTGGATGGGCTCGATCATGACCGAGTACGGCATCGGGAACGGCGTGTCGCTCATCATTTTCGCCGGCATCACCGCGCGGCTGCCCAACCAACTCTCCCAGACGATCGGCCTCGTGAACGTCGGCGAAGCCTCGGTGTTCCGCGCGATCGCCGACATCGCGGTAATTTTCGTGAGCATCGTCGCCGTGGTCCTGGTAACGCAGGCGGCCCGCAAGATTCCGATCCAGTACGCGAAGCGGATCGTGGGGCGCCGGATGGTCGGCGGCCAGACCACTTACCTGCCGGTCCGGATCGCGTCGGCCGGCGTGATCCCGATCATCTTCGCGATCTCCGTGATGCAGTTTCCCTCCACGATCGCGCAGTTCTCGCGCCTCCCGTGGCTGCAGCGGGTCGGCAACTATCTGTCGCTCAACAGCACGACCGGGGCCCTCTTGTACTTCGTGCTGATCATCGCGTTCACGTATTTTTACACCGCGGTGAGCTTCGATCCCGAGGACGTGTCGGATAACATCAAGAAGTACGGCGGCTTCATCCCCGGCATCCGGCCGGGCCGGCCGACGACGGACTACCTGATCCGGATCCTCGAGAAGCTGACCTTCGTCGGGGCGCTGTTCCTGGGCCTGATCGCCGTCGGCCCGATCTTCCTGGCCCGGTTCACGGGGCAGCTGACGCTCTACCTCACCGGCACCTCGCTACTGATCGTCGTCGGCGTGGCGCTCGAGACGATGAAGCAGATCGAGGCGTACGTGCTGATGCGCCACTACGAAGGGTTCATGAAGTGACGTGCCGTTGAACCTCGTGTTCATGGGTCCGCCGGGCGCCGGCAAGGGCACGCAGGCGGTGCTGTTCCACGCGCGCCACGGCGTCCCGCACATCTCCACCGGGGACATGTTCCGGGCCGCGGTCCGCGCGGATACGGACATGGGACGGCGCGCCGGGGAGTACATGCGCGAGGGCGAGCTCGTGCCCGATGCGATCGTGCAGCAGCTGGTCGAGGAGCGGCTCCTCCGGCCCGACTGCGCGGAGGGGTTCATCCTCGACGGCTATCCCCGCACGCTGGCCCAGGCGGACGCGCTCGACGAGTTCCTCTCGAAGTGGGGCCGCGAGCTCCAGGGAGTCGTGTTCTTCGAGATCCCCGAGGAGGTCGTGATCCGGCGGATCACCGGCCGCCGGATCTGCCCGAAGTGTGGCGCCAACTACCACGTCGAGTACCACCCGCCGCGGGAGCCCGGGCGGTGCGATCTCGACGGGACGGAGCTGATTCAGCGGCGCGACGACGCGCCGGAGACCGTGCGGCGCCGGCTCGAGGTGTTCCGGCGGTGGACCGCGCCGCTCGTGGACCACTATCGGACGCGGGGCATTTTCCTCGTCGTGAACGCCCAGGGGACCGCGGAAGAGGTCTACGAGCGGATCCAGGAGTTCGTCGGGGCGCGGACCGGCCGGGGCGTGTGACGGTGGCCGATTCGATCCCGATCAAGTCCGCGGACGAGATCGCCGTGATGCGCCGCGCCGCCCAAGTCGCGGCGCTGGCCCTGCGGGACGTGTGCGCGGCGGTCCGGCCGGGCGTGACCACGCGCGAGTTGGATCGCCTCGCCGAAGACCGCATCCGCGCGCTCGGTGCGGTGCCGTCGTTTCTCGGGTACCGGGGCTATCCGGCGAGCGTGTGCATCTCCGTGAACGACGAGGTCGTCCATGGGATCCCCGGCCGCCGGGCGCTGCGGGAAGGCGAGATCGTGAGCCTCGACCTCGGCGCCGAAATCGACGGGTTCCACGGCGATACCGCGGTGACGGTGCCCGTCGGCGAGATCGACGAACCGCGGCGGCGGCTGCTCGCGGTGACCGCGGAGGCCCTCGAGGAAGGCATCAAGGCGGTGCGGGCGGGGGCGCGGCTCGGCGACGTCGGCGGGGCGATCCAGCGCCACGCCGAGCGGGCCGGCTTCTCGGTCGTCCGCGATTTCGCGGGCCACGGCGTCGGCCGGCGGCTGCACGAGGAGCCGCAGGTGCCGAACTTCGGCCGGCGCGGAACCGGGCTCGTGCTGCGGACCGGCATGACCCTCGCGATCGAGCCGATGGTCAACATGGGTGGACCGGATGTGGTGATGGAGCGGGATGGGTGGACGGTCCGGACGGCCGACGGCCGTCCTTCCGCGCACTTCGAGCACACGGTCGCGGTAACGGAGACCGGCGCCGACGTGCTGACTAGACTTCCCGCGGAGGCATCGGTATAATAAACAATTGTTCGTCCACGGGGTAGAGGATGGCCAAGAAAGACGTTATCGAGGTCGAAGGGACGATCGTCGAAGTGCTCCCCAACGCCATGTTCCGGGTGGAACTGGCGTCCGGACACAAGATTCTGGCGCACATCTCCGGCAAGATGCGGATCCATTTCATCCGGATCCTGCCCGGCGACCGGGTGAAGGTGGAGCTGTCGCCGTACGACCCCACCCGGGGGCGGATTACGTATCGATTCCGTTAACGGGAGCCGTGTCATGAAGGTACGGGCATCGGTCAGACGGATGTGCGAGAAGTGCAAGGTGATCAAGCGCGGGAACCGCGTGATGGTCATCTGCGAGAACCCGAAGCACAAGCAGAAGCAGGGGTAGGGGAGGGACCGGATGGCGCGTATCGCGGGCGTGGACCTGCCGCGTGAGAAGCGGGTCGAAGTCGGCCTCACGTACATCTACGGGATCGGCCGCAGCCGCGCCCGGGAGATCCTCGGCATCACCGGGGTGAATCCGGACACGCGCGTGCGCGCCCTCACGGACGAGGAAGTCACCCGCCTGCGCGAGGTCATCGACCGCAACTATAAAGTGGAAGGCGACCTGCGGCGCGACGTGGCGATGGATATCCGGCGCCTCGTCGAGATCGGCTGCTACCGCGGCCAGCGGCACCGCAAGGGGCTCCCCGTCCGCGGCCAGCGGACGCGGACGAACGCCCGGACCCGCAAGGGCAAGAAGAAGACGGTCGGCGCCCGCAAGGCCAAGACCGAGACCGCCGCGGCGCCGGCCGCCGGCTAAGGGAGGTACCTGGACCGGATGACCACACCGACCCGCGGCAAGCGCAAGGAACGCAAGAACGTTCCGGCGGGCATCGCCCACATTCAGTCGACGTTCAACAATACGGTCGTGTCGATCTGCGACCTGCAGGGCAACGTGCTCGCGTGGGCGAGCGCGGGCACCTCGGGCTTCAAGGGCTCCCGCAAGGGCACGCCGTTCGCCGCCGGCCTGGCGGCCGAGAACGCCGCGCGCAAGGCGATGGAGCACGGCGTCCGGTCGGTGGAGGTGTTCGTGAAGGGCCCGGGTTCCGGCCGGGAGGCCGCGATCCGCTCGCTCCAGGCGGCGGGCCTGGAAGTCAGCCTGATCAAAGACGTGACTCCGATTCCCCACAACGGATGCCGGCCGCCGAAGCGGCGACGGGTGTAGAGGAGAGGGTATGGGACGGTACCACGGGCCGGTCTGCCGGTTGTGCCGGCGGGAAGGCATGAAGCTCTATCTCAAGGGCGAGAAGTGCTACACGGACAAGTGTCCGGTGGCCAAAGACACCACCCCGCCCGGCATGCACGCGCCGAGCCGGCGCAAGCCCTCCGATTTCGCGATCCGGCTGCGCGAGAAGCAGCGGCTGCGCCGCTTTTACGGCGTGTACGAGACCCAGTTCAAGCACTACTTCGAGATGGCGTCGCACGCGACGGGCGTCACGGGCACGCGCCTGCTGCAGATCTTGGAAAGCCGGCTCGACAACGTGGTGTACCGGCTCGGCCTGGCGTCGAGCCGCAAGGCGGCGCGCCAGCTCGTGGCGCACGGGCACATCATGGTAAACGGCCGGCGGGTCACGGTGCCGTCGTTTCTCGTGAAGCCGGGGCAGAGCGTCGGGGTGGACCAGCGAAGCCGCGCCCTGCCGCACTTCGCGTCCCTCGCCGGACAGGCGCCGGGACGGGGCACGCCGGGCTGGCTCGAATATCAGCCGGACGCGCTGACCGGGCGGGTGCTGACGCTGCCGGCGCGGGACGACATCGACGTGCCCGTGCACGAGCAGCTGATCGTCGAATACTACTCGAGATAACATCGAAGTAAGGGGTAGCCACGAATGTCTGAAGACCAGACGGCAACATCGATCCGGGTCATTCCCGGAATTTCCGGCGTGTCCTTCGGAACGGGGATGCCCGGCGGGACCGACGTGCTCGGCGGTTCGAGCGGAAAGAGGGGGTTGACGGGCGTGTGGGACATGAACAAGCCCAAGGTCGAGTACGCGGAGCTCTCTGACACGTACGGCAAGTTCGTCGTAGAGCCGCTCGATCGCGGTTTTGGGGTCACCCTCGGCAACGCCCTGCGGCGGGTGCTGCTCGCCGCGATCCCGGGCGCCGCCGTGACGTCCGTCAAGATCGAGAACGTCCTGCACGAGTTCTCGACCGTGCCGGGCGTGGTCGAGGACGTGACGCAGCTGATCCTGAACCTCAAGGAGCTCACCTTCAAGCTGCACAGCGACAAGCCGAAGCTGCTGCGGCTCGACGTCAAGAACAAGAAGGAAGTCACGGCGGGGGACCTGCAGCCGGACGCGGAGGTCGAAATCCTCAACCCCGACCTCCACCTCGCCACGCTCGACGGAAAGACCGCGCACCTCGTCATGGAGCTCGTCGTGGAGCGCGGCAAGGGCTACGTGCCGGCGGAGCGCCACCGCAAGAGCGAGCACGTCATCGGCGTGATCCCCGTGGACTCGATCTTCTCCCCGATTCAGAAGGTCAACTACGCCGTCGAGGACGCCCGCGTCGGTCACGCCACGGACTACGACCGGCTCGTGCTGGAGGTCTGGACCGACGGCAGCATCCGGCCGGAGGAGGCGCTCCAGGAATCGGCCCGGCAGCTGATCGAGAACTTCCGGCTGTTCGCCGGGACCGCGGCCGGTCCCGAAGTCGCCGCGGGCGCGCCGGTCGACGAGGCGAACAAGGTCGCGACGATGCCGATCGAGGAGCTGGATCTCTCGGTGCGGCCGTACAACTGCCTCAAGCGCGCGGGTATCAACACGGTGGGCGACCTCCTGCAGCGCACCGAGGACGAGATCGTCAACGTCAAGAACTTCGGCCGCAAGTCGCTCGACGAGGTCAAGGAGAAGCTCGCCGGATTGGGCCTCGAACTGCGGCGGAGGGGGGCCTGACGTGCTCGGTCAGACCGGCCGCCGTCTTGGCCGTGACACCGCCGCCCGGCGGTCGCTCTTCCGCGGGCTCGTGTCGTCGCTGATTACCCACGACCGGATCCGGACGACCGCCCACAAGGCCAAAGAGGCCAAGAAGGTCGCCGACCGGATGATCGACCTCGCGCTGCGGAACGACGTGCAGGCCCGCCGCCAGGCGTCGCGCCTGCTGACCGATCCCGCGGTCGTGCGCCGGCTCTTCGGCACGGTGGCGCCGCGGTACCAGAAGGGTCGCGGAGGCTACACCCGGATCGTGCGTCTCGGCCGGCGGCGCGGCGACGCCGCGGAGATGGCGCTGCTCGAACTGCTCCAGTAACTCCCGTGCCGGGGGCACCCGGGGACTCCCAAGCGCTGATCCAGGTCCGCGGCTTGGCGCACACCTACCACGCCGGGACCCCCGAGGCCGTGCCCGCGCTGCTCGGCGTAGACCTCGACGTCCGCTCCGGCGAGTGCGTGGCGCTCGTCGGCGGCAACGGGTCCGGCAAGAGCACCCTCGCAAAACATCTCAACGCCCTCCTCCTGCCCACCGAGGGTCAGGTCCTGGTCGACGGGTTCGACACCGCCGATCCGGACGCGGTGTGGGAGATCCGCCGCCGCGTCGGCATGATCTTCGAGCACCCCGACGACCAGCTCGTCGCCGCGGTGGTCGAGGAAGACGTCGCCTTCGGCCCCGAGAACCTGGGGCTGCCGCCGGCGGAGATCCGCGCCCGCGTTGACGCGGCGCTGCACACGGTCGGGCTCGAGGCGCTGCGCCGGCGCGCGCCGCATCTCTTGTCCGGCGGCCAGAAGCAGCGGGTCGCGATCGCCGGCGTGCTGGCGATGGCACCGAAATGCCTCGTGCTCGACGAGGCGACGTCGATGCTCGACCCCGAAGGGCAGCGCGAGGTGATGGAGGTGGCGCTGCGGCTGTGCCGGAGCGACGGGCTCGCCCTCGTGCTCATCACCCACGCGATGGAGGAAGCGGCGCTGGCCGACCGGGTCGTCGTGCTCGCCGGCGGACAGGTGGCGCTCGAAGGCCCGCCGGCCGGCGTGTTCGCCGACGAGGACGCCCTGCGGGAGCTCAGGCTCGAACCGCCGGAGATCGTGCGCCTCCGTCACGCCCTCGCGCGCGACGGCGTG
>DASYXS010000064.1:0-14173 GCA_035934535.1 bacterium
TCCGATCTCGCCTCGGGCGGCGGGCGGGTCGTGCTCCGGCGGCTTGCCGCCGCCGATCTCGTCCAGATCCGCGAGGCGCCGCGCCCGCCGTTCGCGGGCGCACCCGCCCGGGCCGTCGAGGTGGCCGCGCCCCCGGCCGCAGGCGCCACGCTGCTCCTCGGCGACGCCGAGGCGCGATCGAGCTGGATCGACGAGACCGTGGCCGCCGCGGTGCGTTCGGGCGGCCGGGTACTCGTCGTGGTGCCCGAGATCGCGGACGTGCCGCTCTTCGCCGAACGTCTGCGCGGCCGGGCCGCCGTCGGCGTGCTGCATTCGGATCTCACGGCTCGGGATCGCCGCGCGGTCTGGGCGCGCATCCGGGAGGGCGCCGTCGACGTCGTGATCGGCACGCGGTCGGCGCTGTTCGCGCCGCTGCCGGCGCTTCGATTGATCGTCGTCGACGACGAGCAGGCCGAAGCCTACAAGTCCGAATCGGCGCCGCGCTATCACGCCCGCGACGTCGCGCGCGGGCGCGCCCGGCTCGAGGGTGCCCGGCTGGTCCTCGGTTCGGCCGCGCCGTCCGTGGAGACCTACGCGGCCGCCGCGGCCGGCGAATTCTCGACCGTCCGGTTGGCCCCGCGCCGCCCGGCCCCCGCCGTGACGGTGGTCGACATGCGCGCCGAGCGGCGGCGCGGGCACATCGGCTATCTCAGCCGGACCCTCGTGCAGGCGATCACGCGTCATCTCCGCGCGCGCGGGAGCGTCGCCCTCGTCGTGCAGCAGACGGGGTACGCGCGCGTCCTGCTCTGCCGCGAGTGCGGGGCCGCCGTACGCTGTCCGGCGTGCGACATCGCGATGGCCTACGATCGCGAGGACGGAACGCTGCGCTGCCGCGTCTGCGGACGCACCGGCCGGGCGCCCGACGTCTGTCCGCGGTGCGGCGGCGTGGACCTCCGCGGCGTCGGCGCGGGGACGAAGCGCGTCGAGGAGATCGTCCGCCGTCTCTTCCCGGCGCTGCGACTCGCGCGTCTCGACGCGGAGACGGCGCGCGGCGCGGAGCATCTGGTGCGGGACTTCGCGGGCGGCCGGGTCCGGCTGCTGGTCGGGACCGTGGCGCTGCTGCGGGCCCACCGCGCCCGGCCGTCGCTCGTGGGCGTGATCGACGCCGACGGGCCGATGTACCTCCCGGATTTCCGCGCCGCGGAGCGGACGCTGCAGCGGCTGCGCGCCGCGATCGATCTGGTCCATCCGCCGGCCGGCGTTGATGTCACGGCGGCCGGCCGCGGAGGCGGCCGGGAGTCCGCCGCCGCGGGCCCGGCGCCCGAAGCCGTGCTGCAGACGCGCGTGCGCGATCACCCGGTGGTGCGCGCGATCGCGACGGGACGTGACGCGGCGTTCTACGACGAGGAACTGGCGGCGCGCCGGAGCTTCGGGTATCCTCCGTATGCGCGTCTCGTGCGCGTCGTCGCCGAGGCCGGCGCACCGGCGCCCGCGCGGGCGCTCGCCGGACGCGTCGCCGCGGCGGCGCGCGCGCACCACCTCGACGTGCTCGGTCCGGCGCCGCTGCGAGGGGCCGGGGGGACCCGCGTGCAGTGCGTGCTCCGGGGGGCGGACCCCGCGGCCGTGCGCGACGGCGCGCGCGCGATTGTGGCGGAAATCGCGCCGCCGGCGGGCGCGCGGCTCGTCGTCGACGTTGATCCGCTGGAAATCGTGTGACGGACGAACGCGCCTCCGCGCGCGCCCTCGAGATCGTGACCGTGGACGGCCCGCGCGCGGGCATCCTGCGCCGGCGGGCGCAGCCGGTCCGCGGGGTCACGCGGGAGGTCCGCACGCTCATCGAGCAGATGTTTGAGACGCTCCGGCACGCCCGGGGCGTGGGACTCGCGGCGCCGCAGGTCGGTGTCGGACGGCGTGTGATCGTCATCGAAGTCGAGGATCGACGTTTCGCGCTCGTGGATCCCGAGCTGCTGAAGCAGGAAGGCGAGGTCACCGGTACCGAGGCGTGTCTCAGCATTCCCGGACTGCTCGGCGACGTGCCGCGGTCCGCGCGCGTGGTCGTTCGGGCCCGCAATCGCCGCAACCGCTACATCACGGTCGACGCGCAGGGCCTGCTCGCGCGTGTGCTGCAGCACGAGATCGACCATCTCGACGGCGTGCTGTTCACCGACCGTGTGCGCGATCCGAAGACGCTGCGGCAGGCGGGCGGGGAGGCAACCGAGGTCGCGCCGGAGAGCGCGGCCTCGGCGGCCGACATCCAGGTGTCCGGGGATACGGTGCCGGACGACTCTGGGCCTGCGGCCAGAGCCAAACCGCTCCGGCCGGCATGAAATCAAGGCCGTGAAGATCGTCTTCTTCGGCACGCCGGCGTTCGCGGTGCCGTCGCTCGACGCGGTGCTGGCGGTCGGTGAGGTCGTCGCCGCGGTCACGCGCGCGGACAAGCCGCGCGGCCGCGGCCTCCACGTGGAGCCGCCGCCCATCGCGCGGGCGGCCAGCGAGTACGCGCTCGAAGTGCTGCAGCCCGCGTCGCTGCGCGACCCGGTTTTCCTCGCGCGGCTGCGGGCGCTCGCGCCCGACGTCGGCGTGCTCGTGGCCTACGGGCGGCTGGTGCCGCCGGAGGTCCTCGCGATCCCGCCGCACGGGATCGTCAACGTGCACCCGTCGCTGCTGCCGCGGTATCGCGGGGCCGCGCCGGTCGCGCGGGCCGTCGCCGCCGGCGACGCCGAGACGGGCGTGACGATTCTCCATCTGTCCGAAGAGCTCGACGCCGGCGACATCATTCTCCAGAAGACCGTCCCGATCGGGCCCGAAGACACGACCGGGACGCTCACCGCGCGGCTTGCGGAGGAGGGAGCCGTGCTGCTCGCCGAGGCGCTGCGGCTCATCGAGACCGGCCGCGCGCCGCGCCTCCCGCAAGACCACGCGCGCGCGACCTGGGCGCCGCGCCTCGCGCGTGAAGAGGGCCAGATCGACTGGCGGCGGCCGGCCGCCGCGATCGTCAACCTCGTGCGGGCGTGCGACCCCTGGCCGGGAGCGTTTACCCATCTCGGGGGTCATGAGCTCAAGATCTGGCGCGCCCGTGTCATGGCGGCGGACGGCGGGGTCCGCCGGCCGTCCGCCGCGGGGCAGGCGGCGCCTGGGACGGTGCTGAGCGTGCCGGCCGACGACCGCGCGCCGCTTGGGGTCGCCGCGGGCGAGGGCGTCGTGCACGTGCACGAGGTGCAGCCGGCCGCGGGGCGGCGGATGAGCGCCGCCGCGTACGCCCGCGGCCACGCGCTGGAGCCCGGCGTCACGCTCGGCGGCGACGCGTCCCGGGAATCCGCGTAGGCCGGGGCGGACCCTATGTTACAATGCTGGCAGTTGGGGGTGAACGGATGTTCTTTTGGGACCCGACCTACATCATCGTGCTGCCGGCGATCCTGCTGGCGTTGTACGCGCAGATGCGGGTCCGCTCGACGTACGCCAAGTACAGCCAGGTGGCGATCGGAAGCGGGCTGACCGGCGCCGGGGCGGCGGCGGAAATCCTGCGCCGGCACGGACTGTCGAGCGTGCAGATCGAGCGGATCGACGGCACCCTCACGGACCACTACGATCCCCGCACGCGCGTGCTGCGGCTGTCGTCGGACGTCTACGGCGGCGCGTCGGTGGCCGCGGTCGGCGTCGCGGCGCACGAGTCCGGCCACGCGCTGCAGCACGCGGACAACTACGGGCCGCTCGCCCTGCGCTCGGCGATCGTGCCGGTGACGCAGTTCGGCTCGTGGCTGGCGTGGCCGATTTTCATGATCGGCTTCTTCTTTCACTCCGGAACGTTCATGCAGCTTGGGGTGCTGATCTTCAGCGCGTTCGTCGCGTTCACCGTGATTACGCTGCCGGTCGAGTTCGACGCGAGCCGCCGGGCGCTGCGGGTGCTGGCCGCGGAGCACCTCATGACCGACGACGAGCTGCGGGGCGTCCGCTCCGTGCTCGGCGCCGCGGCGCTCACGTACGTCGCGGCGGCGGCCACCGCGATCCTCCAGCTGCTGCGCCTCGTGCTGCTGATGAGCATGTCGCGGCGGGAGGAGTGATGCCGCCGCGCCGCGCTCCACAGTCCGCATGGATCGTCGCCGCACCGCCCGAGAGGTGGCGCTAGAGGTTCTGCACCGGGTCGACGCCGACCGGGCCTGGAGCGGCGCCGCGCTCCGCGCGGCGCTCGGCCGCGCCGGTCTCACGCCGGCGGACGAGGCCTTCGTCACGGAGCTGGTCTACGGGACGCTCCGGCACCGCGCCCAGGTGGACTGGGCGCTCGCGCAGGCGCTCCACCGCCGCCTCGGCAGCCTCCCGCCCCGCATTCGCGAGGTGCTGCGCCTCGGCGCGTATCAGCTTGCCTTTCTTTCGCGCGTTCCGGCCCGGGCGGCCTGCGACGAAACGGTGGAGCTGGCCCGGCGCGTCGGTCATCCCGGGACCGTATCGCTGGTCAACGCGGTGATGCGCCGGCTCGCGGCCTCGCCGCCGGCGTGGCCGGATGCCGGCGATACCGCCGAGACGATCGCCGTCCGGTTTTCCCATCCCGAGTGGCTCGTCGCGCGGTGGCTCGCGCGGTTCGGCCCGGACGAGACCCGCGCCTTGTGCGCGGCGAACAACGAGACGCCGCCCTCGTGGGTGCGGCTCAACCTGCTGCGCGGCGCGATCGCGGAACTCGACGGGCGCCTCGGGGCGCTGGACATCGAGACGCAGCCGTCGGAGCGCCTTCCCGAAGCCCGCCGGATCACTGCCGGCGCGCCCGACGCGCGGGACCGGGCGTACGCGGAGGGGCTCGTGACGCCGCAGGACGAAGGCTCGATGCTCGTCGCCCGGCTCGTGGCGCCGCGTCCGGGCGAGGTCGTGATCGACGCCTGCGCGGCGCCGGGAGGCAAGACGACGCATCTCGCCGCGCTGATGGAGAATCGCGGGCTTCTCGTGGCCTGCGACCTCCTGCCGCAGAAGCTCGAGACCGTGGCGCGTCAGTGCGCGCGGCTCGGCGTCGCGTGCGTCGAGACCCGGGCGCTCGACGCGGGCCGTCTCGGCGAGGTGTGGCCCGGGGCTGCGGATCGCGTGCTGGTCGACGCGCCTTGCTCGGGACTCGGCGTCCTCCGGCGCCGGCCCGAGATCCGGTGGCGCGTCCGGCCCGAGGATCTCGCGGCGATCGCGGCGCGGCAGACCCGCGTGCTGGCGGGGGCCGCGGCGGCGGTCCGGCCCGGCGGGCGCCTCGTCTACAGCGTTTGCACGATCGAGCCGGAGGAGGGTCCCGACGTCGTCGCCGCGTTTCTCGCGGCCTCGCCGGCGTTTACGCCGGCGCCCATCGATGGTTGGCCGTTTGCGACCCCGGCTGCGCCCGGCACCGCGTTCCTTTACCCGCACCGGACCGGTACCGACGGCTTCTTCGTCGCGGCGCTGCGGAGGGTGCCGTGACCGTCGCACGGCCGGCGGCGCCGCGCCCCGCGGCCGGTCCCGCGGCGCCGGACCTGCGCGGGCTTCCGCTGCCGGAACTGACCGATCTCGTCCGGGGGCTCGGCGCGCCGGCCTACCGCGGCCGGCAGATCGCCCGGTGGGTCTACGGCCGCGGTGTGGAAGATATTTCGGAGATGACGGATCTACCCATCACGTTCCGGGAGCGGCTCCGCGGGGCGGCCCGCATCGGGACCCTCACGGTCAGGCGGTCCACGGACGCGGCCGACGGATCCGCGACGAAGCTGCTCGCCGCGTGCGAGGATGGCCAAACGGTGGAGTGCGTGCTGATGCGGTTCGACGACGGCCGCCGCAGCGCGTGCGTCAGCACCCAGGCCGGCTGCGCGATGGGCTGCGCCTTCTGCGCGACCGGGCTCGGCGGCTTCGCCCGCAATCTCACCGCCGGCGAGATCATCAGCCAGGGGCTGGCGATCCGCGCGCGCGCCGACCGGCGGCTCAGCAACGTGGTGTTCATGGGCATGGGAGAGCCGCTGGCGAACTACGAGGCGACGGTGCGCGCCGCGCGCATCCTCGCCGCGCCGTGGGGGCTCGGCATCGGCGTGCGCCACCTCACGCTCTCCACCGTCGGTCTGGTGCCGCAGATCCGCCGGCTCGCCGGCGAGGGTCTCCAGATCACGCTGGCGGTCTCGCTGCACGCGCCCACCGACGCGCTGCGGCGGCGGCTGGTGCCGGTGACCGAGCGCTATCCGATCGCCGACCTCATCGCCGCGTGCCGCGATTATCTCGCGGCGACGGGACGCCGGCTCACGTTCGAGTACGTGCTGATCGACGGCGTCAATGACGGCGATGCGGAGGGGCGCGCGCTGGGCCGGCTCCTGCGCGGCCTGCTGTGCCACGTCAATGTGATCCCGCTCAACCCCGTGCCCGGGATCGCACTCCGCCGGCCGGCCGTCAGCCGCGTCCGCGCCTTTGCCCGCTGCGTGCGGGACGCCGGGATTCCGGTGACGGTGCGCATCGAGCGCGGCACGGAGATTCAGGCGGCGTGCGGGCAGTTGCGCCTCGCGGACGGGAGCGGGCGCGCGTCGCGCTGGACGCCGGCGGACTCGCCGGCCACCATGAAATCAAAGCCGGCGGACCGTCTGCCGGCGGACTCGCCTGCCGCCGTGAAATCAAAGCCGGCGCCGCTGCCGGGCGGTATCCCCGTGCCCGCCGCCGGCGGCGCCCGTGCCGGCGGACTCGCCGGTCACCATGAAATCAAAGCGCGCCGGGGGGAGGGCTGGGCGTGAGGCACTCTCACCATCCCCGATCCACCCACGCGGGTCCTTCACCTTCTCTCGCGAGGGTACACTAGTGAGCGTGCTGCTGCGGTTCGAGCGGCGGATCGAGGCGCTCGTCGAGGGCCTGTTCACGCGGTGGTCGCGCGACCGGGTGCATCCGGTGGAGATCGGCCGGCGGGTGGTGCGCGAGATGGAGGCCGGCGCGGTCGCCGGGCTGAGCGCGGCGTTGCTGCCGAACGACTACCGGGTGTTCCTCAATCCCACAGACTTCGCGCCCTACGAGTCGCTTGCGCCGGCGCTCGTCGTCGAGCTGGCCGAGCTCCTCCGCACCCGCGCCGAGGAGCTCGGGGCGCGGCTTGCCGGTCCGGTGCGCGTGAGCATCGAGCCGCGCGAGGCGATCGCGTCCGGGGAGATTTATGTAGAAGCGCGGCTGTCCCCTGATGCGCAGCCGTCGCCCGCCTCCCCCGCGGGACCGGACGACGCGCCGGCCGGCACGCCGGGGTCGGACACCCGCATCTATCGCCGCGAGCGTCCTGCCGCGGGCGCGCGGCTGCGCGTGCTGGCGGGACCCGCCGGCACGGCCGGCCGCGACTTCTTGCTCGACCGGCCGGTGCTCACGATCGGGCGGCGCGCCGACCAGGACATCGTCATCGATGATCCCAGCGTCAGCCGCACGCACGCGCGCCTCCACGTAACGGAGGGTGAGGCGGTCGTCGAGGACCTGGGCAGCACCAACGGCACCGCGCTGAACGGCCGGCCGATCGGGCGAAACCGCGTGCCGGTGCACGACGGCGACCGCATTCAGGTCGGCAACGCGCTGCTGCAGTACCGGAGGGGCGCATGATCGCGACGCCGGTGCTGCTGATCGTCGTGCTTCGGTACGCGTTCCTGCTGGCGCTCGTCCTCTTTGTGCTCCGGGTGCTGCGCGTTGTCCTGGCGGACATGGAGACGCGGGCCGCGTGGCCGGCGTCGCGCGCCGTGCTGGTCGTGGAGGCGCCGGAGACGTCGCGCGGCCGGGAGTTCCTCGTCGCGGGGGAGGCCACAGTCGGCCGCGCGCCGGGCTGCGCCATCGTGCTGAGCGGCGACTACGTGTCGGCGCATCACGCCCGTCTGTTTGAGCGCGACGGCCGCGTGTGGGTCGAGGATCTCGGCAGTACGAACGGAACGCAGCTCAACGGGCGGCGCGTGCGCCGGCCCGTGGCCATGCGCGCCGGCGACCGCCTGAAGATCGGCGACGTCGTGCTCGGCCTCCGGCTCGAGGGCGCGTCCGAGGCGGTGGGGGCGGGGACCGGCGCCTGGAGCCCCGGCGACGGAGGCGGCGGATGAGCGGATTCACCTCGCGGGGCGCCGGCGTCAGCGAGATCGGCCGTGTGCGGGAGACCAACGAGGACCGCATTCTGCTTCGCGACCGCCTCGCGCGGGGGGCCGCGCTGTACGCGGTGGCGGACGGACTCGGCGGACACGCGGGCGGCGGCGTCGCAAGCACGATGGCCGTCGAGACGCTCGTGCGCGAGGTGCCGGTGCTCCTCGAGCGCGGGCTCACGCCGGCGGAGGCGCTCGCGCTGGCCGTGCGGCGCGCCAATGCCGACATCAACGCGCAGGCGGCCGGGCCCGAGCAGTCGGGCATGGCGACCACGTGCACCGCGGCGCTGGTCGTGGGCCAGGCGGTCGTCTTGGCGCACGTCGGCGACAGCCGCGCCTACCTGATGCGCGGCACGGAGATCCGGCAGCTGACCGTCGACCACTCGGTCGTCGCGGAGCTCGTGCGGCACGGCACGCTCTCGCCCGCCGCGGCCGGCGGACACGCGCAGCGCCACGTGCTCACGCGCGCGCTCGGAACCGCGCCCGACGTCCAGGTCGACGTGTTGGCGGTGCCGCTGCGGGCCCGCGACACGCTGCTCCTCGTCAGCGACGGGGTGCACAGCGCCGTGACCCCCGACGAGATGGCCGATATCGTCCGCACGACGCGGGACGGCACCGAGGCGTGCCGGATGGTCGTCGGCCTGGCCAACGCGCGCGGCGGCGTCGACAACGCGTCTGTCGTCCTCGTGCGGGTCCGGCCGAAGTGGCTCGACCGCGTGGGCCGGGCCGCGAGCGCCGCGGCCCTCGTTGCGTTCCTCGCCGCCGGTGTGGCCGCGTACCGCCTCGAGCACGCCTACTTCCTCGGCGTCAGCGGCGATCGCGTCGCCGTGATGCGCGGGGTTCCCCTCCGGATTCTCGGCGTGCCGTTCTTCGCGGTCGTGCGGCGCACCGGCGTGCCGGTCACGCGGATCGCCCCCGCGTACCGTCCGCAATTGCTGCAGGGGATTCCCGCGCGCGATCCCTCGGACGCGGACACCCTCCTGCAAGACCTGCTGCACCGCCCGTGACGATGGCCGTGTCCCCCACGGCGTCCGCCGCGCCCGCGCCGCTGCCGTGGGTCGCGCGGCGGACCGCCGAGCGCGGACTCGTCGCGGCCGCCGGCGTGCTCGGCGCGCTGGGCCTCGTCGCGGTGCACACCGCGATGTATCCGGCGGAGTCGTGGGATCCCGTCGTCGCCGGCGCGGTCGCGCTGGCGGGATTTCTCGTCGTGCACGCAGCACTCGTCATCGCCGACAACCGGGGCGACGAGGTGCTGCTGCCGGTCGCCGCCGCGCTCTCGGCCGTGGGGCTCGTGATGATCTACCGGCTGCGTCCCGACTACGCCGTCCGGCAGGCCGCCTGGATCTCGCTCGGGTTGACTTCGCTGCTGATCGCCCTCGGGACGCTGGCCGATCTGCGGTGGGTCCGCCGCTACGCCTATCTGTGCGCGCTTACCGGCATCGCGCTGCTGGTACTGACAGTCCTGGTCGGCGTGGAGCGGAACGGCGCGCGGCAGTGGCTCGTCGTCGGCGCGTTCACGCTCGAGCCCGGGGAGATCGTCAAGCTCCTCCTCGTGGCGTTCTTTGCCGGCGTGTTGGTGGAAACCCGACCGCTGCTCACGCTGCCGGGGCCGCGGCGCTGGCGCGCCGACCTCGGCCGCCTGGGCCCGGTGCTGCTCGTGTGCCTCGGATCGCTGCTGCTGCTCGTCTTCCAGCGCGACCTCGGGCTGGCGATGCTGTACTACGGCGTCTTCCTCGCGATGCTCTACGTCGCGCTCGGCCGGCTCGACTACGTGCTCGGCGGTCTCGTCGCGTTCGGCGCCGGGGCGACGCTGTGCTATCATCTGTTCGCGCACGTGCGGGTGCGGGTCGACGTCTGGCTCAATCCCTGGGCCGACGCCGCGGGGCGCGGTTATCAAATCCTGCAGGGCCTGTTCGCCCTGGCGAGCGGCGGCCTCACCGGGGCCGGGCTGGGCCTCGGGCACCCTGAGCTCATGCCGGCGTCCTACACCGACATGATCTTCCCGGCGATCGGGGAGGAGCTCGGCGCGATCGGCACCTTCATGGTGGTGGCGCTCTACCTGCTGTTCCTCGGCCGGGTCTTCCGCGCCGCCGTGCAGGCGGACGGGTCGCTCGACCGGCTCGTCGGGGCCGGCCTGGGAGCGGCGTTCGGCATCCAGACCTTCGTCATTCTCGGGGGCAGCACCCGGCTGATTCCGCTGACGGGCATTCCGGCGCCGTTTCTCACCTACGGCGGCAGCGCGGCGGTGAGCAACTTCATCGCCGTGGCGCTGCTGCTGGCCATCTCGGACCGCGGCGCGCGCGCCGCGGCGGACGGACGCGATGCTCCGACGCACCCGTAACGTCGGCCGTCTGCTCGCGGGGCTGTTCGCCGTGCTCCTCGCCTACCTGGCATTCGTGCAGGTGATCTGGGGGCCGCAGCTTGCCGCGTCGCCCCAGAATCCGCGGCTCGCGCTGGCCGCGGAGCGGATCCATTGGGGGCGAATCCTCGATCGCCGGCTTACGGTCCTGGCCGATTCGGTGGGGACCGGCCCGTTGCAGGTCCGGCGGTATCCGCAGGGGGCGGCGTTCGCGCACGTGCTGGGCTACCGCAGCCGCCGGTACGGCCTCACCGGCATCGAGCGCCGCGAGGATCTTGCGCTGCTCGGGCTGCCGATCACCGATCCGTGGGAGGTGCTCCAGGAGGCGTTCGGCCGCACCCCCGAGGGCAACGACGTCGTGCTGACCCTCGACGCCGGGATCCAGCAGGCGGCGGTGCGCGCGCTCGGGAACGTCCGCGGGGCGGTCGTCGTGCTCGATCCGCGGACGGGGGCGGTGCTGGCGCTCGTCAGCCGGCCGGGCTTCGACCCGAGCGCCGTCGACGCGCAGTGGGCCGTCCTGTCGCGCGACGCGTCGGCGCCCTTATATGATCGGGCGACGCAGGGCCAGTATCCCCCCGGGTCGTCGTTCAAAACGGTGACGCTCACGGCGGCGCTCGGCAGCGGCCGCGTGCATCTCGCCGACCCGGTGCGTTGCCCCGAGGCGATCGACGTCGGCGGTGCGCTGATCCACAACTTCGAGCACGAGCAGTTGGGACAGATCTCGGTGCTGCAGGCATTCGTCGCCTCGTGCAACACCGCGTTCGTCCAGATCGGACAGCGCACCGGCGCGCAGGCCGTCGCCGCCGCGGCGCGCGCGTTCGGACTCGGGCAGCCGGTGCCGTTCGACCTGCCCACGTCGAGCGGCTACGTGCCCCCGCCGCGCGATCTCGGCGCGCGCGGCCTGGCCCAGATCGCGTTCGGACAGGGGAGCCTCCTCGTCACGCCGCTCCAGATGGCGCTCGTCGCCGCGGCCGTCGGCAACGGGGGGACGATGATGACCCCGTTTCTCGTCTCGCAGATCCGCGCCCCGGACGGCCGCATCCGGCAGACGTTCACGCAGCGCGGCAGCCGGAACGTGATGGCCGCCTCGCTCGCCGGCGAAGTCGCGCAGGCGATGGTGCAGGTGGTCCAGAGCGGCACGGGGACCGCCGCGCAGCTGCCCGGGGTGTTGGTGGCCGGCAAGACGGGGACGGCCGAAAATCCCCACGGCAACACCCATGCCTGGTTCATCGCCTTTGCCCCCGCCGACCGGCCGGTGGTGGCGCTCTCGGTGATCGTGGAGAACGGCGGCGTCGGCGGCCAGGTGGCGGCGCCGATCGCGCGGCAGGTGCTCGCGGCCGCCCTGCAGATCCAGAGCGCCGCGGCGGGCCGCCCATGATCCGGCGCCGGCTGGGGGGCCGGTACGAGGTGCTCGAGCTGATCGCCGAGGGCGGCATGGCACACGTCTACCGCGGCCGCCGTCTCGACGACGGCACGCTCGTCGCGATCAAGATCCTGCGCGATCAGTATGCCCACAACGCGGAGTTCGTCGCGCGGTTCGAGCGCGAGGCGCAGGCGGCCGCGCGACTGTCGCACCCGCGCATGGTCCGGATCTTCGACCACGGCCGGGACGGGGACGTGCACTTCATCGTCATGGAGTACATCGACGGGGAAGACCTCAAGACGCACCTGCGCCGGGCCGGCCCGCTCGACGAAGCCCGCGTGCGCGCCATCGGCGCCGAGGTCTGCGAGGTGCTCGAGTACGCTCACAAGATGGGCATCGTCCACCGCGACATCAAGCCGCAGAACATCCTCCTCACCCCCGACGGCGGTGTGAAGGTCACCGACTTCGGCATCGCCCGCGCGCTCGCGGCGACCGGCATCACCGAGACCGGAACGGTGCTCGGGTCGGTGCAGTACATCTCGCCGGAACAGGCGCGCGGGCTCGGCGTCGGCTGGCGGGCCGACCTCTACTCGCTCGGCGTGGTGCTCTTCGAGGCCGCCACGGGGACGCTGCCGTTCGACGCCGACACCCCGATCGCGATCGCGCTGCGGCACATGCACGAGCCGCCGCCGCTGCCGCGCCGTGAGGGCGCGCGCCTCGGGCGCGACCTCGAGGCCATTATCCTGAAAGCGCTCTCGAAAGACCCTGACCACCGCTACCGGTCGGCGCAGGACATGGCCGACGATCTCACGGGGCGCACCGCGCACTGGCGGGCGGCCTCGGCGGCGGAGTCGACAGCGATCGTTCGTGCCGGTGGCGGCGCGGCGCGCGGGGCGGCGAGGGACGGCCGCCCCGCGCGCCGCTCGGTGCCGCTCATGGTCGCCGCGGTCGTGCTGCTCGCCACGTTCGGCGGCATCGCCTGGGGCTGGCAGGCCCTCAACGCCTATCTCAACGTGCCCGAAGTCTCGGTGCCCGATCTCGTGGGCCGGAGCCTCGTCGAGGCCGAGACGATCGCCCGGCAGCGCCGCCTCAACGTCCAGGTGGTGCAGCAGGTGCACAACGCGACGCTGCCGACCGGCTCGGTGGTGAGCCAGGATCCGCCGGCCGGGACGGCGGTGAAGGTGAATCGCGCGGTCGGGTTGGTGACGAGCCTCGGGCCGGAGATGGTGACCGTTCCCGACGTGCGGCGGCGCTCGCTCGAGGACACGCGGTTCGCCGTCGAGGAGGCCCGGCTCGTCGTCGGCGAGATTCGCGAGACGTACAACGACGCCGTGCCGTCGGGATTCATCGTCACCCAGGATCCCGCACCCGGCGCGTCGGTCGCCCGCGGCACGCCGGTCAACCTGACCGTGAGCAAGGGACAACAGGCGATCGTGCTGCCGGATCTCGTCGGACGGTCGCTCGACGACGCGCGCCGGGCCCTCGAAGATCTCGGGGTGACCCTGCGCGACGTGACGCAGATCTCGCGCGACGACA
This sequence comes from bacterium, assembly GCA_035934535.1. Lineage (GTDB taxonomy): Bacteria > Sysuimicrobiota > Sysuimicrobiia > Sysuimicrobiales > Segetimicrobiaceae > DASSJF01. The sequence continues at coordinate 13,298 of DASYXS010000064.1, forward strand.
TGCCGGCGGGCCAGGTGGTCGCGATGACGCCGCCGGCCGGCACGCGGATCGCCCACGGCGACGCCGTCGGGGTGATGATCGCGGTGCGCCCGGAAGGCAGCGCGCCACCGCAGCCGATCGTGACCAGCACGCCCCAGCCCGCATCGACCGACCGGCGCGAGACCCACCTGCACATCATCGTGCCGGAGGGCCCGCCGCAGCAGCGCGTGCGCATCGTCGTCATTGACCAACGTGGCGTGCACACGGTCTACGAGGGGATGCATCATCCCGGCGAGAACGTGGACCGCCAAGTCGTCGGTCAGGGCTACACGATCGTGCAGGTGTATATCGACAGCCGGCTGATCCAGGAGATTCGCCCCTGAGCAGCGCCCACGGTCCGGCCGTTCGCCCCGCGCCAGACGGGGTCAAGATCGCTCCCTCGATCCTGGCCGCCGACTTCGGGCGGCTGGCCGAAGAAGCGCGCGCCGCCGCGGCGGCCGGTGCGGAGATGCTGCACGTGGACGTGATGGACGGCCGGTTCGTGCCGGAGATCTCGATGGGGCCGGCCGCGGTGCGGGCGGTCCGCGGGGCCGCCGACGTGGCCGTTGATGTGCACCTCATGATTGTCGAGCCGGAGCGGCACCTGGAGGCGTTCGCGCGGGCGGGGGCGGCAAGCATCACCGTGCATGCGGAAGCCTGCCCCCGCCTCTACGACACGCTGCGGCGGGTCGCCGCCCTCGGCGCGCGCCCGGGGGTCGCGATCAACCCCGCGACGCCCCCGGAGCAGGTCGCGTGGGTGCTGCGCCACGTTTCCGCCGTCCTCGTCATGACGGTCGAGCCGGGCGCCGGGGGGCAGCCGTTCATTCCGGAGATGACGGCCAAGGTGGCCGCGCTCGC
>DASYXS010000073.1:0-52243 GCA_035934535.1 bacterium
TGACGCGGCCGCCGGCGCCCGATCACCCGGATCAGGTCTGGCATCTTGACCTCATGTATCTGTTCGTCCGGCCGCGCTGGTACTACCTCGTGGATATCCTGGACGGATACAGCCGCTTTCTCGTCCACTGGACGCTCAGCCACACGCTCGCGGCCGATCCCGTGCTCCGCACGGTGCAAGAGGCGCTCGAGCGGTTGCCGGCGCGGCGGTCGGGGGAACCGCACGTCGTCCATGATCATGGCAGCCAGTTCGTCAGCGGCGAATGGCGATTGTTCATCACGGCCACGGGCCTCACCGACATCCGCACGCGGGTCGCGCATCCCGAATCGAACGGCCGGGTGGAGCGTCTCCATCGGACGCACCGGGAGGAAGGACTGGTTGATGCGGAGCTGACGGAGTACGGGCCCACCATTGACGCCCTGACGCGCTGGGGACACTACTACAATTACGAGCGCCCACACGCCAGTCTGGCGTACCTGTGCCCGATCGACTACTATCGCGGCGATCCGCAAGCACGTCTCGCGGAACGGGAGCGGAAGCTGACGCAGGCCTGTGAAGCACGGCAAGCCTATTGGAACGGAGGACCGGGAGGGCGGCACCTCTCACAAAATTAAAAGCCGGATTGTCTAATTACGTCCTGAGCAGGACAGCGCATTCCGGTGCGCTTGCCAGCCGACGTCCTTCAGTTACAGATACGCGCCGTACCTCAACCAAGAAAAGAACGAGGACGTTGCTAAACGTCGGCTCGACCACAGGCAACCTTCTTTAGAGCACCGTTCAGCCACCTTGCCTAAAGCCCTTTCAGATCGAATGATGAAGAAGCGTTGCCAGATCTGCGGCCGCAGCGCCAGGCGGCGTGAATGAGACACGGCGTTATTCCGTATCACGGTCGTAGCTCTTCCGGATGCTTACGAACATATGCTAGGAGGTGTCGCTTCTTCTCAGCGCCCCGACGCCCAGGCGCCGCCCGAGGTGATTCGACGGGCAATCCTTCGAGCGACGCGGACCGACCGTAGATGGTCTCCCATCGCTTCTTCACAGTCGCGATGGACAACCTTAGTGCCGCGGCAAGTTCTTCGTCCGTATGCCCATCCAACGCGAATCTAAGAAGCTCTCGTTCCGCGGCGGTGAAGCCAAATCGCGGAGGACTGTACACGAAAATCCCGGTTGCTAACGTACCCGGCCGCTCCATCGCTTCGTCACGTGTGATCCCGACAAGATGCGGTTCACGGCCGGCAGGCGGCGGGAACGGTGCCGGACGGCTCGCGTAGCCTTTGCGTAGCCGTCCACCGATCGCGAGAAAGACACGGACGACCTCGTCTCCATTCACTTCTTGAAGAAACTCCCGGATGTTGTAGCCGGCGTGAAATTCATTGAAAGACTGCGCAAGGAGTTGCTGGGACGCGATCAACTGCGGACCCTCGATGCCGTCGTCCCATCCGTGATGAAGTGCCAGGATGTTGAGGCCGGAGCCGGCATTGGCCCGCCGGATCTCCGCGCGCGTCGCAATCGGTGACCGGTGCTCGGCCCATCGATGAAGGACCTGTGGACCCAGGTACGGGGGTAAATTTGTTTTGGCTTCCGCCATAAACGCGTCAGAGACAAAAGCGCTGAGGCCAAAGGCGAGGATGTGTGGTTGCCGTACTTCTGTCTCTTCCACCACAGCAGAAACGCCTAGGTCGCTATCCAGTACTTCTCGCCAGAGCCGGATCAGCAGCGGCAGGTCACCGTTCGTGTACGCGAATCGGTCGCGCATGAGTGCAAGGCACTCGCCAAAGTCACCAGAGGCCGTTCTCCTGAACCTCAATGACATCGGGGAAGATTCGGGGCGCGGCGTCCGGGACCGTTCCTGGCGAGCCTCACGGGACGAACTCCTCCAGATGGGTACGAAGATAGGCAAGGAGACGGCGCCGTTTTTCGATTCCGCGTTTTTCGGCCGAATGAGGCGTGTCAATGGGAAGCAGCGTCGAATCCACGTCCTCGACCCGTTGATAGATGCGCTCCCACCGCTTTTTCACGGTGCTTGTGGAGAGAAGGAGCGTCCGAGCCAGCTCCAGATCGGTCGCGCCGTCAATGGCGTGACGGAGGAAGTCGCGTTCGTAATCTGCAAAACCAAAACGACTACGCGTAGAAGGAAGCAGGACCGTCGCTGCCAGGGTGCCGCGACGGCCGGTCGCCTCTGCTCGAGCGATTCCACATAGGTACGCTCGGCGATCTGGGTTAACTTGGGGATGGCTTTGACCGGAATGCTGCGCATAATCGGTGCGCAGTAGGAACCCTGCGTTGAGGAGCAACGCGAGCTCTTGCGCGCCGTAGACTTCCTGCAACAGTTCCTTGAGCCGGTATCCTCGATGACAGGCGATGAACGCCTGCGGCAGCATGGCGTGAATCATCGCGGCCTCGTCGACAGAATAGTCCCAGTCGCGGCAGCCGTAGTGCATGACTAGGACATTCAGGCCGTCGCTTTCGGTGGCCTCGCGGACCTGCTCGCTGGTCAGCACGGGGGAATGCCCGCGTCTCCGTAGGTCGAGGACCTGTCGGCCAACATAGGGCGGAAGGCGGCTTTTCGCGCCTGCTATAAACTCGTCTGAAACAAAGGCGCTGAGACCGAAACCTGCGACACCTTGGTCGTCATACCGGTCCGTGTCTTTAATGACTGCCGATATGCCCGCGCCGGCGCGGAGAAGTTCCGACCATAGTTGAAGCAGGTCCGCGTGCGTTGAGGCATCGTAGACGAAACCGTCACGGATTAGGGGGAAGCACAGTGGAAAATCAGCGGCCGTTGCCGGCCGGAGAGTCAGACGCAAGGGAGGACCTCTGCACGGATTCTCACGGCTGCGGTTTCTCCCGGGTGCTCCCGCACCTCATGTGAGGGCGTGCCTTCATGGCCGCAGTTCCTCGGGATGCCTTTGCAGGTATGCCAGCAGGTGGCGACGCTTTTCCGCACCGCGCCGGCCGTCCAGCGGGTCGGTGAGGAACGCCAACTCGTCATCCGCACCTGCCGCGCGGTCATAGATGCCTTCCCACCGCTTTTTCACCGTCACGGGGGCAACCCCCAGCACTCGCGCCAGTTCTTCGTCCGTATGGCCGGCCAAGGCATGGCGTAACATCGCCCGCTCGTTGGTTGTCAGCCGCAAACGAGGCTCGCTATGAAGGAAGATCATGGCCGCCAATGGCGTGCCCTGCGCTTCCTGCGGGGTGACGCCGACGAGGTACGGCTCTCGATCGGGAGGCGGCAGACCTCCGGTCGGCAAACCGGCATAGTCGGTCCGGAGCAGCACGCCGGTGCTACGAAGGATGGAAAGTTCCTCTGCGCCGTAGACCTCTTGCAAGAACTCCTTAAGGTGGTAGCCACGGTGCGTTTCCATGAACGCCTGCGGTAGCGTGTTGCGGATGGCAGTGGACTGCGCGGAGTCATAACCCGATTCAACCCATCCGTAGTGTAGGACCAGGACGTTGAGCCCTGTGCCATCGTTGGCGTGTCGAATCTCGTCCAGGGACAAGATGGCCGAACGCCCCTGGGACCACCTCTCTAGAACGTGCCGGCCGATGTAGGGGGGAAGCCACGTTTTGGCTTCCTGAACGAACGCGTCGGAGACGAAACAACTCAGGCCGAACGCCACGATTCGGTCGCCCGATGGTCGGTCCGCATCTTCGACGACCGTCGACTCCCCGCTACGCGCCGTCAAGACCTCGTTCCAGAGGTGGAGCAATTGCGGCCAGGTCGTTTCGTTGTAGGCGAACCCGTCCCGGATGATCCTGACGCAGCCAACAAAGTCCGTAGGGATCGTTGGCCGAAACGTTAGGCGCATCGGACTCCCCCGGTCCGGCGTCCGAATTATGCTTTTAGCATATTGCGCCGCTGATCAAGATCGACTATGAAATTAGTTATTATCCGCGCAAGTCACCGACTCCTCGCGTCTGCAACGCCGTCGACGTTGGGAGGGGGCGAGTCGATGCTGGGACCGAGCGTCGGACGCGCGATCGCTGTCGGCATCGTGGCTTGGATCGTGTTTGTTCTTATTCTCCTCGCGTATCCTTCGCTAGATATCTCGAGCCTCGATGTGGCCCAGATGTTGGGCGGCGTGTTCGGGCTCAAAAGCGCCGCCGCGGGCTGGACGTTCCTCTTTGTCGCGGGAATTCTCTTCGCGCTCGCGTATGCGGGGTGGTTCGTCAACCGGCTGCCCGGCCCGGCGTGGCAGCGCGGACTTATCTACGCCGTCATTCCGTGGCTCGTCATGGCGGTGGTCGTCGCGCCGCTGCTGCCGGTCCTCAATCCCACGATGGATCCGAGGACGGTCCCAGGCGTCTACTTCTCCAACTTCGGGATGGTTGCCGCGGTTGCAATGCTCGTCGCCTTCCTGGTGTGGGGCATCGTGCTCGGCGCCCTGTACGGTGGCGTCGCCGAACGGAAAATCAATGCGCCCGCAGGCGTGATCCTCGTGCTGCCCTTCCTTATCTTCATCGCCCTCGTCGCTACGCAGAAACGGTACAGCCCGATTGTGATCGTTCAGGACTTGTCCGGCGTCAGCACGTATGACCCCGCGCGCGCCGCCGATGCCGGCGCGCTGCCCGTCATCTACAACGTCTATGACCGGCTGGTGAGCCGTGTCGAGCCCGGCCAGATCGGGCCGGAGCTCGCCACCCATTGGACGGTATCGCCGGACGGCCTCGTCTATACGTTCGAACTCCAAAGCGGCGTCCTCTTTCCGTCCGGCACGGAACTGAGTGCCGACGACGTGATGTGGAGCTTCCGGCGGCTAAAGTATCTGCACGGGGGTCCGTCCCGCCTCGCCGATGCGATCGCCGATGTGCGGGCCGTCGAGCACGATGTGGTCCGGATCACGCTGACGCGGCCCGTGCAGGACTTTCTCTCGCTGCTCGCGTCTCCGCAGTTCTCGATCCTCGACGGGCGGACGGTCTTGGCCCAGGGTGGTTCGGCGGAACCGGATGCGGCGGAGCGGGATACAGCCACCGCGTGGCTCACCACCAATTCGGCAGGCACCGGTCCGTGGATGCTCGTCCGCTATGTGCCGCACCGGGAAGCGGTGCTCATACCTAATCCCAACTACTGGCGTGGCACCGCCTACCAGGGCAAGGTGATCTTCGAGGATGACAAGACGGCGGCGGCCCGGCTGCGCGATGTGGAGTCCGGCCGTGCCGACGTCGCCCTCGATCTGCCGGCGTCCGAGGCCGCGGTGGCGCACGGGTCCGCGGGCATCCGGCTGCTCGAGTCGGCCGCCGGCCCCGTACCGGTGCGGACTGCTGTCCACGGCATCGACGTCGGGCCGATCGGCATCCTCGACCTGCGGGACGCCACAAAGGAATGAGGCGGGACACCGAGTTCGGCATAGGGAGGTAGGCGCATGAGACCGACGATCGGGCACGGGGCTCTGCGGACGTTGCTGCCGGCGTTGCTCATCGTGCTGTTCGCCGGCGCGGCGTTCGGACAGGCCGGCGGAAGGCCGGCGCCGGCGTTCACCCTGACGCTGCTCGACGGCAAGACATTGAGTTTGGCGGACCTCCGGGGCTCGGCAGTGATCTTGTTATTCTGGGCGCCGTGGTGAACGATGTGCCAAGGTGACGCCCCCGGGTGGGAGCGTGAGTACGAACAGAGGAAGCAGGCAGGCGTCAAGATCATTGGGGTCGGCGTGATGGGCACGCGGCAGGCGTGCCAGGGATTTGTGCAGCGGTTCGGGCTGAAGTTCCCCAACGCATTCGATCCAAACGGGGACGTGGCCCGGCTCTTCGAATTCAGCTATCAACCGTACTGGGCGGTGATCGCCAAGGATGGGACGCTGGTTCGGAAGGGTTTTCTGGCCGACGCCGGCGACCTCGACGCCGCCGTCAAGGCGCTCACCGGCAAGTAGACCAGCCGCCGGGATCTGGGCCTCGCCGGCCCGAAGCCCGGGCGCCTGACGGCCGCCGATGCGCAAGCCGCAGAACGTCGAGTGGCTGTGGCGCTCCTTGCTGACCGGGAGCATCGTATTCTACGGCCCGCGGCGCATGTTCCGACTCATCCCGGCGTCGCAGCGCTGCAAGAACTGTCTCGCCCCGCTCGCCGGCAGCGGCGTCATGCTGATGCGCCTGATCGGCCGGGGGCCGTTTCACCGGAATCCTCGCTTCTGCAACTTCTGAATGGCGTTTTGCCGACGGTACCCGGGGGGTGCCGAGATCGAACTGACGATGCTCTTCGCCGATCTCCGGGGCTCCACGACGATGTCCGAGCGGTTGTCCCCGGGCGACTTCGCCGGGACGATGAACCGGTTCTACACGTCCGTGACCGACGTCTTGATCCGGACCGACGCCTACGTCGACAAGGTCGTCGGCGACGAGGTGGTGGGGCTGTACTTTCCGCTGTTTGCGGGTCGGGTGCATGCGCGGCGGGCGGTGGAAGCGGCCTGGGAAATGCTCCGCGTGGCCAGCCATGACAGCATCGGGCGACCGCTGTTTCCGGTCGGCGTGGGCGTGCACACCGGGACGGCCTACGTCGGGACGGTCGCCGGGGCGGAGGGCACCGTCACCGACATCGCCGCGCTGGGCCACAACGTGAATCTCGCGGCGCGGCTCTCGTCCGTCGCGAGGGCGGGCGAAGCCCTCATCAGCGAGGAGACCTGCCGGGCCTCCGGTCTCGATCTCGACCACCTCGAGCGGCGCCAGGTGGCGTTGCGGGGCCACACGGAGATGGTGGACGTTCGGGTGATGCGGATCGGATAGTGCTCATTGCTGGACACGTCACATGCTGCTTAGGGAGTCCTCGATGCGTAGGGCATCCATTTACGGAACACTTGCGCTGCTCGCACTGGCCACGTTTGCGGGTACAAGCCAAGCACAGATGCAATCAGGACACGATGTGCTGCTATTACTACTATGTCAGGTCCGCATGTTGTCCGTGCGCGGAAGGGCCTGGAGGCAAACTTTTGCGGCCAAAACCTGTACAATTGCCGCGACGTGACGTAGTAGTACTAAGAACCTATCCCAAAAACCTTTGGTAAGGTACTATTCAGTCTCATGTGCCAATCCCGCCTGCTAGCGGGTCAACGGGCTCTCCCAGACACGAAATAGCAGCTCTTTGAGCTGAGCGAAACGCTCTGTCCCAAGTTCAGCGCTCCATTCGTGCTCGATGTTGCGGAGAATGTCGTAGATTCTTGAGTATGCGGCGCGGCCGCGTTTGGTCAAGCGGATAATTCGCGCGCGGCCTTCGTCCGGTGCGTCGGACCGGACGATATAGCCGAGACGTTCGAGGCTCCGGAGGAGTTGGTTCACGGCTTGCTTACTCATGCCTGCGCGCTCGGCGAGAACGCCTGGGCGAATCCCATCTGGCCCAGGATATTGCAGCACCGCCATATGCGGCACGCGTAGATCCTCAAAACCGGCCGCGTTCAACCCCTTGATGATGCGGCGCTGGATCGCCTGAGCCGGCACACGCAACAATGCGCCGATGAGCATATCTCTCGTTTGGACCAGTGAGCTTGTTTGGCTCGACATACGGTCCCGGATCGCCTTACGCGCCATTTTTCGTCCCCGCCCCTAACCGCATCAAAGCCCAGCGTGAGGAGAGGAACGCAATGTCGTCAGCTCGGGACACCGAACCCGTCTCATGATCGAAGGGCCCCCTTTCATGGGCCAAGAAAGCGCTCAACGCATCGCGGCCCACATCGAACCAGCCCTCCGCCGATTGATGCTAGATCTCCGGAGACGCCGGCACCGGGATCATGTCGAAGCGAGCAGCAAGTGCAGCCCGTTCCTCTCTGCCTCCGTGCCCAGCAGCCAGTTGCTGCATTTCTTCGAGATAGCGTTCGAAGCCGGCGGGATGATGCATGACCAGGAGGATCGCACTGTCACTGCTCGCGTTGCGAAAGCCGTGAATCGTTTCGCGCGGGACAAAGGCGAATGTGCCTGCTCCAGCGGTGTGGCTCTCGTCGCCGATGCGCAGCACCACCTCACCCTTGAGGACGTAGAAGAACTCATCGCGCCCGCGGTGGTAGTGCGGCCCCGCGCCCACCGTCCCCGGCCCGACTCGTCCTTCCCAGACGGTGCACAGGCCGCCGGTCTCTGCGCCCGACGCTTTGACCGTCACGCCCGCGCCAGTGGATCCGACCTTAATAAACCGTCCCTCGCCGGGAGCCACCACAACAGCGTTCATTATGTTTCTCCTCCGGACTTGCAGGCCCGCGTGCGCGCATTCGCGTCTGGGACCCGCGGGCCGTGCAACTGTATCGTTTGCGCGCGCGCCGCGCCCGGCGGGTGCACGTGCAGAGCCTCGCGTGTCAGTTGGGGGACCCGCACCGTGCCGTCATCGGCTGCAATCAACTGTGAAACTCATTGTGGAGCTCACCGAACGTCGGCTGGATTTGCGAAGCTTGCGCGCCACCGAGTTTCTTCAGTGCGGGCAACAGGCGATCGTTTGCGAAGCGGTCGAACGCTTCTTGCGATTCCCACACCTCAAAGATATTGAAGCCATCCTTGGTCATCGTTGCGAAGTGATGGAGCAAGCCTTCAGGCAGTTTGTCTTTGTGCACACCCAGTTCCCGGTTGAGCGGCTCGTACAGCTGCGCGGCCTCGCTGGGCATGCGCACGTCCATCGTCACAGCCATCTTTGTTCCCCCCTTTTTTTGTAGACCATGGTCGCTCATTCCGACAACGAAATGGGAACCGATCGACACGGGCGTAGGGGTGTTACGGTCGAGGTGCAGCCGGCGTGAGGCCGTGGCGGCGCATGATTTCTGCCATCTTTGCCCGGTCCGGCGGACCACCGGCAGCCGCCTTGGTCACCTCAGCAACCTCGCGGAAATACTGCGGACCGATCGCGGCAGGCGTGATCACGCAGAGTGCCTTCACGTCCTGGCGTCCGTTGTTATCGAATCGGTGAATGGCGCCCCGCGGAATGCATAGTGCCTGCCCCGGCCCGACGTCGACGGGTTTCCCGTCGACGGTCCAGGTCAACACTCCGTCGATGCCGTAGATCGTTTCTTCGTATTGGTCGTGGCTATGCGCGGGAGCCGCCAGGCGCTGCGCACCCGGGACAATGAGCTCAAATGCCGCGACGCTGCCACTTGAATTCTCTCCAGTAACCAAGAAGCGGACAGTCAGCGGCCCGAGACGGATGGTCGCGTCGGAAGGATTAACTGTGAGGTTGACAGTCTGCTGTGTCATGTGTCCTGCCTCCTCGTAGTAAATGGCGTTTACCACAAAACCCCAGTATAAACGCCATTTACTAAAATGTCAATGCCCCTATACACCCAGAATTCTTTGGAACCCGTCACAGGGCCGTCAGTCGGTAGATGATGAGGGCGCATGCGAAATGCACCAGCCCCCGATAGTTCTCCATCCGCTTTGAGAAGCGGACCAGGAGTTTCCGGAACCGATTGTGCCATGCGCCTGTGAGCAAGACGCTCCCAGGCCGAAAGCGTCGCACCTCGCCATCGCTGACCCTGGCTTCAATCTCTCCGGCAAGGAAGAAAAAGAACTGCCGCTGTGGTGCGGGATGCCAGTCGCCTTACCATCCTTCCGGCATCTCGAAAAACGCGACCTGTTTGGCTGAGATGGGCGCTGAAAGATTTAGGGGCGGCGCAGGCGGCGCGAAGTCCACCGGTCTGAGGTCTGCCTCCTCGTCGGCGAAATGTGATTCGCCATCGGGATCAGCATACATACGCACGTAGCGCACCTTGGTCATGATGTCCCTCCATCCGCGCCTGCGAAACCCAAAAACGCTTTTTTTTACTCCTCCGCTGGTCGTCCCTCCCCCCAGCCCCCGCCGCAGTGCCCGGACGTGTCTGCGCATTTTTGAGAAATGGTTTGCGCCGCCGACGTCAAATTTTCCAAGTCCCTGAAGAATCGGAGGAGACCGCCTTGTTGATCGCGCCGACCACGTCTCCGGCGAGCGCCGTGGGCAATGCCCGGATGCACGCGGTGACCTTCCGCAAACACGGCGGGCCCGACGTGCTCCGTCTCGAGGAAGTACCGATGCCGGTCCCCGGTCCCGACGACATCCTGGTGAAAGTGCTCGCGTGCTCGGTGAACCGGGTTCCGGATCTCCTCGTCCGCGCGAGCCGCCGGGGCATGGGCGAGCTCACGTTTCCGCATGTTCTGGGGGCCGATCCGGCGGGGGAAGTCGTCGCGGTCGGATCACGGGTCGTTGGATTTCCCCTGGGGCACAGGGTCGTGGTGTATCCGTGGCTCCGGTGCGGGGAATGTGACATGTGCCGCAGCGGGAGCGGTGAAAACTACTGCCGCCGATATCGCCTCGTCGGCGTGCACCTGTGGGGCGGCTACGCCGAATACGTGCGGGTTCCCGCGGAGAACGTGATCCCGATCCCGATGTCGGTTTCAGCGGAGACCGCGTCCGCGCTGGCCTTGTCCTATACGACGGCGTGGCACGGCCTCGTTACCAGGGCGCCGGTCGCCGCCGGGGACACGGTTCTCGTGATGGCGGCAGGGGGCGGCATCGGGGTGGCCGCGTGCCAAATCGCGCGGCTGCACGGCGCGCGGGTGATCGCGGCGGCGGGCAGCGACTGGAAGCTCGAACGCGTACGTGCGTTTGGGGCGGAGGCCGGGGTCAACTATTCACAAGAAGGCTGGGCGGAGCAGGTGCTGGCGTTGACCGGCGGGAAAGGCGCCGACGCCGTCTTTGACACGACGGGAAAGTTCGGTTGGGACGGTTGCCTGCGCGTGCTGAACCGGCGCGGCCGGTTGGTGAGCTGCGGAGCCTTCGGGGGACAGTCGGTCCGCATGAATCTCGGGGACCTGCATCGCAATCACAATACCCTGTTGTTTTACGAGGGCGGCGCATCGCATGAGCTTCGTCATCTCGTGCGCCTCGTGGCGAGCGGCCGGTTGCAACCGGTCATCGACAGCCGGTTCGCCTTGAAAGACGCCAAGGGCGCGCAGCAGCGGCTCGTCGACCGCGCCAATTTCGGCAAGGTCATTCTCGTTCCCCGAGCGCGCTGAGGAGACCGGCGCGGATCCGCGCGGCCGGGGCGTAACAAAGGAGCACCGACGCCGTTGATGTCACTCTTGAGTCACTTCACGCGGGACGTGGGCGTCGATCTCGGGACGGCGAACACGCTCGTCTACGTGCAGGGCGAGGGCATCGTCGTCCGGGAACCGTCCGTGATCGCCTGCCGGGCCGGCCGTAAGGAGATCCTGGCCGTGGGCAATGAGGCCAAGATGATGATCGGCCGGACGCCGGCCGAGATCGTCGCGACGCGGCCGATGCGAAGCGGCGTCATTGCCGATTTCGACACGACGGCTTCGATGCTCTCGTATTTCATTCGCAAGGGGACGCACACGCGGATGATGCCCCGTCCGCGGTTGATGGTGGGCATCCCGAGCGGTGCGACCGTCGTGGAGAAACGCGCCGTGATCGGCGCCGGCGAGCAGGCCGGCGGGCGGGCGACGTACCTGATCGAACAGCCCCTCGCCGCGGCGGTGGGGGCCGGACTCGATATCTCGGAACCCGTCGGCCGCATGATCGTCGACATCGGCGGGGGTACTACCGAGGTGGCGGTCATTTCCCTCGGCAATATCGTGACGGTTCGCAGCCTCCGGGTCGGCGGCGACAACATGGATGAAGCCGTGATCCAATACGCCCGGAAGGCCCATAATCTGCTGATCGGCGAACGGATGGCCGAAGACGTCAAGATCCGCGCCGGGTCGGTGTACCCGCAGAAGGATGAGGAAACGATCACGATGCGCGGACGCGATCTCGTCTCCGGGTTGCCGCGGGCGCTGCGGGTCTCGAGCGCCGAAATACGCAGCGCGATCATGGACTCGGTCGCGGCCATCGTGAACACGGTCAAGATGACGCTCGAACTGACGCCGCCCGAACTCGCCGCCGACATCATGAAGGAAGGCATCTCCCTCACCGGGGGCGGCTCGCTGCTGCGGGGGTTCGACGTGCTGCTTCAAGAGGAGACCGGCGTCCCCGTGACCCGCGTGGCCGATCCACTCAGCAGCGTCGCACTGGGGACCGGGAAGGCGCTCGGCGCGATCGACACACTGAAGAGGGTCCTGATTACGCGCGAACTCATCTAGGAGGCCGGCCGGCCCCGGCCGTCGCACCGGCTGTGTTAGGCCGCGACGGGCTGCGGTGCGACCCCGAGCGGCTCGGATTCGACCTGGACAGACACCATATAGACGGGGCGCGTGTGGCCGTCCGCGCCGCCGCGGTGCCTGAGGCAGTACGCGGCAACGACCTCTTCGCCGTGGTGGGGGGCGACCTCGGTTTCTGCTCCGCACTCGGGACAACGAAGGCGCAACATGTCGAGTACCCCCTGTTGGCAAGAGCCGCGGGTCCGCGGCGCCCGGACGTCCTCGCTTCGATCACTCCGGCGCCGCCGCCCGCTGCCCAGATGATACCCGCCGCCCTTCAAAATTCCGCTCAGAACCTGTGCGGAGGTTGTGAAGATCAGGGGGGTTCCCGCCGGAGGGTGCGGACGGGAGGTCTTCAGGGTTCTGTCACATTACTAGATCCTAGGCGATCTCAGCAAAAGGGGGAGTGTCTCAGTTGGAGACCGTGGCCCTCACCCACCGCGCGAGAGTCTCGACGATCACCCTGAATCGTCCTCCGCTGAATCTCATCACGCCTCAGATGCTGCGCGAGCTCGAAGAGGCCTTCGACGAGGCGGCGGCGCGGGCCGAGACGCGCGCCGTCATCCTGACCGGGGCGGGGTCGCGGGCGTTCTGCGCCGGCGCCGACCTTCGCGATGAAGCGGAGCACACGCCCGAAGCCGGCCGGGCGTTCCGCGAAGCGGGCCGGCACATCGTCGAGCGGATCGAGACGTTCCCGAAGCCTGTCGTCGCCGCCGTCCGGGGCTGGTGCATCGGCGGCGGGACCGGCCTCGCGTGGGCCTGCGACATCCGGGTGGCGGCGGCGGGCGCGACGTTCCGCGCCGGCGACGTGTACTTGGGCATGATCCCGACCTGGAGTCTCGGGATGGTCAGGCTCGTCCACTACATCGGCCGCAACCGGTCCTTGGACGTCCTGCTGCTCGGAGAAGATCTGTCCGGCCGGCAGGCCTTTGAGCTCGGGCTCGTGAGCCGCGTCGTCCCCGACGAGGCGCTCGACGGTGAGGCCGCGCGAATCGCGGACCGCCTGTCGTCGGGCGCGCCGCTCGCGATGCGGGCGATCAAGGAGGGTGTTCGCGCGCAGGCCCGCGACGGCCTGAACGAGGCGGCGGCGCTGGAAGAACGCTGGTCTCAACGCATCCTCGGGTCCCACGACGCGCACGAGGGCATCGCGGCGTTCAAAGACAAGCGCACGCCGGCGTTTGAGGGACGGTAGGACGCGTCCGTGGAGGCACACCCGATGACGGCGGGCACACGACGGGCGGCGGTACGGGACATCGTGCATCCCGATTCGGTCGCCGTCTTCGGCGCCTCCGAGAACGTGGCGAAGTTCGGCGGGCGGATCATGCACTACCTGGTCAAGCACGGCTTCGCCGGCCGGATCGTGCCGGTCAATCCCGGCCGGGCAGACGTGCTGGGCCGCCGCTGCTACCCGCGCATCGGCGACGCACCGGGACCGGTCGACGTGGCGATCCTGGCGGTCCCTCCGGCGGCGGTCGTTCCCGCGGTGGCCGAATGCGCGGACGCCGGCGTGCGCTGCTGCGTCGTCATGACGACCGGCTTTGCCGAGGCCGGCGCCGACGGCGCCGAGCGCCAGGACGCGCTCGTCGAGATCGTGCGGCGTTCGGGCCTCCGCCTCGTCGGCCCCAACTGCATGGGGCTGATCAATCCGCATCACCGTCTGGCCCTCACGTCGTCTCTCGTGTTGGACGTGGAATCGCTGCTGCCGGGCCGGGTCGGTCTCATCAGCCAGAGCGGTGCGCTCATGGTGTCGATGTACAATCGCGCGCACGATGCCGGCATCGGGTTCAGCGCGTGCGTGTCGCTCGGAAATCAGGCGGACGTCGAGATCTGCGACGTCCTCGAGTACATGCTGGACGACCCCGGGACGGACGCGATCTGCATCTACGTGGAAGGATTTCGCGACGTGCGGCGGTTCTTGGCCCTGGCGGAGGACGCCCGCCGGCGGGATACGCCCCTCGTGGTGATGAAGGCCGGCCGCACCGACGCCGGCGTGCGGGCCGCCCGCTCGCATACCGCGAGCTTGGCCGGGTCGTACGCCGTCTTCGAGACGGCGTGCGGGGAGCGCGGCGTGCTCTTGACCGACGACCCGGACGGCATGATCCTGGCCGCGGACGTACTCGGACGGTGGCGCGCGCCGGGGGCGGATCGTGTCGCGGTGCTGTCGCCATCCGGCGGGGGCGCCGCGGTCGCCGTCGACCGCGTGACCGAGGCGGGCATCGGCCTGGCCGCGCTCCAACCCGGTACGAAGCAGGCGCTTCGCGAGATTCTCCTTCCGCCGCAGGCCGACAATCCGATCGACTTGGGAGGGCGCCGCGACGGGGACCCGGTCGCGACGGCGGAGCGGGCGATGTCGCTCCTCGCGGGCGACGCCGGCGTGGGCGCCGTGCTGGTCGCGCTGACGACGGTGCCGTTGTATGAAGATACCACGCGGGCGCTGGCGTCGGCCGGCTTGCGAAGCGGGAAGCCCGTGCTGTTTGCGGTGACGCCCGGGTCGGCGGCCGACGGTCCGCGCCGCATCCTTCGGGACCTCGGCTGCCGGTACTACGACCGGCTCGACGACGCGCTCCGGGTCGCGAAATTGTGGGTGGCGTACCACCGGACGCCGCCCGGCGTCCCGGCCGCGGCCCGCCGTCCGGCGCTCGCCGCGGGCGCGCGCGAGATGCTGCGGCGGCTCCCGGCGGGCGCGCTCACGGCCCCGGAAGTACGCGCGGTCCTCGACGCCTACGGCATTCCGGTCGCGGAGGAACAAGTGGCGGCGGGTGTCGAGGAGGCGGTCTCCGCCGCCGCGTCGCTCGGATATCCGGTCGCGCTCAAAGCCCTGTGCCGGGGCCTCGTTCACAAGAGCGATGTCGGCGCCGTCCACCTTGGATTGGCCGATGCCGCCGCCGTCGCCCGCGCGTGGGAGGCGATCGCGGCCGCCGTGCGCCGGCTGCCCGGCGTGGAGCTCGACGGCTGCGTCGTCCAGGCGATGGCGGCCGGAGAGGCGGAGGTGATCGTCGGCGCCAAGCGCGACGAGCAGTTCGGGCCCGTCCTGCTTGTGGGATGGGGCGGGCTCCTGGTCGAAGTCTTGCACGACGTCCAGATGGCCCCGGCTCCGATCAGCCCGGAGCATGCGGTGGAGCTGCTGAAGCGTCTGCGGATGTGGCCGGTGCTCTACGGTGCACGGGGACGGCCGCCGCTCGACGTCGCTTTGGTGGCGGACATCGCCAGCCGCGTGAGTTGGCTCGCCGCGGATCTGGGCGACCGGCTGATCGAGCTGGATGTGAATCCGATCGTCGTCCGCGCGCAGGGGAAAGGCGCGGTCGCCGTGGACTCGCGCGCGACCCTCGGATCTCTTCCGGCCCCGGGCGGCGGTTGACCCGCAGCGGCAACGTAGAACGGAGGCGCGCCATGAGCGTGAAGGGCCACTCGCGTAAGGGACATGGGACTCGCGCCGCCGTCGGCGTGGCAGGCCGCGGTGGACGAGCGGACCCCGCGACACAGAGCATGACCGGCGGCCAAGCCCTCGTCGAGAGCCTCAAGATTCAAGGCGTGGAGGCGTTGTTCGGTCTTCCCGGGGTGCAATTGGACGGGGCGTTCAACGCGCTCTACGACGCGCGCGAGGCGATCCGCGTCTACCATACGCGGCACGAGCAGGCGGCATCGTACATGGCGGACGGCTACGCCCGTACCACAGGCCGCACGGGCGTGTGTCTGGTGGTTCCGGGACCGGGACTCCTGAACGCGGCAGCCGGCCTTGCCACGGCCTATGCGTGCTCGGCGCCGGTGCTCTGCATCGTCGGTCAGATCCCGTCCAAGTTCATCGGCGAGGGGCGCGGGCTGCTGCACGAACTGCCGGATCAACTGGCGGCGGCCCGGGCCGTCACCAAATGGGCGGGGCACGCCGGCCGTCCAGAGGACATCCCCGGCGTCGTGCGGGACGCCTTCCGGCAGTTGCAGAGCGGACACCCGCGTCCGGTCGCGATCGAGGTTCCCGAGGATACCCTGAAGGCGACCGGCGACGTCAGTCTCGCGGCGCGCGTCGAGTCCGGGCGGCAGAGCGGTGATCCCGACGCGGTCGAAGCGGCGGCCAAGATGCTGGGGCGCGCCGAACGGCCGGTGATCTTCACCGGCGGCGGCGTGCTGCGGGCCGGCGCCTGGACCCCCCTCGAGGCGCTCGCGGAGATGCTGGAAGCGCCGGTCATCATGTCCAGCAGCGGCCGCGGCGCGGTGTCCGACCGCCACCACCTCGCCCAGATCATGAACGCCGGCGAAGAGCTGCTGCCGCGCGCCGACGTCGTGCTGGTTGTGGGCACGCGGTTCCTGCAGCCGGCGTTCTCGACATGGAAGCCCCGGCCCGATCAGCCCGTGATTCAAGTCGACATCGATCCCGAGGAGATCGGACGGAACTGTCCCGTGGCCGCGGGCATCGCCGCCGACGCCGACTGGGCGCTCACGGAGCTGCTCGCGCGCCTTCCCCGCCACAATCGCAAGCGTGCGTCCCGCCGCGACGAGTGCCTCGCGGCCAAGCGGAGGGCGGCCGAGATTCTGAGCGTGCTCGAGCCGCAGGCGTCATACGGGCAGGCCATCCGCGACGCGCTCCCGGACGACGGGATCGTCGTGAGCGGCGTGACTCAGCTCGGGTATTGGATCCAATTTGGCGCGTTCCCGGTCTACCGGCCGCGGACGTTGATCACGCCGGGGTACCAGGGGACGCTCGGCTACGAGTACGGTACGGCGCTCGGCGCCCAGGTGGGGGCGCCGGCACAGCGCGCCGTCGCGGTCTGCGGCGACGGAGGGTTCATGTACCAGGTGCAGGAGCTGGCGACCGCGGTGCGGCACCGCATCAACGCGATCGCGATCGTCTTCAACGACAACGCGTTCGGCAACGTCCGCCGCATGCAGGAGCAGCTGTACGGCGGCCGGGTGATCGCGTCGGAGCTCCACAATCCGGATTTCATGAAGCTGGCCGAGTCGTTCGGTGTCCGGGGTCTGCGCGCGGAGGGGCCCGGAGGGCTTCGCACGCAGCTGTCGGCGGCCCTGCGCGACGATGCGCCGGCCCTGATCGAAGTTCCGGTCGGGGAGATGCCGAGTCCGTGGCCGGTGATCAGACGCGGGTACCAGTCCTAAAGGTCGACGCGGGTAGAGCCTCGAGAGACTCCGGTAGTCTATGCTCCGGTGGTTCTCGGTAAGAGGATAGAGGAGCCTACCGTGGACCACGACAGCGCGATCAATCGACGCGGGGTGATGAACCGCGCCGCGGGCCATTGGGCCCGCGGCTTCGGCCCCGGCGTGGCGGCCGGCGCCGCGGCCACGCTTGTGCTGTTCGCGTACAGATTCGCAACGGGGATGCCGACGCCGGCCGAGGCGCTCGACGAGCGGATGGTCCGGCTGCTTCCCTATCCGGTGTTCGCGCTCATTCTTGCGCACCTCCAGCAACTCGCGAAGCCGCTCGGCTTCGTGTCGGCCGTTCTGACGAGTCTCATCGGATTCGGTGCCGGGGGGATGCTGTACGCGCGGACGGGCGGCGAAAGCCGGCGGCCGCGCCTTGTGCTCGCCCTCGTCGCCGCGGCGGTGACCTGGGCCTCGCTGACGTACCTCTTCCTTCCGATCGTCCAGGGCGGGCTTCTCGGCGTGCCGTTGACCACGGTGGTCGCCGCTCCGGCGCTCCCGATGGCCATCGGCAGCCTCGCGTACGGACTCCTGCTGGCCACGCTGAGCCGGCCCGGGCAGGCGAGGAATAATGCCGGCGTGGCTGCCGGGTTGATGAGCAGGCGCGATCTCTTCCGGCGGTCCGCGCTCGTCCTGCTCGTGGCCGCGGGCGCCTCTCGCCTCGGAACCTGGTCGGACGCCGTGGGAGCACGGGCGGTGTCCGCGGCATCCGGGGCAGCCGCCGCCGCGTCCGCGGCGTTCCGTCTGATCAGAGGGATGCCGCCCGAGGTCACCCCGAACGGCCGGTTCTATCAGGTATCGAAGAACTATCCCTTCGATCCGACGGTGGACGCCGCCAAGTGGTCGCTCCAGATTACCGGTCTCGTCGCGAGGCCCGTCACCCTGTCCTACGCTGAGTTTGTCCGGTCCGCGCCGCCGGTGGAGCGCTACCAGACGCTGGAATGCATCAGCAATGAAGTGGGAGGCGATCTGATAAGCAACGCGAGGTGGAAGGGTGTTCGCGTTCGAGACGTCCTGGCGCTCGCGGAGGTGCGGCCCGAGTCAACGGCGGTCGTCTGGCGCAGCGCGGACGGCTACTTCGAGTCGATTCCCCTCGAGGTCGCGCTGGATCCGGACTCGCTCCTGGCCTACGAAATGAACGGCGCGCCGCTGCCGCAAAAGCACGGGGCGCCGGTGCGGGTGCTCCTCCCGGACCGGTACGGGACGAAGCAGCCCAAGTGGCTGACCGGCATCGAAGTCGCGAACGCCGACGTGACCGGGTACTGGGAGCACCAGCGCTTCGGCAAGCGGGCGATCGTCAAGACGGGCAGTGCGTTCAGCGTCGAGGTGCGGGACGGCGGCGCGGTCCGGTTCGGAGGATGGGCGTTTGCCGGCAGCCGGGGAATCTCGCGGGTGGAACTCAGCGGCGACGGGGGCAAGACCTGGTTCCCGGCGGCCGTGAAGGACGCGCTCGCCGTGAACGCCTGGCAGTTGTGGTCGGCGCAATGGACGCCGCCGGCGCCGGGCGACTACGCCTTCGCGGTTCGGGCGGTCGACGGCCGGGGAGAGATACAACGCGGACGGCGCCGGAGGCTGCCGGACGGAGCGGAAGGGTACCATGAGATCCGAATCCGCGTTGGCGCGTAGCGCGCAGCGTCATCCCGCCAGCGCGTCCCGGAAAAGCGCGAGGACTTTCGGCCACGAGTCCGCGGCCGCCGCGGCGTTGTCTTTGGGGTTGCCGCCGAACGCCAGCGATCGCCCGGCCAGCGGATGCAGCGAGGCGGCGACGGTCGCGGGCAGGCCGGGCTGGCCGATGAGATGGCCCGCGCCCGGGTACGATAGGTGCGTGTACGGGAACCGGTGCTGATGCCGAGCGAGCCGTTTCATCGCGATCTCGGCGAGCACCCGTGACGGCCACATCTGATCGTCCTGTCCCGAGATCAACAGCACGGGGCCGTTGATGTGCTCGACCGGAATCTCGGCGGCCTCGGCCGCGGGCCGGTCCTCGAGCGCCCGCAGGAAGAACGGCGTGAGGGCGAGCGGCTCCGAGGACGGCGCCGGCTCTGCCATACGGCCGGCATCCCGCGAGGCAATGAACGGTAGGGCCGCTTTCCCTTCGTACGTCCACGCCGGCCTCCGCCTGGCTTCGCGCAGGCCGCCGCCCGAAATGCCGGCATGGGCGACGCCGCTGGGAACGTACCCCACCACCGCCCTGAAGTCGGGAAACGTCGAGCCGAGCAGCAATGCAAGCTCCCCGCCGCGCGAGGCGCCCATGACCCCGAGCGGCCGCCCGGCCACGGCCTCGCTGCGCCGGAGCCACCGGATCGCCGTGTCAAAATATTCGAGCGGAATTTCCGCGAGTGAGTCGGGAAGGTGGCCGGCGCGGAAATAGGCGAGCGCGAGGCCGGCGACCCCGTGTGACGCCAGCAGGGCCGCGCTGCCTTCGGGCACGCCGCCGCCGGATCCGGGCACGACCACCACGGCCGGGCGCGGTCCCGTGCCCGCCGGGCGGAAGAGGGTCGCGACGAGGCCGTCGTCGCGCACGTCCGTTCGGGAGACCCCGGGACCGGCGAACAACCGGCTGACCCGCAGCGAGGCGAGCCGCCGCCCTCCCGACTCCGCGATGAACTCCGTCTCAAGCGCCGAGGCGTCGGCCCATCCCCCGCCGGGCTGCCCCTCCACCAAGCGCATCGACCAGAGCAGCCCCCGGGCGTCCGCGGTGTCGTACGTGCCGGCGAGCGGACGCCGGGCCGCGACATCGACGAGGCCGCGGTCATCGGCTTCGAACGCGGCGTCGGATTCCCATCGGCGTCCCAACCCGTCGTGCATCCGGGCGCGCACCACCACCTGTTGACCGGGCCGGCAGCCGGAGACGGCGACGCTGAGCGGATCGTCCACCAGCGCCGGGGATGGCGTCGCGGTCACCCGAATCCCGGCCGGCTCCGTCACGCCTCCGAGTGTACCAGTTTGGCGCCGTTCGGCGGGCCCGACCGATCCGGCGTCGAAGGTCGCGCGCGTTTCTTGGTGAAGGTAGCGCGACGAACGTGGACAGCGGGACCGCCCCTCAGCACTTCACGGCCGCGCACGCGGACCTGACCCGCCGCATCGGCATCATCAACCTGCACGACGATTTTCCGATTGCGATTGCGAAGCAGCGCTTCGACGGCATCTACGATTCGCTGCGAACGTACTGGCTGCCGCGGTTTCGGGCCGGCGGCGTGAGCGCGGTCGTCGCCGCGATTTTCACGCCGTCCGTGTACGTTCCCGAAGGGGCCCTGCGCCACGCGCTGTGGCTGCTCGACGGTTTGTTCACGGAAATCGAAGACAATCACGACGTCATCGAGATCGCCGCGTCCGCGGCGGATCTCCGGCGCGCCCATGCGCAGGGCAAGATCGCGGTGGTGATCGCGCTCGAGGGCGCGGAACCGTTGGGGAACGACCTGTCGGTCCTCCGTCTCCTGCACCGGCTCGGACTCCGAATGCTGTCGGTGACCTGGGCCCGGCGGACCGCGCTCGGCGCCGGAGACTGGGAGCACGACTCGTCCGGAGGGTTGACCGGCCTCGGCCGGCGCGCGATCGCGGAAATGGACCGCCTCGGCATCATCGTCGACGTCTCCCACGGGTCTGACCGGACGACGGCGGACGTGCTCGCCGCGTCCACCAAACCGGTCATCGCAAGCCACGCGAACGCCCGCGCGATCCGCGACCATCCGCGCAATCTGACCGACGACGTGATTCGCGCCATCGCCGCGAGCGGCGGTCTCGTCGGGGCGGTGGCGGTACCGAGTTTCATCGATGCCGGCGCTCCGACGATCGCCAGGTGGGCGGACCACATTCAGCATCTCGTGGAGACCGCCGGGATCGACCACGTGGCGATCGGCGCCGACTTCTACCGGTATGAGCGAGACATCCACGCGGCCCAGGGGATCGCGGACGCGGACGGAGCGCCGTTTCCGAGCGCGGCCCGGTTCGCGTTCCCCGGAATGGAAAGCTCCGAGGACCTGCCCGCCGTCTCCGCCGAGCTGATCAAGCGAGGGTTCCGGGAAGCGGACCTGCGCAAGATCTACCGCGACAACTTCCTGCGGGTAATGTCCGCGGTCTGCGACGGCGGTGCGGATGGCTAGGGCTGCCCGCGATCCTCAGGCACCTGTGAGGCCGATCCGGCGGCGCTGCTGGTGGGCGGCCGGCGATCCGTTGTTGATCGCCTATCACGATACGGAGTGGGGCAGGCCGGTCCACGACGATCGCGCGCTGTTTGAGCTGCTGGTCCTGGAAGGGGCGCAGGCCGGCCTGAGCTGGATCACGATTCTCCGCAAGCGCCCGCACTACCGCGCGGCGTTCGCGCACTTCGATCCGGAGGCCGTCGCCCGCTTCGACGCCGGGCGGCGCCGGCGGCTTCTCCTGACTCCCGGGCTGGTGCGAAATCGGCTGAAGATCGACGCCGCGGTGACGAACGCGCGGGCCGTGCTCGCGGTGCGGGAGGAGTTCGGAAGCTTCGACGCCTACGTGTGGCGGTTCGTGGACGGCGCGCCGATTCGCCGGACCCGCCGCAGCCCGCGCGACGTTCCGGCCGAAACGCCGGAGTCGCGCGTGGTGAGCAAAGACCTGCGGCGGCGCGGCTTTACCTTCGTGGGCCCCACGATCTGCTACGCCTTCATGCAGGCGGCCGGACTCGTGGACGATCATCTCGTGACGTGCTTCCGGCACTCCGCCGGTCGGCGGGGAGCGGCACGCCCTTGAGCGAGTCCTGTGCCGCGTTCATCGACGGGAAGACCGGAATCATCTGGAAGAAGTTCAGCGTCTCGATGACATGCCGGACCCGGTCCCGCGGATTGGCCAGCACCATGAGACGGTCGTTCTCGCGGCACACCCGGCGGTGAATGAGGAACTCGCGGAACCCGGTGCTGTCGATGAAGGTGACGTCGGTGAGGTCGACGATCACGTGGCGGCCGAGAGCGACCGCTTCATCCAGCGCGCCCCGGAGAATCGGCACCGTCGAGAGGTCGATTTCGCCGTGCGGGTAAACGATGTTGGCAACGGGTGCTTCATTCACCTGACAGTCCAGGAGAGGATGGTTCATCTGAGCCACGCCCCCAGCGCAAACGTTGGCGGCGGCCACGGCCGCCTGAAAACTCCTGCACGACTGAAATTTACCCGGCTCCGCCCCGGCGGAAACGCCGCGAAGCGGGGCGTCTGAGATCGAGACGGCCGGGTCCGATGTCCCTCCGCCCTCCGCGGCGGAGCGCCTCGCGCTCTTGGATTGGAAGCGGAAGGTCTCGGCGCTGTATCAGGCGGTCCGGACGTCCCCGGAGCCGGCGGCCGCCTGGATCTCCTGGCGTGCGGCGAGAGACGACCTCTTCCGGCGCCATCCGCAGTCGCCGGTGCCCGAGCGGAACCGCGCGCGGCTGACCGTTTCGTACTACCCCTACGATCCCGCCGCGCGGGTACTGGCGGAGGTCACCGCCGTTCCGCCGGTCTCGCGCCACGTGACCGCGAGCGACGGCGGGACGTACCAATTCACGCGGTTCGCCGACGCGCGGTTCGCGCTGTTTGGCCGATCGTGCGCCCTGGGCCTGTACTGGCTGGAAGGTTACGGCGGAGGCCTGTTCGTCCCGTTCCGCGACGCGACCAGCGGCGCCGAGACGTACGGCGGCGGCCGCTACCTCCTCGACACGGTCAAAGGCGCGGACCTCGGTGTCCGCGAAGGGCGCCTCGTCCTGGACTTTAATTTCGCCTATAATCCATCGTGCGCGTACGACTCCCGTTGGAGCTGCCCGCTCGCGCCGCCGGAGAACCACCTCAGGGTCGCGGTGCGGGCCGGCGAGCGCGCGCCGGGAGCATCTGCCAAGGAGGCGACCGATGTCTGAGGCAAGCCGTGCCGCCGCGGTCCTGGACGTTATCCGGGGCCGCCGCAGCGTGCCCAAACTGAAGCCCGATCCCGTGCCCCACGATCTTGTGGCGCGCCTCCTGGACGCGGCGGTGTGGGCGCCGAATCACCGGGTGACCGAGCCGTGGCAGTTCTTTGTGCTCGAGGGCGAGTCGAAGCGGCGCTTCGCCGAGATCCGCCGCGACGCGCGGCGGCGGGCCATGCCGAACCCCGACGCCCCCGAGGTGCAGGCGGCGCTCGACAAAGTGCACCGCGACACCGTCGAGACGCCGCTGATCCTCGCCGTGACCTCGCACATGCCGGACGATCCGGAGGCGCGGGAAGAGGACATCTGGGCCACATACGGCGCCGCGTACGCGTTCATGCTCGGCGCCTGGGCCGAGGGGTTGGGAACGTACTTCCGGACCGGCGCGATCCGGGACGACGCGGCGCTGCGGCGCCTGCTCGGCCTGCCCGACAACCGCCGCGTCATCGGCCTCATCTACGCGGGCTATCCGGTGGAGGTGCCCACCCGCCGCCGCACGCCGGCCGCGGACAAGACGGTCTGGCTCAGCTAGACTGGCGGCCGCCCTCCACGTACGGCAGCACCTCGTCGATCACGCGGCGGAGCTGGCCCATCTGGTCCCAGCCGGCGCAGCGCAGTCCGATCGTGTCGATGCCCATCCGCGCGTAGACGTTGAGATGCTCGATGCACTGCTTCGGCGACCCGGCGGCGGTCCAGCTCGCCACCCGCGCCGGCGGAAAGTCGACCATGTAATAGGTATCCAGAAAGCGTTTCGACTCGTCGAGGGCCGCCTCGCGGTCCTCGTTGACGTTGATGTTGTGATAGAGGCTCGTCTCGAGCTCGTCGGGGTTCCGGCCGAGCTCGCGTGCCTTCTGCCGGACGTCCTCGAGCCGCCACTGCACGTCCTCCGGATCCGACAGCGAGGTCTGCCAGCCGTCGGCGTGGCGGGCGACGCGGCGGTGCGTGCGTTCGATGCGCTCGCGCGGGCCCGAGGCGTTGTTGGCGATCCAGATCGGCGGCCGCGGTTTGGCCGCCGGCTTCGGCTCGATCGTGATGCCGTGCAGGCGGTAGTGTTTGCCCTCGAAGGTCACCTCGTCCTCGGTCCACAGGCGCTTCAGGATCGTGATCCATTCCACGAGCCGTTCGACGCGTGCCTTGTTGTCCAGGCCGTAGTGGGCCGCTTCGAGCGCGCCGCCGGCCTGCGGCACGATCCCGGTGCAGGCGATGAGCAGCGTCCGGCCTTCCGCGAGCAGGTCGAGGC
This sequence comes from bacterium, assembly GCA_035934535.1. Taxonomy (GTDB): domain Bacteria; phylum Sysuimicrobiota; class Sysuimicrobiia; order Sysuimicrobiales; family Segetimicrobiaceae; genus DASSJF01. Next base: position 24,376 of record DASYXS010000073.1, read on the forward strand.
TCGCCCACTGATACGCCAGCAGCACCGGGTCCCGGAGCGGGAAACTGGCCATGCAGGCGGGCGCGATCCGGAGGCGCTTCGTGCGCGCCGCGATCCCGGCCATGAGCGTGATCGATTCCATCCGCGGCTTGCCGAGCAGGCTGTCGCCGACCCACGCGTCGCTGAACCGGCCCGACCGTTCGGCCACTTCCGTCATCTGCAGCATCTGCTCCGGAGTGGTGACGCCGTAGAGCACGCCGCGATTCGGCAGCGTCAACGCGAACTTCATCCGTCCGCTCACCTCGTTCCATGATCCCGTTCGTGCAGGGTTCTCGCGGGCCGGACGATGATTTTGGGAGGGGAATCCGATTCCCCTTTTGCGAGTGATGCGCAGGACTCACTCGGACCGCAACGAACGGGTAGCAGGTTTGGCCGGTGACGCGGGACGCGCGCGCCCGGCGACGGGACCGGCGATCGTCACGCCAGGGGGGAGACCGTGGTATGGTGAGGCGGCTAAGCGCGGCGTTGATCGTTCTGCTCCTCGCAGCCGGAGGGCTGACGCTGGGATCGGGCGGTGGCGCGCGGGCCGCGTCGGCGTCGGACACCCTGGTCATCGCGAAAGACATCTCGGACATCCACACGCCGGATCCCAACAAGAGCTACGACATCAGCGGCGTCTTTTTGCAGTTTCCGATCTACAGCCGTCTGGTGAAGCAGGAAGCGCCGGACCTCGGCACGATCAAGCCCGACCTCGCCGCGTCCTGGACGATCAACCCGAACGCGACGGAAATGACGTTCAAGCTGCGGGACGCGACGTTCGGCGACGGCGCGCCGGTGACGTCCGAAGACGTGCGGTTCTCGCTGCTGCGGGCCAAGAACCTGAAGGGCTACGGCGCGTTCCTGGCCGATCCGCTGAAGAGCGTGGATGTCGTGGATCCCAAGACCGTGCGGGTCGTGCTCACGGATCCGAACGCCGCGTTCCTGGCGACGTTGACGGCGGGCGTGTTCTCCATCGTCGAGGCCAAGGCCGTCCGCGCCGCCGGCGGCGTGGAGACCCCGGGGGCGGACAAGCTCGACAAGGCGGAGCAGATGTTCTTCAAGCAATCCGTCGGCACGGGGCCGTTCAAGCTCGTGCAGTACGTTCGCGAATCGCAGATCGTCCTCGTGCGGAACGACCGCTACTACGGCCCGGCGCCGTTCTTCAAGACCGTGATCATCAAGCACGTCAAGGAGCCCGCCACCCAGTCGTTCATGGTGCAGCGCGGCGACGCCGACATCGCCTTGGACATGGATATCAACCAGATAAACGCGATCCGCGGCAAGCCGGGGCTGCAGTTCTTCAAAGACCCCTCGGCCTGGACGTCGTACCTCGGCATGAAGACCACCGTGAAGCCGTGGACGGACCCCCGGGTCCGCGAGGCGGCGAAGTATGCGATCGACTACGACGGGCTGATCAACGGGGTGCTCCACGGGACCGCGCGGCAGCTCGGCAGCATCATGATGCCGGGGCTGTTGGGATTTCCGGAGTCGCTCAACCGGCAGCTGCTCTACAAGCAGGACCTGAACAAGGCGCGGGCGCTGCTGAAGGAGGCCGGGGTCGGGACCGTGCACGTGGACTTCGTGTGGGGCCTCGGCCTGGCCTACGGCACCGCGACCGCCGACCAGATTGCGCAGAAAGTCCGCGCGGATCTGCAGCGCGTAGGCCTCGTTCTGGATCCGAAGCCGGTCCAGGGGGGGATTCTTCTCACCACCGCCCGGACCGGCAAGCCGGCGACGATCCTGAACATCTGGTATCCGGATTACTTCGACCCCGACAACTTTACGTACTTCGCGAGCGGCTTCGTCGCCCACCGCTTCGGCTGGACGGACCCGGCCGGCAAGAAAGACGCCGAACAGGCGGCGGCCACCGGCGATCCCGCGGTGCGGGAGCGGCTGTACGAAGACTACAACAAGCGCATCGCCGCCCCGGCCTCGCCGTACATCTTTCTCGTGCAGCCGTACGCGGTCGTCCCGGCGCGCGACAATCTGACCGGGTACCATTTCCACCCGTTCTTCTTCCTGCAGCTGGATACGCTGCGCCGCAAGTAGCAAGACGTCTCACGGTCTGAAGCGACGCCCGGACGATCGGGCGCCCTGTTGTCCGGGGGGACCGTATGGTTCGCTACATCGTCCGCCGGGTGGCGCTGAGCCTGCCGACCCTGCTCGGCATCACCCTGGTCACGTTTCTGATCTCCCACGCGCTGCCGGGCGACCTGGTCCTGGCCAACCTCGGGGATCACGCCGCGCAGGATCCGCAGCTGGTGGCGGCGTTTCGCCACAAGTGGGGCCTCGACCGGCCCGTCCCGGTGCAATACGCGGTGTACCTCGGCCATATCTTGAAGGGCGACCTGGGAACGTCGATTGCGACGGAGCAGCCGGTCCGGACGGAGCTCGCCCTGTCGGTGCCGGCGACCGTCGAGCTGGCGACGGCCGGCATGATCGCCGCGATCCTGATCGGCGGGCTCCTCGGCGTGATCGCCGCGGTGCGCAGCGACACCCCCGTCGACCTGGCCGTCCGCGCCGTCGCGGCGACCGGCGTCGCGATGCCGACGTTCTGGTATGCGATCCTGCTGCTCTTCGTCTTCTACTTCGTGTTGGGGTGGGCGCCGCCGCCCGGACAGCTCGACCCGGGCCTGGACCCCGGCCCGCCGATCACGGGCATGTACGTCGTCGACAGCCTGCTGCGGGGCAACTGGCCGGTCTTTCGGAACGCGCTCGCGCACCTCGTGCTGCCGGCCGTGGTCCTCGCCACGGTCGGGGTCGGGTTCATCACCCGCATCACGCGGGCGACGGTGGTGGACATGCTGAGCCGGGAGTACGTGCGCACCGCGCGCGCCAAAGGGCTCGCCGAAGCGCGCGTGGTGTGGCGCCACGCCGTTCGCAACGCCTTGATTCCGATCATCACCGTGATCGGGCTGCTCTACGCTCAGCTCATGTCGGGCACCGTGCTCACGGAGGCCATTTTCTCGTGGCCCGGCTTGGGCCGCTACGCGTTCAGCTCCGCGGGCAACCTCGACTTTCCCGCGATCATGGGCGTCGCGTTCGTGATCGGGGTCTTTTACGTCGCGCTCAATCTCGTCGTCGACGTGCTCTACGCCTACATCAATCCGCGCATCCGGTATGAGTAGCCTGGAGGCGGCCGTGCGCCCCGCCGACCCGGCGGAGGTCGCCGAGATGATCCGGGCGGTCCGATCGCGGCGGCGGTGGCGGACCGTGGGGGTCACGGCCGGTCTCGTCGTGGTCGTGGCGTGGGCAGTGCTCGCCGCGGCGGCCCCGCTGCTGTCGCCGTACGGGTACGACGAGCAGCGCGTCAACGAAAGCCTCCAGCCGCCCGGTCCGCGGCACCTCTTCGGGACGGACGATTTGGGGCGCGACATTCTGACCCGCGTGCTGTATGGCGGGCGCGTGACGCTGCTCATCGGCGTCGGCGTCGTGTCGGTGGCGGGCGTCGCCGGCATGGCGGCCGGCACCGTCTCAGGATACCTGGGCGGCGGCATTGATGAACTCATCATGCGCGCGACCGAGGTGATCATGGCGTTTCCGTCCATCATCCTGGCGATGGCGATCGCGGTCGCGCTGGGACCGGGCGTGCTGCACGCGGCGCTGGCGATGGTGCTGGTGTGGTGGCCCAGCTACGCGCGGCTGGCCCGCGGCGAGGTGCTGAACATCCGGCGCATGGAGTACGTGGACGCGGCGGTGGCGATCGGGCAGCGGCCGCTCAGGATCCTGCTCCGGGCGATCGTGCCCAACATCCGCGCCAGCATCATCGTGCTCGCGACCGTGGACCTCGGGTCGGCCGTCGTCACCGCGGCCGGTCTGAGCTTCCTCGGCCTCGGCGCGGTGCCCCCCACACCGGAGTGGGGCGCCATGGTCAGCGCCGGGCGCGAGCTGCCCCAGGCGTGGTGGATCGCCGGATTTCCGGGCGCGGCCATCTTTTCGACCGTGCTGGCGTTCAATTTCCTCGGCGACGCGGTGCGGGATTACCTGGACCCCAGGCACGGGACGTGAAGGAGGACGATGCGATGAAGCCCGCGATGGCGTTCTTCGACCTGCGACAGATCCTGGCGAGCCTGGAGGAAGGGGGCCGCAGCATCGACGTGGCGGGCCAGCAGATCGCCTGCGCCACGCTCTTTGAGACGTCGCGCTCCCAGGCCGCGGTGTTCCGGCTCCGGGCGGGGCAGCGCATCCCCGCCCACACGCACAGCGCGATCGACGACATTTTCTTCGGCGTCCGGGGCCGGGGCCGGATTCGAACGTGGGACGAGCACGGCGCGGCGCGCGACCACGCGCTCGAACCGGGTACCGTGGTGCTCGTCGAGCCCGAGACTCCGCATGAGGTCTCCTGTGCCGAGGACGACGTCTGCTACGTGTTGCTCCAGGCCCCCAAGGAATGGTATGACAGTCATCGCTATTCATCGCCGGGCGCGCCAGCGTGAGGCGCCGATCTGGACCGGCGCGGGAGTCGAGATGACCGGAATGCGCGCGATTGTCATCCGCGAGCACGGCGGACGCGACAAGCTTCAGCTCGACGAGACCGTGCCGGTTCCCCGGGCGGGTCCGGGGCAGGCCGTCGTGCGCGTGCACGCCTGCGGCCTCAACCACCTCGACGTCTTCGTGCGGCGCGGCATGCCGGGCAAGCACACGCCGCTGCCCTTCATCTCCGGGGGCGACATTGCCGGGACGGTGGCCGAGGCGGGCGCCGGCGCCGACGGGGTCGCCGTGGGGCAGCGCGTGCTGGTGGATCCGGCGGTCCCGGGCGGCGCGATCGGCGAGGACGCCCCCGGGGGCCTCGCGGAGTACGCGCTCGTCCCCGCGGCCAATCTCATCCCGCTGCCGGACGACGTGCCGTTCGACGAGGCGGCGGCGCTGCCGATCGCCTACGGCACCGCGTGGCGGATGTTGTTGACCCGCGGGCTCGTCCGCGCCGGCGAAGGGGTCCTGGTCCTCGGCGCGGCCGGCGGCGTCGGCACCGCGTGCGTGCAGATCGCCAAGATGGCCGGCTGCACGGTCTACGCCGCGGCGTCGCGGGAGGACAAGTTGGGCAAACTGCGCGATCTCGGCGCGGACTACCTGATCAACTACCGCGGCGTCGAGTTCGACCGTGAAGTGTGGCGGCTCACCGGGAAGCGCGGGGTCGACGTGGTCGTCGACTATACCGGCGAGGAAACCTGGCCCCGCAGCCTCCGCAGCCTCCGGAAGGGCGGCCGGCTCCTGACCTGCGGCGCCACCACCGGTTTCGAGGCCCGGACCGATCTGCGGTACGTGTGGGTCAGAGAGTTGACCATCATCGGCTCGGACGGCTGGACGCGCGTCGATCTGGAAGCGCTGTTGTCCGCCGTGCGCGCCGGTCGGATCCACCCGGTCATCGACCGCGTGCTGCCGCTCGCGCAGACCGCGGAGGGGCAGCGGCTGCTCGAGGACCGCGAGGCGGTCGGGAAGGTGATCATCCATCCACTCGAATAGTAGGGCGGCTCCGCCGGCCGGTGACCTCGCCTACCGCCGCAACTTCGGCGACCTGGCCTACGTGCCGGTGCGGGCGTTCCCGGAGCAGCCGGCCGTGATCCAAGGCGACGTGACGGTCTCGTACCGCCAGCTCGACGCGCGGATGCAGCGCGTCGCCGGGATGCTGCGGGGCCTCGAGGTGCCCGCGGGCTCCCGCGTCGCGCTCCTGTTTCCGAACGAATGGCCGTTCGTGGAAGCGCTCTTCGGCAGCATGCGCGCCGGGGCGGTCCCGGTCCCGCTCAACATCCGGCTGGGCTACGAGACGCTGCGGTACTGCGTGGAGCATTCCGACGCCGAGGTGCTGGTCGCGTCCGCCGCGCTGCGGGACCTGGCGGAGCGGCTGCGCGCGGAGACACCGGCACTGCGCGCGCTCGTCGTCACCGGCGACCCGCCGCCGGGGGCGTTCTCGTACGACCGGCTGCTGGCCGCCGCGCCGGCGGAGTTCGCGAGCGCCGCCGTGGCGCCGGACGACATCTGCATGCAGCCGTACACGTCCGGATCGACCGGCCGGCCGAAGGGCGTGCTGCTGACCCACGCCGGCCAGTATTGGAACGCCGAGATGGTGCGGCGCGTGATGATGCTCGACGAGACCGACCGCGCGCTCGTGGCGGTGCCACTCTACCACAAGAACGCGATGGCCGCGGCCGTGAAGCCGATTCTGATGGCGGGCGGGGCGCTCGTGGTCCTGCCCGGCTTCGACCCCGCCGAGGTGATCAAGGCGATCGCGCGGCACCGCTGCACCTACATCACCGGCACCCCGGCGATGTTCCGTATGGTCCTCAACCAGAAGCGCCTGCTCGCGGAGTACGACGTGACGTCGCTGCGCTGGGCGGCCTGCGGCTCCGCGATGGTGCCGCCCGATCTGCTGCGCGAGTTCGAGGAGACGTTCGGCGCGAGCATCAGCGAGGGATACGGTCTCACCGAGGGCGGTCCCGTGGTGTTCGAAAACCCGCGATTCGGTCCGCGCAAGATCGGCAGCACCGGCCTGCCGCTGCCGGGCTGCGAGATCCGGGTGGCGACGGGCGACGGCCGCGAGGCCGCCGCGGGGGAGCCGGGGGAGCTGTGGACCCGCAATCCCGGGCTCGCGCGCGGCTACTACAAGGCGCCCGATCTTACGGCCGCCAAGTTCGATCGCGACGGCTGGCTCCACACGGGCGACCTGGTCCGGGCCGACGAGCAGGGCTACTACTACATCCTGGGCCGCGTCGACGACATGATCAACGTCGGCGGCGAGAACGTGTATCCGAAAGAAGTCGAGGACCTGCTGCTGCTGCATCCCGCGGTCCGCGAAGCGTTCGTCGTGCCGGCGCCGCACGCGGTGAAGGGCGAAGCCCCGGTGGCGTTCGTCGTGCTGCACGAGGGGCGGTCGGCCACGGCCGACGAGCTGAAGCAGTTCTTCCTGTCGCGGGGCCCGGCCTACGCGCACCCGCGTGCGGTGCTCTTCGTCGACCAAGCGCCGCTCGGCAGCACGGGCAAAGTGGACCGGCAGGTGCTGCGCCGCCGCGCGGTGGAGTCGGTCGGTACGCTGAAGGCGGGAGGCCTCGAAGAGGCCGGAGGTCCCCCGCCAGAGGAGGGAGGAGCCTAGTGTCGATCTTCCCGCTCGCGACGCTTCCGGAGGCGCTGCGGCGGTCGCCGTACGCCCGGCTGCTGAATCTCGAGATGATCCGCGCCGCGGCGGACGGGGTGGCCGTCCGCATGCCGTTTCGAGCCGACCTCATCGCCGGCGACGACGAGCCCGCCCAATATGTGCACGGCGGCGCGATCGCCTCGTTGATCGACATCGCGGGCACCTTCGCCATCATCGCCGCGATCGGCTACGACGTGGTGACGGTCGACCTGCGGGTGGACTATCTGCGTCCGGTGAAGTCCGGCGATCTCGTCGCCACCGCCCGGCCGGTGCGCGTCGGCCGGTCGCTCGCGGTCGCCGACGTGGAGGTGGCGGGCGCCGACGGCAAGATCGTCGCCGTGGGGCGGGGGCTGTTCAAACCGCAGCGTTAGGTGATGGTGAGCGTGCCGCCGGGGATGTCCAACTCGACGGCCGCGACACCGCTCGTCGCGGCGGGCTCGAACGCGACGTTGAGATCGTCTCCGAAGAGCGTCCCAAAGCGCGCGGCCGCGGCCCCGGGATCCGGGTCGCCGAGGCGGACGGTCCGAATGCCCCGCGCCTTGGAGGGATGATCGGCCGCCGCCTGGGCGGGGTGCTGGCCGGGCGGCACCTGCCATTCGATCACGAACGGCAGGACGCTCGGATCGCCCGGCGTCACGAGCATCTGGCTCCGCCAGCGGAGCGTGACCCCATCGGGACGCTCGCGCGCGCCGGCGACCAGGGCGCCGAGCGCGAGGCCGTGCGCGAGCAGATGCCCGCGCAGCGCGTCGAGGTTGTCGGTGCGCACCGCCCACGTGGCAAAGGTCCGGCCGTCCTCGACCGCCCGGCTGATGCGGCGGGTAGTGGGCGACCGCCGGCCCTCCTCCTGGTCGACGACGGCGATGAGCTCGAGGTACGTGTCCCCCAACGGAATGATCATGTTGGCGGTGCCGACGCCCGGATGACGCCCGCCCCGCAGCGCGCGCAGCCCGTACGCCGTTTCGAACTTTTGGGCGGCCTCGGCGAGGTCCCGCACGGCGACGAGCACGTGATCCGTGGAAACCCGTGGATGTTGATCGGCCATAGCCTCATCGCGTTCTCGCCGCGACGACAGGAGTCCTCCGGCCGGAACTGAATCAGTCAGAGCCGGAGAGGGAGCGTGCGGATGGCAACGATAGCGTTTTTCGGCGTGGGTCTCATGGGCGAACCCATGGTGACCCATCTGCTGGGCGCGGGGCACGAGGTCGTCGTCGTGCCGCACCGCTCGCGGGCGGCGATCGAGCGCGGCGTGGCGCGGGGGGCCGCGGAGGCCAGGAGCGCGCCCGAGGCCATCCGGCGCGCCCAGATCACGATCGCGATGCTGCCGACCGCGGACGACGTGGAGGCCACCCTGTTCGGCGGCGGGGAGGCGCCGATCGGGACCGGCCACACCGTGCTCGACATGGGCACGAGTTTTCCGCCGCAGACGCGGCGTCTCGCGGCGCGCGTGGCGGCCGCAGGAGGCCGTTTTCTGGACGCGCCCGTCACCGGCGGCCCGAGGGGCGCCCAGGATGGTACGCTGACCATCATGGTCGGCGGCGAGGCCTCCACGTTGGCCGACGTGCGCCCGGTGCTGGAGGCGATGAGCGCCCACATCTACCACTTCGGCCCGGTCGGGGCCGGGCACACCGCGAAGCTGATCCAGAACATGATCGGCATCATCACCAGCGCCGGGATCGCCGAAGGGTTCGCGTTCGCCGCGGCCGCCGGCCTGGACGTCGAGCAGTTCTTCCACATGCTCGCCTCCTCGACGTCGAACAGCCCCGCGCTGCAGGGCATGGTGCCGAAGGTCTTCGCCGGAGAGTTCGAGCGGGTCAACTTCCGGCTGGACCTCGCCTACAAAGACATCCGGCAGGCCACGGCGCTCGCGCGCGAGATGACCGTGCCGCTGCCGGTGGCCAACGGTGCGGTCGAGCTGATGCAGCTCGCCCGGGCCTTCGGGTACGGATCCCAGGACGCCACCGCGATGATCCGCGGGCTGGAAGCGATACTGCGCGTCGAAGTCCGGCCGCGCAAGACATCCTAACAGGGGGAGTCACTGAATGAAGCGTCGTGTTGGCGCGGTCGTACTGGCGGTCCTGCTGGCCGCGGGAGTGGGAGGCCTGCCCGCCAGCGGCCAGGGTCCTGCCCAAGCGGTCATAGCGATGTGGGGCCTGCCGATCAGGGTCCTCGGCAGCAGCGAAGCGGTCACGAGTTATGTCAGCCTGCTGATCAACGACTCACTCACCGCGGTGGATCCCCAAGGCAACGTGGTCGGCCGTCTCGCCGCCCAGTATCCCGTGTCGCCCGACGGAAAAACGTACCTCGTCACCCTGCGCAGCGCGAAGTTCTCGGACGGCACGTCGATCACCGCGCAGGACGTCAAGGCCAGCTACGAGCTGTACCTGCATCCCAAGTACCCGACCACGCCGCCCGCGCTGCTCGAAATCGCGGGCGGGCCGGAATACAAGGGCGGCAAAGCGGCGTCGGTCTCCGGGATCACGGCCGTGAACCCGCGGACGGTGCGCTTCATCCTCAACCGCCCGTACCCGTTCTTCTACGAGCAGATCGGCTCGGCGCCGATTCTTCCGGCGAAGGCGCTGGGGGGCATCGACGTCGCGCGGCTCCAGGAAGCGCCGTTCACCCGCAAGCCGATCGGCGCCGGTCCGTACCGTCTCGCCGACTGGCGCGAGCGCGAGAGCATCACGTTCGACGCCTCCCCGGGTTACTGGGGCGGCGCGCCGGCGCTGCCGCGGGTGGTGCTGAAACTGATTCCCGAGGACGCAACGGTGCTCGCGGAGCTGCGGGCCGGCAACATCGACGCCGGCCGGATCCTTCCCGAAGCGTACCGGAGCTTCCAGCGGGACCCGCAGGTCAACGTGCTGCGCGTCCCGGGCGACATCTTCTACTGGTTCGCGCCCAACTTCCGGCTGCCGATGTTCCAGGACGTGCGCGTGCGGCAGGCGATGGCGTATGCGATCAACCGCCCGGAGATGCTGCGCGCGCTGTACCAGGGCCTCGGGACCGTGCCGCAGAGTCCCATCCACCCCAGCCTCTGGCAGTTCGACAAGGGCATCAAGGGCTACACCTACGACCCGGCCAAGGCGAAGCAGCTGCTGGCGGAGGCCGGATGGACCCCGGGCCCGGACGGTGTCCTCCAGAAGGGCGGGCAGCGGTTCAAGTTCAAGTACGGCTTCCTCGCCGGGAAGGAGTATCAGAACCAGGCGCTGCTCGTCCAGCAGTATCTCCGCGCGATCGGCATGGACGTCGACGTGGAGGCGCACGAGCGGGGCGACTTCTTCGGCCGGTACTTCTCGCCGGCCGGCAACATCGAAGTGGTCGGCATCGCGTGGTTCAACCTGCTCTTCCCGCCGCAGAGCGAGCTCGAGGACAACTTCAAGAGCACCGGGAGCGGCGCCAAGGTCATCGGATACAGCAATCCGGAGTTGGACAAGCTGCTCGACGAGGCGATCCTGACCCGCGACCGCGCACGCCAGAAGGCGCTCTACTCCCGGATTCAGCAGCTCATCATTCAGGACGTCCCGCACGTGCTGACCATCCGCCCCGACGTCATCTGGGGTGTGCGGAAGCGCTTTACGCTGCCGAACGGCATCGACTCGCTGCGCGGGTTCTTCGGGTCTGTGCCGCGCTGGGCGGTGCGGTAGGGGAGAGCCGGGGGCCCGCCCAGGCACTCGTGGCCGGTTTTCTCGTCCGGCGGCTGCTCGCCCTCGTTCCTCTGGTCTTTGGCATCACCGCGATCACGTTCGCGCTGCTGGTGCTGGCGCCGGGGGATCCCGTGCTCTTTCTGATCCCGCCGGAGCAGCGCGGGTCGGCCGATATCGCCCAATTCCGGCACGAGCTCGGCATGGACCGTCCCATCCCGGTCCAGTACATCTCGATGATGGCGGACCTCTTCACGGGGCGGCTTCGCAGCTTCGGCGACCGCCGGCCGACGACGCGCCAAGTCGCCGAAGCGCTGCCGACGACCCTGATCCTGACCGCGACCTCGCTCGCGCTAACCGGGGCGCTGGCGATGCCGATCGCGTTCATCTCCGCGGTCCGCCCCTACAGCGCCGTCGACCACGCGGCGACGTTGTTTTCGCTGCTCGGAATCTCGCTGCCGACGTTCTGGTTCGGGCTCCTCCTGATCTTCTTCCTTACGGAGCAGCTCGGCCTCTTGCCGGCGAGCGGCATCCGGCCGACCGGCGCCACGGGATACTCGCCTCTCGTCATCTGGCGGTTTCTCATCATGCCGACGATCGTGCAGGCGCTCGGCATCCTGCCGGTCCTGGTCCGGTACGCGCGGTCGTCGCTGCTCGACGCGCTGAGCCAGGACTACGTCCAGGTCGCCCGCAGCAAGGGCCTCGCGGAGCGCACCGTCTTGCTGAAGCACGTGGCGCGCAACTCGCTCTTGCCGGTGCTGACGATCATGGCGCTCCTGCTGCCGTTTCTGCTGAGCGGGTCCGTGATCGTGGAGTCGATTTTCGCCCTGCCCGGCCTGGGCCGGCTCGCGGTGAACGCGGCCCTGTCGCGGGACTATCCGACGGTGCTGACGACGACGACCATCGCGGGCATGCTGGTCGTCGTCAGCAACCTGCTGGCGGACCTGGGCTATCTCTACCTGGATCCGCGGATCCGGCACGGATGAGCACGGCCGCGGCCCCGGCGGTACCGGCCCGCTCCGCCGGGGCGGGCCTGCGGCGGGGTCCCTGGCGGCGGTTCGTCCGCAATCCGCGGGCGATCGCCGGCGCCGCGATCATGCTCTTCTTCCTCCTCGTGGCCGCCGGCGGCCGGTGGCTCGCGCCGTTTCCGCCGTCCGCCCCGCACGTGCTCGACATTCTCCACCCGCCGGGCGGCCGGTACCTGTTGGGCACGGACGATCTCGGGCGCGATATCCTGAGCCGCGTCCTCGTCGCGTCGCGCGTGTCGCTGGCGATCGGGGTTCTGTCGATGCTGGTTTCGATCCTGGCCGGGGTGCTCGTCGGGACGCTGGCCGGCTTCCTCGGCGGCTCCGTCGACGGTGTCTTGATGCGCGTCACCGACGTGGTGCTGGCGATTCCGGTGTTCTTCCTGACGGTGGCCTTTCTCGCGCTGTTCGGTCCGAGCGTCGGGCGGTTGATCTGGATCATCGGCCTGACCGCGTGGCCGCCGACGGCGCGGCTTGTCCGGGTGGAGGTGCTCGCGCTGCGCGCGAGGGATTTCGTCACGGCCGTCCGCGCGACCGGCGCGTCCAACACCCGGATCATCGTGCGGCACCTGCTGCCGAACGTCGTGCCGGTGATCGTGATCTCGGCGACGCTGCGGGTCGGGCTCGCGATCCTGACCGAGGCCGGCCTCAGCTTCCTGGGGCTCGGCGTGCAGCCGCCGCAGCCGAGCTGGGGCAACATCATCGCGGACGGCCGGGAGTATCTGGGCGTGGCTTGGTGGGTGTCGTTCTTCCCCGGCCTCTGCGTGTTTCTGGCGGTGATGGGATTCAACCTCGTGGGCGACGGCCTGCGGGACGCGTTCGATCCCCGGCTGCAGATCTAACGGCGGCCGGGCCGGCCACCGGCGAGCTCCACCAGCGCGGCCATCGCCTCCACGGCTTCGGCACGGTCGAGGCCGCCCTGCCGGACGAGCAGCCGCCAGGTCTGGAAATCAAGGGCAAGCCTGAGGACGGCGCGGATGAGCCTGCCGCCGCGGCGCCTGGGCCGCCACCCGCGCCCGAGCACCGCGAGCATCTCGTCGCGATGCTTGAAGAACCCCATGCCCATCGGCGGCCCCATCACCTCGGCATCCCGCAGCACGTTCGTCATCAAGTCCTCGTGGCGCCCGTAGTAGGCGTAGGCCGCGTTCAGTCCGATTCGAAGCCGGTCCCGAGGGTCCGCGACGGCGCGCCACGTGCCCGGATCGGGGAGCGGGTTGAGCGCGCGATACCGCTCGCTGCAGGCCTTGAATACCGAGAGCTCGTCGGGGAAGTAGCGGTAGAGAGTGTGCCGCTGGACGCCGGCCCGCTTGGCGATGGCGCTGATGCTCGTGCGGGCGGGCCCGATCGTCCGGTGCAGCTCGACGGTGGCGTCCACAATCCGCCGCCGCGTGTCCTCCTGCCGCGCGGCCCGGGCCCTCAGTTCGTATTTACGCGGCATCGGATTTCACTACACATACATGTGTTCTCATTATTGACACCACCCCGCGTTCATGCTAGCATGCGAGTCGTAATAAGAGAACAGTATTGTGCTGTGATTTGTTCCGGACGCCTCACCGGAGGAGCCGTCGATGGCGCATCGCGGTTCGGAGGGTGCCCTGAGTCCGGCGCCGCTGCTGCAGCTGGCAACGGCGCACTGGGCCTTCAAGACGTTCGCGGTGGCGAATGAGCTGGATCTGTTCACGCGGATGTCGGGAACGCCGGGGACGACGGCCGAGCAACTCGCCGCGGACGCCGGCATTGAACGCCGTCCGGCCGAGATGCTTCTGACGGCCTGCGCGTCGCTCGGCCTGCTGACGAAAGAGGGTGGACGCTACCGCAACAGCCCGCTGGCCGAGGAGTTTCTCGTCCGCGGGAAGCGCTATTATTTCGGCGGCTTCGTCCGGCTGCAGGACCGGCTGATCTATCCGGCGTACGCCCGGCTCGGCGATGCCGTGCGCCGAAACCGTCCGACGGCCTACGATCCGGAGCGGCAGACGTCGATGTACGAGACCGCCGATCCGGCCGTCCTGGAGAGTTTTTGGGGGGCGATGCACTCGCTCTCCACGATAACGGCCGGCGCGCTGGCCGACGCGTTCGATTTCCGCCCCTTCCGCCGCCTCCTCGACGTCGGCGGCGGCTCGGCCGCCTTCGACGTGGAACTCTGCCGGCGGTACCCGCACTTGGGCGCGACCGTGTACGATCTGTCGTGGGTCGTCGAGATCGCCCGCCGCAACATCCAGGAGGCCGGCCTCGGCGATCGGATCGGGACGGTCGCGGGGGACTTTTTCAAGGATGAGGCCCTGCCGGAGAACCACGACGTGATTCTCCTCTCCATGATTCTGCACGGGGAGAGTGAGGCGAGCAATCGTCAGATCTTGCGCAAGTGCCGCGCGGCCCTCTCACGCGGCGGGGTCCTCCTGGTGAGCGAGCTGCTCGTCAACGACGACAAGACCGGGCCGCCTCCCGCCGCCCTCATGAACATGACCATGCTGGTGGCCACCGAGGGAGGCCGCAATTACACCGGGGCCGAGTACAAGGCGATGTTGGGCGAGGCCGGCTTTGGCAGGATAGAAACGGTGCCGTTGAACGGCCTCGGCGCCAACGGCCTCATCGTCGGGCACAAGGCCTGACGTACGGCCCGCCGCGCGGGCGGCCCGCCATCGGATCGCCGGGGAGGGAGCGGGTTCCGCGCCGCTCGCTTCTCGTTTGTGCAGGTCAAATTCTCTCGGCGGCCGTAACCTCATCGCTGACAGTCCAGACGAGGAGCGCATCGCGATGAGCCGGACGATCTTGCGTGGAGCCCGCGTATTCGACGGCACCCGGCGCGGCGCTCCACAGCGGCACACGGTGGTGGTCGAGGACGACCTCATCGCGGACGTGCTGCCCGATGACGCGGCCGGCGACGGCGGCTCCGCCCGCACGATCGATCTCTCGGGCCGCACGCTGCTGCCGGGGCTGATCGATCTGCACGTGCACCTCGGCTGGGGTACCAAGGCTGCGACGCCGAACGTGGCCGCGGTGGCGCTCGCGGCGGCCCGCAACGTGCGGACCGCGCAGCTCGCCGGGATCACCTGCCTGCGCGACGTCGGCACGCAGGGCGGGGCGGGCATGGCCGTTCGGGACGCCGTGGCCCGGGGTGATCTGTCCGGATCGCGCGTGTATCCGTGCGGCCAGATCATCTGCATGACCGGCGGCCACGGCTCCGAGCCGCCGGCGCCGCCGGGCACGGCGCGCGAGGCGGACGGCCCGGACGACTGCCGGCGCGCGGTGCGGGAACAGGTCAAGGCGGGCGCGGACTGCATCAAGGTGACGACGAACGGCCCGCTGAACGTGGTCGAGTTCACCCAGGACGAGATGGATGCCATCGTGGACGAGGCGCACCGGCTCGGCCGCCGGGTGGCGTGCCACGCGTCGCTGCTCGGCTCGACCAAAATGGCGATCCGTGCCGGCGTGGACACGATCGAGCACGGCTGCGACCTCGACGAACCCACCGCCCGGGCCATGGCGGACCGCGGGATCACCATGGTCCCGACGCTGCTCGTCTTGAAGCTCATCATGGACCGGTGGGAGGAGTACAAGGCGGTCCCGATGATGCGGTCGATTCCCGTCCGCGCGAAGCGCGCCGTGGAGAGCTACCAGATCGCGATGGCGGCCGGGGTCACGATGGCCGCCGGCACGGACATCTTCTTCGGGCTCGGCAAGTTCGAGTCGCTGCCGGAGGAGCTCGCGTACATGGTCGAGTGCGGCATGAGCGCGTCCCAGGCGCTGGTTGCCGCGACGCGGCACGGGGCGGAGGCGCTCGGCGCCGGCGACCGGTTGGGCGTGATCGCCCGGGGCAGGGTGGCCGACCTGGTGGCGGTCGACGGCGATCCCACGGCCGACATCGCCACGCTGCGGCGCGTCTCGCTCGTGGTGCAGGGAGGACGCGTGATGGCGGGCGGCGGCACATAAGGCGCACGGCGCCGCGTTGGAGGAGCGTGCCGGGCGGCGGCGTACCCAGTGGTCATGCGCATCGACGTGGCGGCGCATGTCCTTCCGACGCGATACTTCGCAAAGCTGAACGAGATGCCGGGGTTCTTCATGGCGAAGCGCATGAAGGGCATTCCGTGCCTCTTCGACCTCGACGTGCGCTTCCGGATCATGGACGGCTTCGGGGACTACCGCCAGGTGCTGTCGCTCGCGCTGCCGTCGATCGACCGGCTGGGCCCGCCGGAGGCGACACCGGCCCTGGCCCGTCTGGCCAACGACGAACTGGCCGATCTGGTCGCCGCCCATCCCGACCGCTTTGCCGGCGCCTTCGGCGGCCTGCCGTTGAACAACCCCGACGCCAGCCTCGAGGAGCTGGCGCGGCTCGCCGGGCACCCGGCGTTTTTCGGCGTGCAGATCTACTCCAACGTCGCGGGACGTCCGCTCGACGAGCCGCCGACCCTCGCGGTCATCGAGGAGGCGGCGAGGCGGCGGATGCCGATCTTTCTCCATCCGGCGCGGGCGGCGACGTTCGCCGACTACGCCACGGAAACCCAGTCCCTCTACGATCTCTGGCAAATCTTCGGCTGGCCGTACGAGACGACGATCGCGATGGCGCGTCTCGTGTTCACCGGACTGTTCGACCGGCATCCCGACGTGGTGATCATCGCGCACCACCTCGGGGGGATGGCGCCGCATTTCGCCGGCCGTATGAACGGGGGGTTCGAGCAGTTCGGCACGCGGGGCGCGGAGGGACGGCGCGAGACGCTGCCGGTGCCGCTCGCGCATCCGCCGGCGTGGTACTTCCCGCGCTTCTACGCCGACACGGCGTTGTTCGGCGCGGCCCATGCGATGCGCTGCGGCCTCGCGTACTTTCCGCCGGAGCGCGTGCTGTTCGGCAGCGACACGCCGTTCGATCCCGAAGGCGGCCCCCGCTACATTCGCGATACCATCGCGGACCTCGACGAGAGCGGCATTTCCGCGGACCATCGCCGGATGATCGACGACGGCAACTTCCGGCGGCTGGCGGGCGGGCGCGCGCGGACGCGCGCGTCGTCGTAGGACCGGGCGGGATCCCGCTCGTCCCCGCGCGGCGCCGCACTCATGGCTCGCGTCATCCTGCTGGGCAGCGCCGTCCTCGATCATCGGGTCTGGGTGGGCCGGTGGCCGCCGCTCAGCGGACGGACGCCGGCGGCGGCCTACGCGGAAGACCTCGGCGGCGGAGCCGCCGTTGCGGCGGTCACGGTCGCGCGGCTCGGCGGTACCGCGCTGTTCGCCGGTCCGCGGGGCGGGGACTCCGCGGGCGCCCGCGTGGCGGCGTTTCTCGAATCCTCCGGTGTCGACACCCGATTCATGAGCGTGGTCCCGGCGGGAAAGACGGCCGTTTCTTCGATCGTGATCGTGCCGGGAGGGGAGCGGTTCATCTGCGCGTATCCGGGCGAGGCGCTGCACGACGACGCCGGATGGGCGCCGATCGCGGCGCTCGAGGGCACGGACGCGGTGTTGGTGGACAGCCGGTTCCCGCGCGCGGGGCAGGCGCTCGCCGCCGCCGCGCATCGCCGGGGCATTCCGGCCGTGATGGACTTTTCCGATCTGGACACCGCGGAGACGCGGGCCCTCGCCCGCACGGCGACCCATGTCGTCGCGGACGAAGAGTTGGCGAGGCAGGCCGGCGGCGCCGGCGCCCTACTCGAGCGGCTGCGCGCGGACGGCGTCTGGGGCGCGGTTACCCTCGGGGCGCGGGGCGTGGTGCACCGCGGCGGCCGCGTGCCGGCGTTCGAGGTGGCCGCACGCGACACGACCGGCGCGGGCGACGTGTTTCACGGCGCGTTTACGCTCGCGCTGGCTGAAGGGCGCGACCCAGACGCGGCGCTGCGCTTTGCCTCGGCCGCGGCCGCGCTGCGGTGCGAGACGGGCGGCGTGCCCGACAGGACGGCCGTCGACAGGCTGCTGGCGGGCGGGGGACGAGCGCGGGACGGGTAGGCGAGGACTCGGGCCGCGCTAGACGCGGGCGTGGCTCTTGGTAGCGTACTGCTCCGCGAAGTAGCGCTCGCAGGCCGTGACGCCCGAGCCGAGCGGCACCGGGATTCCGGCCATGGTGCACGCCAGCTCCGTGCCGGCGAGCGTGGCGAGGACCTCGAGCTCGTTCAGCGCGCCGAGATGCCCGATCCGGAAGACCTTGCCCTTCACCCGGCCGAGCCCAACGCCGAGCGAAAGGTTGAGCCGCGCCGCCGCGGCGCGGACGACCGCGTCGGAGTCGGCGCCCTGCGGGACCACGACCGCGGTGAGGCTGTTGGAATACGATTCGCGGCGTGCGCACAGGTTCTCGAGACCCCAGGCCGCGACGGCGCGCCGCACTCCCTCGGCGAGCCGGCGGTGGCGCTCCAGGACGCTCGGCAGCCCCTCTTCGAGCAGCATCCGCACGGCTTCGCGCAGCCCGTACAGCATGAGCGTCGCCGGGGTGTAGGGGAAGTAGCCGCGCCGCATCTCGCGGACGACCGGCCGCCAGTCGAAGAAATAGCGCGGCATCGTCGCCCGCTCGCCCGCCTCGAGGGCGCGCGGCCCGGCGCACAGCACCGCCATGCCCGGCGGCAGCATCAGGCCCTTTTGGGTGCCGGTCAAGGCGACGTCGATCTTCCAGTCGTCGAATCGCAGGTCGATGCTGCCGAGGGCGCTCACGACGTCGACGAAGAAGAGCGCGGGATGCGCCGCCGCGTCGATCGCCGCGCGGACGGCCGCGAGATCCGTCGTGACGCCGGTCGACGTCTCGTTGTGCACGACGAGCACCGCGCGGTAGCGGCGCTCCCCGTCGCGCGACAGACGGTCCCGCACCTGGTCCGGCGACACGGCCTCGCCCCAGGGCACCTCGACGGCATCGACCGTGAGGCCGAGCCGCCGCGCGCATTCGGCATAGAGCTGGCTGAAGTGGCCGTTGACGAACGCGAGCACATGGTCGCCCGGGCTCAGCGTGTTGACGAGCGAGGCTTCCCACGCGCCGGTGCCCGACGCGGGGTAGAGGACGATCTCGCCGCGCGCCGTGCCGAACACCTGCTTCAACCCCGCGACCGCTTCGTGCACGACGGCCGGGAGATCGGGCCCCCGGTGGTCGACCACGGCGCGGTCCATCGCGCGCAGGATGCGCTCGGGGACGTTCGTGGGACCCGGGATCTGCAGAAAATGACGGCCGGCCATTGTGCGGTCCGACTTCGCAGGCCGGCCGGGCTTTCCCTGCGGTGCTGCAGGCGTGTCGCGGCAGGTGACGATCGTGACGACCCGAACACGTCGTCCACGGTCGGACAACGAGGGGAGGCTGCGATGCGGGTCGGTGAGGGCGAGCACACCTACGACGTCCAGGACAACTGGGGCAGGCTGCCGGACGGCTGGTCGTACCTCGAGGTCTCGGGCGTGGCGGTCGACCGGCAGGACCGCGCCTACGTGTTCAACCGCGGCAAGCATCCGATGATCGTGCTTGGCCGCGACGGCGCGTTCCTCGGTTCGTGGGGCGAAGGCATGTTCACACGGCCGCACGCGGCCACGATGGCGCCCGACGACACGCTCTGGCTCGTCGACGACGGCGACCACACCATCCGTCACTGCACCCTCGACGGCAAAGTGCTGCGGACGATCGGCACCCTCAACCGGCCGGCGCCGAAGTGGAGCGGTGCCCCGTTCAACCGGCCGACGCACGTCGCGCTGGCCGCCGACGGGTCGCTCTACATCACGGACGGCTACGGCAACACGCGCGTGCACCGGTTCACCGCGGACGGCACGCATCTCGGGTCGTGGGGCGAGCCCGGGACCGACCCCGGCCAGTTCAACCTGCCCCACAACGTCGGCGTGGACCGGCAGGGCCGCGTCTACGTCGCGGATCGCGAGAACTTCCGGGTCCAGATCTTCGATCCGGGCGGCCGCTTCATCGGCCAGTGGAACAACCTGTACCGTCCGTGCGGGCTGTACGTGGACCGCCAGGGCGACCGGGACCGCATCTACGTCGGCGAGCTGTGCTCGAGCGTCGGGGTCAGCGAGGGGATCCGGAACCTGGGCGCGCGTCTCTCGATCTTCGCGCCGTCGGGCGAGCGGCTCGCGCGCATCGGCGCGCCGCTGCCGGGGAGCGGTCCGGGCGAGTTCGTCGCCCCGCACACCGTCGCCGTGGATTCCCGGGGGGACGTCTACGTGGGAGAAGTTTCATACACGATCCGCGGCAAGTCGCTGACGCCGCCGCGCGAGCTGCGCAGCCTGCAGAAGTTCGCGCGCGTGCAGTAACGCGCGGCCGGCCGTGCGGCGATTGGTGGCCGCCGCCCTCGCCGTCCTGCTCGCGGGCGGAGCGTCGTACGCGGCGCCGGCGCGCGAGATCATACCCGGCCAAGGGATCGGGCCCGTCTCCCTCGGTGCGCCGCTCGCGCGGGCCGTGGCGGCGCTCGGTCCGTACAAATCCAGCGCACCTCTGGTTGAGGCGCCGGTGCGGCTGCGCGAATACCGATGGTATACCAGCACGGCCCACGACGGCTCCGCCGCGGCGAGCGGATTCGCGGTCACGATCCTTCCCGGCGGACGCATCACACAGGTCAGCGTCCGTTACCTTCCCGCGTACGCGACCGCGAAGAACCTGCACACGTCCGGGCCCGCAGGCGTGCGGGGCTCCACACTGCTCGGTGTGCAACTCACGATGGGAACACCCGGCACGATCACGGCCGGAGAAGCCGGCATGCGCAAAATGGAGTACGGCGGCATCCGCTTCTGGCTCGATACAAGCAGCCAGCAGGTAGCCCGAATCGATGTGTTCTAGATCAGGCGCGGCCGCGGGCCTGGTGCAGGTGACGCGCTGAGAAACGATCGCCGGTCAGCCCGCACGGCGGATTCCCGGCACGTGCTCACCCCGCAGCGCCTCGAGCCGCAGGCGCCGCTCCACGAGAAGAAACTCGCGAAACAGCACTTCCCACTCCTCAAACGCGACCCCGGTATGCCGGATCGTGTGCTCGATGTCGTCAAGCGCCTGCGCGCTGTGCGCGCGCCACGTCTCGCGAAGGCGGTCTTCGATCTCGTTGGCATCCCGCGTCCAGGTCAGGTAGGCGGGGGTGAAGGGCAGCATCTCCGTGAGCGCGGCCTGCACCGCGGCGACGAGCCGCGCGTGCCCGGTGATGACGACGTCGAACGGGTGGACGGTGACCTCGAGGTCGCGCCCCGCGAAGGTCGCGAGGTCGTGCGTCACCATGCCGGCGACCGTTCCGCCGATCAAGACGATGAGCAGGCGGGTCGGCCCGCCGATCAGCGGGTTCGTCGGCACCCGGTGCGCGCCCATGCCGGCGGCGGTGAGGATGCCGCCGATCTCGCGGACCACCGCTTCATAGTGCGCGGGGTGGATGACCACCGGCAGGTGCCGCGTGGTCCAGCGGTGCAGCAGCGTCCGCGTCCGGGTGACCGGGGCAATGCACGCGGTGACGATCAGCGTGACGGCCATCCCGAACGTGTAGCGGTACCCTGGGAGCAGCGCGTGCGCGATGTTAGACGCGCCGCGCGGCCGGTCCGGCGGGTCGACCAGCAGCAGCGCGCCGCCCCCGACGGCGAGCGGGATCGCCGCGGCGGCGGCGAGCATCGCCAGGCGGATCCACGCGTCGGTCGCCCACGGCGGCAGCGTCACGAAGGCGAGCAGGAACGCCCCGAACTCCGGCCAGACGATGCCGGTGATCGCGACGAGCCAGACGACCGAGCCGGACGCCATCACGGTGACAATAATCTGGCGCTGCTGCGGAATCCGGCCGAACAGCAGCGCGGTGGCCCATCCGAGCGCCGTATTGGCGACGCGTCCCAGCGACCGCAGCGCGAGTCCGATCACCACTTGAACAATGGCCACACCGAAGTTATACCCGCGCCCGGGGACCGGAGGGAGAACGGGGTGCCGCGACAAAGACGAGGGGACCCTGACACGGGCGCGCGCCGACAGGTTCGCCCGCGCCGTGACAAACGAGGAGGGCTGGCCGTGGCTCAGCATGGGGGCAAGGGGGAGGCAGTGACGCGGATTACTCGGCGCGGATTGCTGACGGGCGCCGCGGCGGCCGGGGCGGGGCTGGCCGCGGGCCTGGATCGCACGGCGCCGGGGTGGCTTGGGGAGACTCCGGGCGCGGGGATGGCCGCGGCGGCGCCGCGGCGCGGCGGGACGCTGCGGATCGCGGAGATCGGCGAACCGCTGACGCTCGACACCGTGGCCACGACGGCAGATCTGACCTCCACGATCACGCTGCCGGTCTTCGAGGAGCTCTTCATCTTCGACGCCAACTGGCGGATCCAACCGCTGCTCGCGTCGTCGTACAGCGTGAGCAAAGACGGCTTGACCTACACCTTCACGCTGAGGAAGAACGTGCCGTTTCATAACGGCCGCGACGTGACGCCGGCGGACGTCGTCGCGTCGCTGAACCGGTGGGGCCGGGTGAGCCCCCGCGGCCCGTCCGTCTACCAGTACGTGGACAGCGTTCAGCCGTCCGCGGACGGCGTCGTGATGAAGCTCAAGCGGCCCTACGCGCCGCTGCTGGCGTTTCTCGCGCTGCCCAACGGCGCCGCCGCGATCATGCCGCGCGAGATCGTCGAGGCGGCCGGCACCAGCCCGATCAAGCAGTTCGTCGGGACCGGCCCGTACCGCTTCGTCGAGTGGGCGCCGGACCGCTACGTCAAGCTCGCGCGCTTCGATCACTACGCCGCGCGCAGCGAGCCGGCGAGCGGGTACGCCGGCCGGCGCGAGGCGCTGGCGGACGAGATCCTCTACTATCCCGTCTCGCAGGTGGCGACGCGGATCGCCGGGGTGCAGAGCGGCGACTACGACGTCGCCGACGGCATCAACCAAGATGCCTACGCATCGCTCAAGAACGATCAGCGGGTGGTCCCGGAGATCATCCGGCCGGGGTCGTTCCTCACGTTCTTCTTCAACAAGAAGCAGGGCATCATGGCGAACGAGAAGCTGCGCGAGGCGGTGCTGGTCGCCCTCGACATGCAGCCGATCATGTCGGCCACCTTCGGCAATCCGGACCTGTACTCGCTCTACCCGAGCGTCTACCCGAAGGGCACGCCGTGGTACACCACGGCGGGCTCGGAATGGTACAACGTCCACAACACGGCGCGGGCCAAGGAGCTGATGAAGGAGGCCGGCTACTCCGGCCAGCCGGTCCGGTGGCTCACGACCCAGCAGTACGACTACATGTTCAAGAGCACCGTGGTCGCGACGTCGCAGCTGCAGCAGGCGGGCTTCACGGTCGACATGCAGGTGCTGGAGTGGGCGGGCGTGCTCGACCATCGCAACAAGCCCGCCGACTACGACCTGTTCACTACCTCGCACGGGTTCGTGCCCGATCCGGCGCTGATCACGGTGTTCAGCTCCGCGTACCCGGGGTGGTGGGATACGTCGACGAAGAACGCGCTGCTCGGCGAGTTCACCAGCGAGTCCGACCCGGCCGCCCGCGTGAAGACCTGGTCGAAGCTCCAGGCGCTCATGTACAAGGAGGCGGCGATCGTCCGGCCCGGCGAGTTCTACGGCCTCTTGCTCCGGAGCCGGGCGCTCGAGACGTTCCGGGCGTCGTATTGGATCGTGCCCTGGAACGTCGCCGCGGTGAAGTGATCACCGGCTAACTGGTGTTCTCGTATCTGACGGGACGGCTGGCGGCGCTGCTGCCGGTGCTGCTGGTCGTCGCCGTCGTGGTGTTCATGCTCATTCACGTCACGCCGGGCGACCCGGCGCGCGTCCTGCTCGGGCAGGACGCCACCACGGAGCAGGTGGCCGCGCTGCGGCACGATCTGGGGCTCGACCGGCCGCTGCCGCTGCAGTTTGCGCTGTGGATCGGTCGGGCGGTCCGGGGCGACCTCGGGCTCTCGTTCTTTCTGCGTCTGCCGGTGACAACCGACATCGCCGAGCACGCCGGACCGACCACGATGCTCGCGCTGCTGGGGCTCGGCGTGGCGCTGGCGATCGGCATCCCGGTCGGCATCGTCTCCGCGGTCTACCGCAACTCGTGGCTCGACCAGGCCAGCCTCGCGCTGGCGATGCTGGGCGCGGCCGTGCCGAGCTTCTGGCTGGGGCTGTCGCTGATCGTGCTGTTCGCGGTCGATCTGGGCTGGCTGCCCTCGTCCGGATACCGGTCACCCGGCGCCGGGCTCGGACTGAGCCTCCACTACCTGCTCCTGCCGGCGCTGGCGCTCGGGCTGCCGAACTCGTCGCTGATCATCCGGTTTACGCGCAGCAGCCTGCTCGACGTCCTCGGCAACGACTACATCCGCACGGCGAGCGCGAAGGGACTGCCGCGGCCGCGTGTGATCTTCCGGCATGCCATGCGCAACGCGCTCGTGCCGATCCTCACCGTGATCGGCCTGACCTTTGCCGCGCTGATGGGCGGCGCGGTGGTCACGGAGACGGTGTTCAGCCTGCCCGGCATCGGGCAGCTCGTGGTCTCCTCCGTGCTGCGGCGCGACTACCCCGTGATCCAGGGCGTGGTGCTGCTGGTCGCGACGATCTACGTCCTCGTCAATCTGGCCGTCGACGTGATGTACTTTGTTGTCGACCCGAGGGTCCGGTATTGAGAGCGGCGAGCCAGACGCCGATGCCGGCGGGGCTGCCGGCGTCCGGCGGCCGGATCCGGCGGCCCGGCCCCGCGGCCCTGCTCGCGCGCATGGTGCGGCGGCGGCGCATCGTCGCCGCGGGCCTCGTGCTGCTGCTCATTGTCCTGGGGGCGGCGCTGCTGGCGCCGCAGCTCGCGCCATACGATCCCGTGGCGCTCGACGTGCCGGCGCGCCTCGCGGCCCCGGGCCACGCGCATCCGTTCGGGACCGACGAGTTCGGCCGCGACATCCTCAGCCGGACGCTGTTCGGGGCGCGGCTGTCGCTCGCGGTGGGCGCGCTCGTCACCGCGCTCGCGACGACCGCCGGCATCGCCGTGGGCCTGATCGCCGGCACCAACCGCCGGGCGGACCGGCTGTTGATGCGGGTGATGGACGGGCTGATGGCGTTCCCGGACATCCTGCTCGCGATCGCGCTCATGGCGTCGCTCGGACCAAGCGCCCGGAACGTGGTGATCGCGCTTGGCTTTGTGTACACGCCGCGGATCGCGCGGATCGTGCGCGCGTCCGTGCTGGTCATCGCCTCGCAGGAGTACGTCGAGGCGGCCCGGGCGGTGGGCGCGCCGGTCGCGCGGATTCTCCTCCGTCACATCCTGGTCAACACGGCGTCCCCCGTGATCGTCCAGGCGACGTTCATCACGGCGTATGCGATGCTCGGCGAAGCGGCGCTGAGCTTCCTCGGGGTCGGCATTCCGCCGCAGATCCCGACGTGGGGCGGCATCATCAGCGAAGGGCAGGTGTATCTGCGGCAGGCGTGGTGGATCAGCATCTTCCCCGGCGCCGCGATCGTGCTGAGCGTGCTGAGCCTCAACCTCCTGGGGGACGGGCTTCGGGACTTTCTCGATCCGCGCCTCAGGTATTCATAGGGAGGGCGCGGCGCGGCCGGCCGCGGTGAGGAAACCGAAGCGGCGCCGCGCGCGTGATCGTACAGGGGGCGCGGCAGGCACCATGGAAACAGGGGAGGCCGGTCGCATCACAACGTCTGGGGGGATGGGTATGGGACACGGATTCGACGGCAGACTGACGCGGCGTGGCCTAATCCTGGGAGGCCTGGCCGCCGGCGGGTTGGCAGGCTCCGGCCTGTTCTCCGGGCCCGGGCAAGTGCCCGCCTTCGCGGCCGCGGCCGGGACGCCGAAGCCCGGCGGGACGCTCATCGCGGCGCAGGAGGTGGACCCCGTCAGCCTCGACCCCGACACGAACTCGAACTTCTCGGCGCTGCAGGGGTACGAGCACGTCTACGAGAGCCTCACGATGTACGACGAGAAGACCAACGTCGTGCCCTGTCTTGCACAGAAGTGGGACGTCCAGAACGGCGGCAAGACCTACGTCTTCCACCTGCGCCCCAACGTCAAGTTCCATAACGGCCAGCCGATGACGGCGGAGGACGTCAAGTACAGCATCGACCGGGTCCTGAACCCCAAGACGGCCTCGCCCTGGCGCGATGCGCTCTCGTCGATCCAGGAAATCACCGTGGTCGATCCGATGACCGTGCGCATGGAGCTCAACGCGCCCTATCCGGACCTGCTCGGCGCCTTCGCCATGCTGCGGGCCTCGGGCATCATGCCGAAGGGCCTCGCCGAGACGGAGAACCTCAAGATCAAGGCGGTCGGGACCGGCCCGTTCAAGCTCGTCGAGTACGTGCCGCAAGACCACCTGACGTACGCCCGCCACGACGACTATTGGGACAAGCCCTACCCGTACCTCAAGGGCATGACGTTCAAGGTCCTGACCGAAGAGAACGCGCGGCTCGCCGCCCTGCGGGCCGGACAGGTGCAGTACGCGGTGCTCACCGCGCAGGGCGTGGCGCAGCTCGAGCACGCCCCGGGCATCTCGGTGCTGAAGGCGCCCAACGCCTGGGTCGCGCTGCACTACATCAACGTGAGCCAGGGCCCGCTCAAGGACGCCCGCGTGCGGCGCGCGATGCGGATGTCCGTGGACACGACCGAGGTCATCCAGAAGGCGGTGTACGGCGCGGGCGTGCCGTCGGGGCCGGTTCCAACCGGCTACGGCGACTGGTCGCTCGATCCCGCCTCGCTGCCGTTCCGCAAGGCGGACATCGACGGGGCGAAGAAGCTGCTCGCCGAGGCCGGCTACCCGAACGGCGGCTTCACCGTGGAGATCAAGTGCTCGCCGCAGTATCCCGAGTTCGTCGCCAGCACGCTCGTGGTGCAGCAGGCCATGCGGCGGCTCAACATCAACGTCAACGTCGTGCAGATGGAGTGGGGCGCGTTTGTCGCCTCGCACGCCCAGGAGATCAAGAGCGTCGGCAAGGAGGGCGGCCAGATCTTCGCCTCGGCCAACACCTTCCGGCCGGGCCCCGACGGCTACATCTATCCCTACTTCTCCGCCAAGGGCGCCGCGAACGACGGCGGCTACTACAATTCCAAGGTGGAGCCCCTGATGACGGAGGCGCGGGCGATCGCCAACCACGACCAGCGGCGCAGCCTGTACATCGAGATCCAGCGCATGCTGCTGGAAGAATCGCCGAACTGGTGGTGGTACGCCAAGTACAGTCTCGAGGCGCTCTCCACCAAGGTCGCCGGTTACAGCCAGTCGTTCACGGGGCGGCGTATCTTTCTGAAGAAGGCCTGGATCGCCGGCTAGCACACCGGCACGGCCTCGGCACGCCGGAGGCGAATGCGCTATCTGATTCGGCGAGCGCTGTGGACCATCGCCGCCCTGCTCGGCGTGTCCGTGGTGATCTTTCTGCTGGTGCGCCTCCTGCCGGGGACGATCGTGGACATCCTGGCCGGCGGCGAGGGCCAGTTGAGTGCGGTCCAGCAGGCCGCGGTGCGGCACCAGTTCGGACTGGACCGGCCCCTGCCGGTCCAGTATCTCTTCTGGCTCGGCAGCATGCTGCGCGGCGACCTCGGGTGGTCCTTCCGGTCGGGCCAGCCCGTGGCGCCGCTGCTGATCTCCCGGCTCCCGATCACGATCGAGCTCGCGGTGCTGTCGATCGTGGGCGTGTCCTTGGTCGGCATTCCGCTGGGCATCCTGGCCAGCGTCTCGCGCAGCACCCGCGTCAAGACGGCGGTGCAGATCATCGGGCTGCTCGGGCTCTCGGTCCCGAACTTCTGGATCGCGATTCTCCTGATCATCACCGCCTCGTACCTGTTCCACTGGCTGCCGGCGCTCATCTACGTCCCGCCCTGGGCGGAGCCGTGGGTCAACCTGCAGCAGATGTTCCTGCCCGTGCTGTCGCTGGCCCTCGGCCTCACCGCGGTCGTGGTCCGCATGACGCGGTCGTCGATGCTCGAGGTGCTCGGGCAGGAGTACGTCATCGTGGCGCAGGCGAAGGGCGTCCCGGCCTGGGGCGTTCTGCTGCGGCATGCGCTGCGCAACGCGCTGATCCCGATCGTGACGGTGCTGGGGCTGCAGATGGGCTATCTGCTCGGAGGCGTCGTGATCACCGAGCAGATCTTCGGGCTGCCCGGGCTGGGGTGGACCCTGCTCAACGGCGTCTATCAGCGGGATTATCCCGTGGTGCAGGGCACGGTGATGTTCTTCGCCGCGACGTT
>DASYXS010000024.1:0-25797 GCA_035934535.1 bacterium
GCCGCGGCGCCGCTGCGCCGCGGCGGCACGCTGCGGGTGGCCGAGATCGGCGAGCCGCTCACCCTCGACACGGTGGCCACGACCGCGGACCTTACCAGCAACATCATGCTGCCCGTGTTCGAAGAGCTCTTTGCGCTGGACGCCGCCGGCCGCGTCCAGCCGTTCCTCGCCTCCTCTGACGCGCTCAGCAAAGACGGCCTGACCTACACCTTCACGCTGCGCAAGGACGTTCTGTTCCACAACGGCAGGCCGATGAACGCCGAGGACGTCGTCGCCTCGCTCAACCGCTGGGGCCTGGTGAGCCCGCGCGGCACCGCGGTGTACAAGAACGTCGACGCGGTCACCGCGCTCGGCGCGGACACGGTGACCGTGCGCCTCAAGAACCCCTTCGGACCGCTGCTCGCGTTCCTCGCCTATCCCAACGGGGCCGCGGCCATCATGCCGAAAGAGATCGCCGACGCCACCGGCCGGGGGCAGCTCAAGCACTACGTCGGCACCGGCCCGTACCGATTCGTCGAGTGGGCCCCCGACCGGTACGTCAAACTGGCGCGGTTCGACCGGTACGCAGCGCGCACCGAGCCGCAGAACGGCTACGCCGGCCGGCGGGAGGCGCTCGCCGACGAGATCATGTTCTTTCCGGTCTCCCAGGTCGCGACTCGGATCGCCGGCGTCCAGAGCGGCGACTACGACATCGCCGACAACATCAACCTGGACGCGTACGCGTCGCTGGCCAAAGATTCCCGTGTGGTCCCGGAAATCGTCAGGCCGGGCAACATCCTGACGTTCTTCTTCAACGAGAAGCAGGGCGTAATGGCCGACGTGAAGATGCGGCAGGCCGCGCTGGCCGCGATGGACATGCAGCCGATCATGCAGGCGACGTTCGGCGACGCCGCCCTCTACTCGCTCGGCCCGAGCTACTTTCCGAAGAACTCGCCGTGGTACACGGCCGCGGGGGCGCCACTGTACAACCAGCGCGATCCCGTCCGCGCGAAGCAGCTGCTCACCGAGGCCGGCTACCGCGGCCAGCCCGTGCGCTGGCTCACCACGATGCAGTACGACTACATGTTCAAGAGCACGGTCGTCGCGGCCACGCAGCTCCAGCGGGCCGGATTCAAAGTGGACACCCAGGTGATCGACTGGGCGAGCGTGCTCGACCGCCGGGCGAAGCCGGCGGAGTGGGACATGTTCACGACGTCCGGCGGCTTCCCGCCCGATCCGGCGATGGAGACCTTCCTGAGCGCGACGTACCCCGGCTGGTGGGACGCCGCGGACAAGAACCAGTTGTTCGACGCGTTCACGCGCGCCTCGGATCCGCGCGAGCGCGCGGCCCTGTGGGCGAAGCTTCAGTCGCTCATCTATACGGAGATTCCGCTCGTCCGGCCGGGGGATTTCTTCGGCCTGCTGCTGCGGCGGCGCGGCCTCGTGGGGTTCCACCCCTCGTATTGGATCGTCACCTGGGGCGTGCAGGCCGCGGCTTAGCCGCGCGATCCTACCCGCGGACGCGGTAGGCCTCGATTTTCTCTCAGTCGGGCTCGACGCCCAGGCCGGGCCCCTCGGGCGGATACGCGTAGCCGTCCTCGATGCGCAGCGGCTCCCGGATCAGATCGTCGCTCTGATACAGGACGCCGGCCACGTCGCTCGGGTGGCGCAGCACAGGAACGGCGGCGCCGAGGTGCGCCTGCGCGGCCGTCCCCATCCCGAACTCCGGCATGCTGCCGATGGCGCACTCGAGGCCGGCCAGTTCGGCCAGATGAAAGATCTTGAGCGACGGGTAAATGCCGCCGGTCTCGGCCACGTAGACGTTGAGGATATCGGCGGCGCCGGCCCGCACGACGCGCCACGCGTCGCGCGGCGACCAGACGCTCTCGTCGACCATCACCGGCACCGGGGAGTGCTCGCGCACAAACGCGAGCCCGTCCAAATCGTCCGGCGGCAGCGGCTGCTCGACCGAGAGGATGCGGTGCTCGTTGAGGCGGCGAATCGTCTCGAGCGCCTCTTTGGAGCTCCGCCACCTCATGTTGGCATCGACACGGATGCGCAGGCTCTCGCCGAATGCCGTCCGGATGCCGCGCACGATCGCGAGATCGGCCTGGCTGTCGATCCCGACCTTGACCTTGACCCGCCGTGCCAGATCATCGCGATCTCGCCGACGCCTTCGATCCCCCCGTCCGTCCGCACCCGCACGATGCCGGCGCTCGTCGTCTCGAAGGTGCCGAGCGCGCTGGTCGACGGCCGGGGTTTGGGCACACTGACCGGAATCGCGTCGATCGAGGCGATCCGCATGCACGGCTCCCTTCGTTACGGGCGACGATCGGCGGGCGTGTCGAGTCTCCGCAGCGCCAGATACACCACGAGGTCCCACGCGTTGCGCACGCCGATCACGAGAAGCAGGACGCTCGCTGCCGCCAGCGCGTTGAGCGCCTGCCCCCGCGAGATTCCGCCCGCGGCCGCCCGGAGCAGTCCGATGCCGGCGTCGAGATACAAGATGTACCCGACTGATGGCATGAGCGAGTACCACCACAGGTCGCTGCGGTCGATGCTGCCGACACGATATCGCTCGCGGAAGAACGGCAGGTTGCGGGCAATGTGCCCGAGGCTGCCGATGCCGGTGAGCACCAGCAGACCGCCCAGCACAGTCTCGCTCAGCGTGGGCACGAAGACGACCGCGGCGGTCACCAAGACGTACACGAAGTGGATGAACGTCGGGCTCATGAACGCGCTGAAGCTCGCGGTAAGAATCGGCCGCTCCTCCGGCGTCCATCGGGTCTGCCCGAGCGAGATCGCAATGAACATCAGGCCGACCAGTGTTGCCGACGCCCCGCCGAGCAGCATGTAGAAGTTCTGCCATGGCTGGAGCTGCGCCATCATGCCGGCCTCCTCATCCTCAGTCCGCGGGGCCGGGCTCCCTGGCCCCGCCGTGCGCCGCCTCCGCCTGCAGCGGCTCCAGCGCCTGCTCCAGGCGGGCGTGGCGCGTCCGCGCCACTCCGTAGGCGGCGTGGCGGGACGCGTCTACACGAACCTGCGGTCCTCGCGGCACCGGCATCTCCTCAATCCGGGCCGCGCCCACCGACTCGAGCGCGAGCAGCGCGGCGCCGCGGCTGCTGCCTTCGTCCTCCGCGGATCGAATCATGTCGCGTCCGAAGACGTCCGCGAAGATCCGCAGCCACGCGGGAAGATGAGAGAACGCGCCGCCACTGGCCACGATCTCGCGAATCCCGGGCACCGCCGTCCTGAGCGCCTCCCAGACGAGCGCGAGCCGGTAGGCCACCGCCTCCAGCCCGGCCTGGAGCAGATCGAGCGGCCGCGTGGAGGCCGTAAGACCGAACACCGCGCCGCGGGAGGCGGCCGGCCAGTACGGACTGCGCTCGCCGGACAGAAACGGCAGCACGACGAGGCCGTGCGCGTCCGGTGCGCGCTCGCGCAGCGCGGCGTCGAGGCCGGTGGGATCGGAGAGGGCCAGCGTGTCGAGCAGCCACCGGTACACGGCGCCGCCGTTACTCACGGCTCCGCCGGTGAGCACGCGCCGCCGGTCGGCGCGGTACACCCACAGCGCCCGGGGCACCTCCGGCACGTCGCCGGACCACAGCACCCGGAGCGCCCCGGAGGTCCCGAGGCTGAGCGCCGCCCGCCCGCGGTCCGCGCAGCCGGTGCCGATATTGGCGAGCGCGCCGTCGCCCGCCGCGGGCAGCCAGGGAATCCGAGCGAGGGCCGGCCACCGCGCCGCGTACTCGTCGCGCAGACCGGAGAACGGCGCGTCGAGATCGACGAGCGGCGACAGCCGTTCCGGCGACAGGCCGAGGACGCCGAGGACTTCGCCGTCCCATGCGCAGCGGCGCAGGTCCAGCATCCCGGTCCCCGACGCCATCGAAATGCTGCACCCGGCGCGTCCGAACAACCGCAAGGTCAGGTACTCGCCGATACTCAGCCACGCGTGCGCGGCGCGGAACACCTCGGGCCGGCTCGTCCGTAGCCACAGCAGGCGCGCCGGCAGGTAGCTCGTGTGAAAGACGCAGCCCGTGCGGCGCCGGACAGCCTCTTCGTCCAACCGCTCATGGAGCAGGCCGACCGCGGCGCGGCTGCGGCCGTCGGCCCACGAGTAGAGCGGCGTGACGGGGCGGCCCGAGGCGTCGACTCCGAGCACATTATGCCAGAAGGTAGAGATGCCGACAGCGCGGATCTCGGACGCGACCGGCCGGGCGCCGGCGAGCGCCTGATCGACGGCCGCGCACGCGCCGGCCACCACCGACTCGGCGTCGGCTTCGACCCCACCATCGGGCGTCTGCCGCCATTCCGTCGGCGCGCGGCCTTCGGTGCCGGCGACTTCGCGGCCGAGGCGATCGTACACGATGGCGCGCAGCGACCCGCTGCCGAGATCGAGCGCGAGGACGAGGGGGCGTTCTGCGTCGGGCGCGGCCGTGGTGGTCACGGAAGGAGGTTTCCGTCCTTCGGGCCAACACCCTTGTATGCCGCACGCGCCGTCCGAGCACCATCCCGCCGGCGGTTCCTCGCACAAATCGCACGGTTCGAAGCCGGGCGGCGTACATGCGCTGCTGCGCCTTCCCGACCACGGCGAGCGATTCGAAGAGGAGTGGGCCGTGACGCAGCGCCGCATCGAGCACGTCGCCGCGACGCCGGTGCCCCGCGAGACCGAGCCGGCAGGCGCCCCGCGCCTCCTTCGCGGCGATGTCTGAACCCTGGGAACTGTCGCTCGGCGATGCCGCGGCCGCGATCGCGGCGGGCCGCCTGTCGCCGCTCGAGCTGATCGACGCCACGCTCAACCGCATCGAGCGCGTCGAGCCGGGCGTGCAGGCGTGGGCCCGGGTCCGCGCGGACGACGCGCGCGCCGCGGCCAGGACGCTGACCGGCCGGCGCGGGTCGGCTGCGTCCGCCGGTCCGCTCCACGGCATCCCCGTCGGGGTCAAGGACATCTTTTATACCGAGGGCGTCGAGACGTCGTGCGGCTCGAAGATCATGGCAGGCTTCGTGCCGTCCTACGACGCGACGAGCGTCGCCCGGCTCCGCCGGGCCGGCGCGGTGATCCTGGGAAAGACCCACACGACCGAGTTCGCGTCCTTCGATCCCTCGCCGGCGCGTAATCCCTGGGCGCTCGACCATACGCCGGGCGGATCGAGCAGCGGGTCCGGCGCCGCGCTCGCCGCGCGGATGTGCCACGGGGCGCTGGGGAGCCAGACCTCGGGCTCGATCTGCCGGCCGGCCGCGTTCTGCGGGATCGTCGGGCTCAAGCCGACGTTTGGACGGGTGAGCCGCTACGGCGTGCACCCGCTGGCGTGGACACTGGACCACCCGGGGCCGATGGCCCGCACGGTGCGCGACGTGGCGATGCTGTTCGACGCCGTGGCGGGGCCGGATCCTAACGATCCGAGCACGGTATCGGCGCCGCCCGTATCGAGTGTGGTCTCGGCCCTGGACGACGCGCGTGGGCGTGACGCCGCCATGCGGGGACTGCGGGTCGGGGTCCCCGACCGCTATTTCACGGACGGCCTGGACCCGGAAGGCGCGGCCGCCTACCGCGAAGCGCTGCGCGCGCTTGGCGATCTCGGCTGCCGGGTTGAGAACGTGCGCCTCCCCGACCTCTTCGAAGCGGCCATGGACGCGCACGAGCTCATCCACCACACGGAAGCCGCGGCCGTGCACGCCGATACCTACCGCGCCCGTCCCGGCGACTACGGCCAGAAGCTGCGGGCCATCATCGAGGCGGGCTTCCACGTGCCGGCGCCGGCATACCTGCGGGCGCAGCAGATCCGCACCCTGCTGATCGATGCGATGCGGACGCTGCTGCGGAGCGTGGACGTGCTGGCCACGCCGTCGGCGCCCGGTCCGGCGCCGGCGGGTCTCGCGAGCACCGGGTCGCCGGTCTACAATCGGCCGTTCAGCTTCCTCGGCTTTCCGAGCCTAACCGTCCCGTGCGGGTTCACGAAGAGCGGGCTGCCGCTGGGAGTCCAGTTTGGCGGCCGCCCGTTCGAGGAAGTTACGCTTCTGCGTCTTGCCGCCGCCTACGAGGCCTCGACATCGTGGAGTTCACGCGCGCCGGCCCTGTAAGACACGCACCCTACTTCGTGACGCTCTGCCGCCGGATGGCCTGATCGGTCTTGAGGATATCGCGCGCGACCTCGCGCACGGCCTTGGCGCCTTCAGCCCTTCGGGGGTGGGGGCGCCGGTGTGTTTCTTGAAGATTTTTCGCCGAAGGCGGCCCGGCCGATAACGGCCGCTTAATTTCGACAGGCTACGGTGAGTCCGAGGTGATCGCCGGTGCGCTCGGCGCGTTCCTCGCGCTCGTGCTGCTGATGGGAGAGGGCTCAACGTCCGGCGCCGGTCTGCTGCCAGATCCGAAACAGCACGACGAGCGTCGCGACCATGTCGGCGAGGTCGATCGTCGGACTCTTGATGAGGCGCGCGATCATCATGCCGGCCACGACGACGATCGCCGAGTACAGCACCTTCGTCACGAACACGGCCCACCGCTCGAGCTCGCCGCCGGGACCGCGTCCCGCGGCCGATGAACCGGGCCACACCGGCCGGCCCGTGCCCGGCGTTCCGGCGCCGAGTCCCCCATCGTACCCCCTCGGCGTCATCCGGGCACGGGCCTGGTCGTACGCGCGCCTGATGTCCGGATCGCCCAGCACCGAATAGGCCTCGTTGATCAGCTTCGCGCGCTCCTCGTCCCCGCCCAGATCCGGGTGACCGCCCATCTCCCCCATGAGCGTGCGATAGGCCTTGCGGACCATCTCCGCGGAGGCACGCGAGTGCACCTGAAGGATTTCGTAGTAGTCGACTTCCGGCCGGAACCGCATCGGGCTCTCATTGTAACATCTGCGGGCGGAGCCTCAGGGCGTCCGGGACGCGGCAGGACTTGCCTGTACCACGACGAACGGCGTCCCCACACCCACGATATGTCCCGGGGTTCGTGGAAAGGAGGCCAAAGATGCTCAGACTGCTCACGGCCCTGATCGCGGTTGCCGCGGTCGCGATCGCGGCGACGGCGGCGTTCGCGTGCAACGACAACGTCTACACACCACCGCCGCCACAGGTGCAGGCACCGTCCGACGGAGGCAACGGCTCGTAGCTCGACGGGTCCCGTCGAACCGGAGCAATTTGCGGCGGCCGGGGGAACCCTCCCCGGCCGCCGCGCCGTCTAAGCCTGATGTGCACGCGGGGGGCACGCCGTGACCACGGCCGACGCGGTCGTCCTGGGCGCGACGGGTGGCGCGGGAAGCGCCGTCGTGCGTGAACTGGTGTCGCGAGGTCTGCGCGTGCGTGCGGTAAGCCGCAGCGGCGCCGGACCATCGCTGCCCGGCGTGACGCCCGTGAAGGGCGATGCCACGGATCCGGCGAGCCTCCGGGAGGTGTGCCGCGGCGCCGGGGTCGTGTACCATTGCGTCAACGTGCCCTACGCGCAGTGGACCTCGCGCCTCGTGCCCATCGCCGAGACGATCGTCGCGGCGGCGGCCGCCGCCGGCGCGAAACTCGTCGTGATGGACAATCTCTACATGTACGGCCGTCCCGACGGATCGATGACCGAAACCACGCCGCGGCACGCCCGCGGCAAGAAGGGCCGTCTCCGCATCCGGCTCGAGCAGGTGCTGTTGGACGCTCACGGCGCGGGAACCGTGCGGGTCGCGATCGGGCGCGCGTCGGACTTCTACGGCCCGCGGGCCAACAGCGCCCCGATGCTCCTGGTGGTCCGGCCCGCGGTTTCCGGACGCAAAGCGTCGTGGCTGGGCAGCCTCGAAGCGCCCCACACGTTGAGCTACCTCCCGGACGTCGCGTGGGGACTCGCCACGCTGGCCGACCACGACGAGGCCTTCGGCGAGATCTGGCACCTGCCGGCCGCCGAACCTCTGACCGGGCGTCAGTTTGCGGGGCTGGTCTTCGAGACGCTCGGCGCGCCGGGGCGGATCGGCCTCATCCCGAAGCCGGTGATGCTCCTCGGCGGCCTCGTCTCACCGATGATCCGCGAGAGCCGCGAGGTACTCTACCAGTTCGAATATCCCTTCGTCGTGGACGCGGGCAAGTTCTCGCGCGCGTTCGGCAGCCGGATCACGGCGCACCGCGCGGCGGTCCGCCACACGCTGGACGCGCTGCGCCGGAAGACGGCTTCGTCCGCGACGCCGGACTGACCGGCCGCCCTCCGGGATCTTACTGCCGCGCGATCGCGGCCGTTGTCCCGCGCAGCACGTATTTCTGGATCTTTCCGGTCGCCGTCCTCGGCAGATCGTCGACGAAATGGAACACCTTCGGCACCTTGAAATGCGCGAGCGCGCCGCGGGCGAACTCCCGCAGGTCCGCCTCGCCGGCCGACGCGCCGGCTTTGCGGACGACGAACGCGTGCGGCGCTTCGCCCCACCGCTCGTCGGGCACACCGACGACGGCCACCTCCTGTACCGCCGGATGCCGGAGCAGCGCCGCCTCGACCTCGACGGACGAGATATTCTCGCCACCGCTGATGATGATGTCCTTGATCCGGTCGCGGATCTCGACGTAACCGTCGGGGTGCACGACCGCCGCATCCCCGGTGTGAAACCAGCCGCCGGCGAGCGCCTTCGCCGTGGCCTCGGGATCATTGAAGTAGCCCTTCATCACCACGTTGCCGCGCACGACGATCTCGCCGACCGTCTGCCCGTCGTGCGGCACCTCCCCGCCCGATGGGTCGACGACCCGCAGCTCGCCCGACGAGAACAGCTCCACGCCCTGCCGGGCCTTGACGGCCGCGCGCGCCTCCGCGGAGAGCGCCGCGTGCTCGGGGCGCGGCTCGCAGATCGTGATGAACGGCGACGTCTCGGTGAGCCCGTAGACGTGCAGGATCTCCCAGCCGAGATCGCCTTCGATCCGGCCGATCGTGGCCGCGGCGGGCGGCGCGCCCGCCGTCAGCACCCGGATGCCCCGCGGCACGCCGCGGCGGAGGTCTTCAGGCGCGTTGGCCAGGCGGATCAGCACCGTCGGCGCGGCGCACATCATCGTCGCGCGCTCGTCCCGGCACAGCGTGAAGACCTGGTCCGGCTCGACCCGGCGCAGGCAGAGATGCGTGCCCCCGACCGCGGTGACGATCCACACGAACGTCCAGCCGTTGCAGTGGAACATCGGTAGCGTCCAGAGGTAGCGCTCGGCCGGCGTCATGTGGACGTGGGCCAGGGTGCCGAGGACGTTCATGTACGCGTTGCGGTGGGTCATCATCACGCCCTTCGGCCGGGCCGTGGTGCCGCTCGTGTAGTTGATCGTGACCAGATCGTTCTCCGCGATCGCCGGACGCTCGTACTCGCCGGACGACTGCTCGAGCAGGCCGTCGTAGTCGAGCCATCCCTCGCGCGCGCCGTCGAGCGCGACGAACTGCCGGACGGTTCCGAGCGACGCGCGGATGCCGTCGAGCGCCTCGAGGTGCTCGGCGGCCGCGCAGACGAGGCGGGCGCCGCTGTGGTTGATGATGTACTCGAAGTCGCCGGGTGCCAGCCGGTAGTTGATCGGCACCAGCACGGCGCCGATCTGCGGCACCGCGTAGAACCCCTCGAGCAGCCCGGAGATGTTCGGCGCGATGTAGGCGACGCGGTCTCCCGGCCGCACGCCGAAGCCCTGCAGCCGGCTGGACCAGCGGTCGCACCGCCGGAAGAACTCCTCGTAGGTGAGCCGGCGGCCGCCGTCGACCACGGCCTCGCGCTGCGGATAGAGCGCGCGCGCCCGGCGGGCGAACTCGAGGGGCGTGAGCGGCAGTTCCATCGTGTCCCTCCCCGCGCGGTGCCGGCCCGCCTCAGGGCAGCAGCAGGAGGTACGGGTGCTCGAGCACGTGCTTCACACGCTGCAGGAACTGCGCCGCCGGCGCGCCGTCCACGACCCGGTGGTCGAACGTCAGCGACAGCACCATCACCGGCCGCACCTCGGCGCGGTCCCCCACCGCGACCGGCCGGCGGTGCACCCGGCCGGCCCCGAGGATGGCGGCCTCCGGCGGGTTGAGGATCGGCGTGAACGCGTCGACGTCGTACATGCCGAGGTTCGTGACCGTGAACGTGCCGCCGTCCATCTCCTCGGGCGCCAGCCGGAAGGTCCGGGCGCGGTCCGAAAGATCCCGCACCGCGGCGGAGATCTGGGCGAGCGCGGCCCGATCCGCGTGCCGGATCACCGGGACGACGAGTCCCTCGTCGAGGGCCACCGCCACCCCGACGTGAATGTCCGGCAGGAGGCGCACGCCGCCGTCGGCCCATCGCGCGTTCAGGCGCGGATGATCGCGCAGCGCGATCGCCGACGCGCGCACGAGCAGATCGGTGTAGGTCGGGCGCGTCCCGCCGCGCCGCTCCAGCTCCGCGCCGACCTCGTCGCGCAGCCGCGCCGCCTCGGCCATCTCGGCCTCGGTGGTGAGGGTCAGCTGCGCGGCGCCCCGGAGGCTTTCCGTCATGCGCCGCGCGATCACCGAGCGCACCCGCGCCGAGACACCCGCGGGGATCGCGGGGCGAGGCACGGCGGGCGCAGCCGGCGGGGCGGAGACGCCCGAGTCGACCGCACACTGCACGTCGCGCTCGATGATGCGGCCGTCGGGCCCGCTGCCGCGCAGCGCGTGCAGGTCGACGCCGTGCGCGGCGGCGAGGACGCGCGCCCGCGGAGAGACCCGGACGCGCCCATCGTGCGGCGTGCGCGCGCCGCCGGACGCCGCGCTCGATTCGAACGCCGGTGCGGACGGCGGTGCGGGGCGCGGTGCCGCCGTCCCCGACCGCGCGCCCGGGGCGGCCCGCTCCCCGGGGTCGCCGATCAGGGCAATCGGCGTGGCCACCGGCGCGGTCGTGCCCTCGGGCGCGAGGATCCGGAGCAAGAGGCCGGAGGCGGGCGCCTCCACCTCGATCGTGGCCTTGTCGGTCAGGACTTCGAAGAGCGGCTCGCCCGCCTCGACGCGGCTGCCCTCGGACTTGAGCCAGCGCACGATCGTGCCCTCGTCCTGGGTCAGGCCGAGTTTCGGGAGCACGACCTCCGTCGCCATCAGCGGCTCACGCCATCAACGCGCGCGCCGCGGCGACGAGATTGTCGACCTGCGGCAGCGCGGCTGCTTCCAAGCTCCCGCTGTAGGGGACCGGGACGTTCGCGCCGCACAACCGCACGGGCGGGGCGTCCAGCGCGTCGAACGCCTGCGCCACGACCTGTGCCACGATCTCACCGCCGACGCCGCCGCGCTCGTACGCCTCGTGCGTGACGATGAGGCGGCCGGTCTTGCGCACGGACGCCACGACCGTCTCCAGATCGAACGGCATCAGCGTGCGCGGATCGATGACCTCGAGTTCGATGCCCTCGGCCGCCAGCTGCTCGGCCGCCTGCAGCGCCTTGTGCACCATCGTGTGGATGCCGACGACGGTGACGTGCCGGCCCTCCCGCTTCCGCTCCGCGACGCCGAGCGGCACGATGTGCTCGCCGGCCGGGACCGGGCCCTTCGTGTTGTAGAGCATCTTGTGCTCGAGGAACACGACCGGGTTGTCGTCCCGGATGGCGGAGATCAGGAGCCCCTTCGCGTCCGCGGGCGTGCTGGGCGTCGCGACCTTCAGGCCCGGGATATGGCAGAACCACGCCTCGAGCGACTGGGAATGCTGCGCGGCGTTGCCGCGGCCGGCCCCTTCCTGCGCGCGGAAGACGACCGGCACGCGGGCCTTGCCGCCGAACATGTAGCGGATCTTCGCCGCCTGGTTGACGATGGGCTCCATCGCGAGCGTCATGAAGTCGGCGTACATGAACTCCGCCACCGGCCTTGCCCCGGCCACGGCGGCCCCGACCGCAAGCCCGGCGATCGCCTCTTCCGAGATCGGCGTATCGCGGACCCGCTCGGCACCGAACTCCTCGACGAGGCCGCGCGTCACCCCGAACACGCCGCCCCCGCCCCACACCGCCACGTCCTCGCCCATCACGAAGACCCGGGCGTCGCGGCGCATCTCCTCGCGCAGCGCCTCGTTGAGCGCCTCCGCGTAGGTCAGCACCCGGGCCCCCGAGTGGGTCTCGACGGCGCTCATGCGTACACGTCCTCGGCGAGCGTGCTCGGATCCGGCTCCGGACTCGCCTTCGCGAAGGCGACGGCGTCGTCGATCTCCCGCTCCACCTCCGCGCGCAGTTCGTCGGCGTCCGCCGCCGCGAGCACCCGGCGCTCGACGAGCGCGCCGCGGAGCCGCTCGATCGGGTCCTTGGTGCGCCAGGCCTCCACTTCGGCCTTGTCGCGATAGTTGAGGGGGTCGCCGACGTGGTGGCCGAGGTACCGGTAGGTCGCGCAGACCACGAGCGACGGGCCGCCTCCCGCGCGCGCCCGCGCCACCGCGCCGCCCACCGTCCGGTAGACGGCGAGCGCGTCCATGCCGTCGCAGGCGAGGCCGGGAAACCCGTACGCGCCCGCGCGCACGGACGGATCGGGCACCGACGTGAACCGGTCGGCGCGCGCGGACATCGCGTACTGGTTGTTCTCGCAGACGTAGACGACCGGCAGCCCCCAGATCGCCGCCATGTTGGCGGCTTCGTGGAAGATCCCCTGATTCAGGGCGCCGTCGCCGAAGAAGCAGACCGCGACCTCGTCGCGGCCGGCCAGTTTCGTCGCCAGGGCCGCGCCGGTGGCGAGGCCGATCCCGCCGCCGACGATGCCGTTCGCGCCGAGGATGCCGGCCTCGACGTCCGCGATGTGCATGGAGCCGCCTTTGCCTTTGCAGTACCCGGCCGCCTTGCCGAGCAGCTCCGCCATCATGAGCCGCGTGTCCCCGCCCTTCGCGAGACAGTGGCCGTGCCCGCGGTGCGTGCTCGTGATCCGGTCGGCCGGCCGCAGCGCCGCGCAGGTCCCGACCGCCACCGCCTCCATCCCGATGTACGGGTGCGTGGTGCCGCGCATCACGCCCTCGCGGTACAACTCGAGCGCCCGCTGCTCGAACTGCCGGATGCGCAGCATCATCCGCAGCATGTCGACGAGCTGCGCGGAGCTCAGATCGGGCGGCGAGGTGACGGCGGCGCTCATTCCGGCTTCTCCTCCAGCCCGAGCGAGAACGGCCGCTCGAGCAGCGACTGCGGAAACGCGCGAAACGCGAGGTGGGTGTTGGTGCGGACGATGCCGGGCACGTCGGTCATCCGGCTCGTCACGCAGTCCGCGAGCTCCTCGTAGTCGTGCAGCTTGAGGACGGCGATGATGTCCCACTCGCCGGTGACCGAGTAGACCTCTTCCACCCCGGGGATCTCCGCGAGCCGGCGGGCGACGTCGGGAATCCGGCGGCGCTCCGCCTGGATCATCACGAACGCGGTAAACATCGATCGGCTCCTCTCAGCCGCGACGCCGGCGCATCCCGCCGGCTAGTCCCGCCCCGGCGGGGCCACGGCGTACCGGTACGCGAGATCGAGATACACGGCGGTCTGCAGCACGAGATCGCGGATCGCGACGGCCTCGTTGGGACCGTGCGCGTGGTGGCGTCCCGGATCGCTGTCGGGGTGGCCCGGCGCGAAGCCGTACGCCGGCACGCCGGTCT
Organism: bacterium; assembly: GCA_035934535.1. Taxonomy (GTDB): domain Bacteria; phylum Sysuimicrobiota; class Sysuimicrobiia; order Sysuimicrobiales; family Segetimicrobiaceae; genus DASSJF01. The sequence continues at coordinate 13,476 of DASYXS010000024.1, forward strand.
CGCGGACGAACCGCGAATCGGTAAACCCGCCGCTGAGGCTCGCCACGACGTCGACCGGACGCCCGAGCGCCCGGTGCAGCACGTCCGCGAGCGTCGCGAGCAGCGGCTCCCCGGCCGGCGAGGTGTTGGCCACCGCGGTCTGGTCGACGCGCACGTCGGCCTCCGCCAGGAGGCCCCGCACCTGCGCCTCGACGTACGAGGGGCCCTGGTGGGGCAGCGCCCGCACGTCGCACGTGAGGCGGCAGACGTCGGGGACGCTGTTCGACTTCACGCCGCCGGCGATCAGCGTCGGGGTGACGAGCATCCGCGAGACTTGGCGCAGGTGATCGGCCAGACGCGGGCTCGACGCGTTGAGGCGCGCGATCACGGCGTCGACGTTCGAGGGGAGGACCGGCCCGGCGAAGCGGCCTACCGCGCCGAAGATGGGACCGCTCGTGTCGCGCTCCGGCTCATAGGCGCGCAGGCGCTCGAGCGCGGCCGCGGCCTTGTAGAACGCGTTGTCCCCCTGCCACGGGCGGGCCGCGTGGGCCCCGCGCCCGTGGAAGGTCGCGCCGATCTCGAAGCGGCCCTTTTCCCCGACGCCCAGCACGCACCAGTCGCGGCCGTCGACCGGGATGAAGAAGCCGCCGCCTTCGTTCAGGCACAGCCCGCCGCGCACCCACCCGGCGCGCTCGCGCGCCACCCAGCCCATCCCGTACGAGCCGCCGGCTTCCTCGTCGGCCACGCAGACGAAGTTGACCCCGTGGGCGAGCGGCGCGCCGGACCGCTTGAGGAGAATGAGCGCCATCGTCTGCGCCGCGACCGTCCCCTTCATGTCGGCCGCGCCGCGGCCCAGCAGGTGCCCGTCCTCGACGGCCCCCTCGAAGGGCGGCCGGGTCCACTGCTGCGCGTCGCCGGCCGGGACGACGTCCGTGTGGGAGGCCAGGACGAGCGCGGTCCGCCCGCTGCGGCCGGTCAGGCGCGCCATGATGTTGCCGCGCTCCGGCACGCGCCCGTCGATCTCCGATTCGATCCCCGCCTTCGTCAACACGCGCGCGAGATGCGTCGCCGCCTCGGTCTCGTTCCCGGTCGGCATGACCCCGGTGTTGGTGGTGTCGATGCGGACGAGATCGCGGGCGAGCGCTACGAGTTCGTCCTGATGCTCTTCGGCGAGGCGGCGGCAGTCCGGCGTAGGCATGGGAGAATCTCGTTCCCGGCGGCGCGAGGGGCTTCCTTCCGCTACGCGTCCCATCGCACGGACCCGACGCCGGGATGCCGGCGGAGCGCCGTGTCCACGACGGCCGTCGCGCGGGCGAGCGCGTCTTCGGTCGTTCCCTCCGCCCGCAGGACGAGCGCCGGCTGCGTGTTGCTGGCCCGCACGAGCGCCCACCCGTCCGCGAAGACCACCCGCGCGCCGTCGACGTCGATCACGTCGTACCGGTGCCGGAACTCCTCGGTCAGCGCCGCGACGATCTCAAATTTTCGCTCGTCCGGACACGCCGCGCGGATCTCCGGCGTGGTGTGGTAGCGCGGGATCTCCGCGACGAGCGCGGAGAGCGGGCGGTCGGTGTGCGACAGCGTGCGGAGCAGCCGGCCCGCCGCGTAGATCGCGTCGTCGTACCCGTAGTACTCGTCGGCAAAAAAGAGATGGCCGGACATTTCGCCGGCGAAGACCGCGCCCACCTCGCGCATGCGCGCCTGGACCAACGAGTGGCCGGTCTTGGTCCACTCCGGCCGGCCGCCGAGGCGCCGGATCTCGTCCACCAGCGCCTGCGAGCACTTCACCTCGACCAGCGCAATCGAGCCGGGGTGCGCCCGCAGCACCTCCCGCCAGAACAGCGCCATCAGCCGGTCGCCCCACAGGATCTCGCCGCGGTCGTCGACGACGCCGAGCCGGTCGCCGTCGCCGTCGAGGCCGATCCCGAGATCGGCGCGCGCGTCGCGAACGGCGCGGATCAGATCGGCAAGGTTGCGGGGCTCGACGGGATCGGGGTGGTGGTGGGGAAAGGCGGGATCCAGATCGCAGTAGAGCGGCACGACGTCGCAGCCCCAGCCGCGGAGGACCGCGGGCGTGAAGGCGCCGGCCGTGCCGTTGCCGCAGTCCACGACGACGCGCAGCCGCCGCGGACCGAGCCGGATCTTCTCCGCCAGCATCGCGGTGTAGGGGCCGCGGATCTCCTGCACGGCGACCGCGCCCGCGCCGCGGGCCGCCGCCCCGGCGAGGACGATCTCACGGAGCCGCCGGATCTGTCCGCCGTACAGCGTCCCCGCGCCATCCGCGAGCTTGATGCCGTTGTACTCGGGGGGATTGTGGCTCGCCGTGACCATCATCCCGCCCCGCGCGCGCAGGTGCCGCACCGCGAAGTACATCATCGGGGTCACGGCGAGGCCGATCGCCGCGACGTCGCCTCCCGCCCGGGTCAGGCCGCGGATCGCCGCCGCGTACAGCGCCTCCGAACTGGCCCGGTTGTCGTGGCCGCAGACGACCGTGCGCGCGCCGGGTTCGCCGTCGAGGACCGTCGCGAAGGCGCCGCCCACCGCCTCTCCGGTCTCGACGTCGAGGTCCCGGCCGAAAATGCCGCGGATGTCACATTCCCGAAAGATTTCGGGGGCGGGCCCTGTCTGGGCGGGGCGGTCCGGCCGCACCCGGCTAGAGGTTGAGTTCCTTCAGGGTCCCCGTCACCATGTAGATCACGCGCTCCGCGATGTTCGTGGCGTGGTCGCCCATCCGCTCGAGCGCCTGCGCGGAAAACAACAGATACGTCGCGCGTTGGATGCTGTGGGGGTCTTCGATCATGTAGGTGAGCAGCTCGCGAAACACCTGGCCGTAGAGGTGATCCACCTGGTCGTCCGCGGCCGCCATCTGCTGCGCGAGGCCGACATCGCGCTGCACGAAGGCGTCCAGGCCGGTCCGGAGCATCCGCTGCACCATCTCCGCCATGCGCGGGATGTCGATGAGCGGCTTCAGCAGGGGCTGGTCGGCCATGCGCTTCGTCGCGCGGGCAATGTCGACCGCGTGATCGCCGATGCGCTCGAGATCCATCGTCATCGCCCACACCGCGGCGATCGTGCGCAGGTCCTTGGCCATCGGCTGCTGCGTGGCCATCAGCATGAGACAGCGCTCTTCGAGCTCGAGGTGCAGCGCATCGACGGCATCGTCCGCGGCGATGACGGTCTCGGCCCCCTCGACGCTGCGCGTTCGGAGCGCCTCGATCGACCGGCGCACGGCCTCTTCGACGAGCGCGCCCATGCGGAGGAGATCGTCCTGGAGACCCGCCAGTTCCCGGTCGAACGTCTCCCGCGTTTGCATAACCGTCCCCCCGGGGCCCCTCCGTCCCTCGGGACGGTTCCCGTTTCCCCGGAACACCTCCTGTCGCAGGGCCGGGGCCCGCCCGCCCGCGGGATCTAGCCGAACCGGCCGGTGATGTAGTCCTCCGTGTGCTTTTCCTTGGGCCGGGTGAAGATTTCCGTCGTCGGGCCGTACTCGATCATGTTGCCCATCAGCATGAACGCCGTGCTGTCGGAGACGCGGGCGGCCTGCTGCATGTTGTGCGTCACGATGACGATCGTCAGCGTCTCGCGCAGCGTCCGCGCCAGCTCCTCGATCTTCAGGGTCGAGCCCGGATCGAGGGCCGACGCCGGCTCGTCCATCAGGAGCACCTCGGGCTGCACCGCGAGCGCGCGCGCGATGCAGAGCCGCTGCTGCTGGCCGCCGGACAGGCTCGTCCCCGGCCGGCCCAGCACGTCCTTGACCTCGTCCCACAGCGCGGCGTGCCGGAGGCTGCGCTCCGCGACCTCGTCGAGCACGCGGCGGTCGCGAATCCCGTTCAGCCGCAGGCCGCAGACGACGTTGTCGTAGATCGACATCGTCGGGAACGGGTTGGGCCGCTGAAACACCATGCCGATGCGGCGGCGCACCTCGACCGGATCCACCGAGGGCGCGTAGATGTCCTCGCCGTCGATGAGCACGCGGCCCTCCATGCGGGCGCCGGGCACGACTTCGTGCATGCGGTTGAGACACCGCAGCAGGGTCGACTTGCCGCAGCCGGAAGGGCCGATGATCGCGGTGATCCGGTTCGCGGCAATGCTCAGCGACACGCCTTTCACGGCGTGCGTGCGCCCGAAGTAGGCGTTGAGGTTCTCAACGACCAGTTGCGACGGAACGTCGGTGTCGATGGCCCCCCCCTTGGCCAGCGCGGAGGCAATCGCATTATCCCACAGCGGTACGGCCCGTGTTTCCCCCGCGACCATTTCGGACCCCATGGCGAGGCTACCCCCTGACCCGGAATCGCTGCCGGCCGGCGACGCGCGCGGCCACGTTCAGCAGCAGTGTGATCGTCATCAACACCAGCGCCGCGGCCCACGCCTGCCGGTGCCAGTCGTCGTACGGTGCGATCGAGTACGTGAACAACTGGACGGTGAGCGACGAGATCGGCTGGTCCAGACCCGCCTGCCAGTATTGGTTGTTGAACGCGGTAAACAAGAGCGGCGCCGTCTCGCCCCCGATGCGCGCGATCGCCAGCATGATCCCGGTGATCACGCCCGCCGTGGCCGTGCGGAGGACGACCCGCAGGCTCGTCACCCACCATCGGATGCCGAGCGCCAGCGACGCTTCGCGCAGCGAGGACGGCACGAGCCGCACCATCTCCTCGGTCGTCCGCGCGACCAGCGGGATCATCATCACGCCGAGCGCCACGCCGCCGGCCAGCGCGGAAAACCGGTGCATCGGCACGACGACCAGCGCGTAGACGAAGACGCCGACCACGATGCTGGGCAGTCCGTTGAGGACGTCGGCCGTAAACCGGATCCACCAGCCCAGGCGTCCGTCGCCGCCTTCGGCGAGAAAGAGCCCGCTGAGGATGCCGACGGGCACCCCCACGCACGAGGCCAGGCCGATGAGGGTGAGCGTGCCCGCGATCGCGTTCGCCATGCCGCCCCCGAGTTCGCCCACGGGGGCGGGAAGGTGGGTGAAGAAGTCCAGGTTGAGCGCGGACGCGCCCTGCAGGATGACGTACCCCAGCACGCTTGCCAGCGGGGCGACCGCGAGGAGCACCGCCGCCAGGCACACCCAGCCCATCACCTGGTCGGTGACCCGCCGGCGCCGCGCGGAGCGGTGGCCGAGCACGATCACAGCCCCACCGCCACTTTGGCCTGAACGCGCGCCACGAGCCACCGCGCCAGCGCGTTCACGATCAGCGACACGACGAAGAGCACGAGGGCAATCTCGATCAGCGAGGACAGGTACAGGTCGCTGGTCGCCTCGGTGAACTCGTTGGCCAGCACGGCCGCGATCGTATAGGCGGGTTGGAAGAGCGACGGGGTAATCTGCGCGCGGTTCCCGATGACCATCGTCACGGCCATGGTTTCGCCGAGCGCACGGCCCAGGCCCAAGATGATCCCGCCGAAGATTCCCGCCCGGCCGTACGGCAGGACGGCACGGGTGATGACCTCCCATCGCGTCGCCCCGAGCGCGTACATCGCTTCGCGCTGCTCCGAGGGCACCGCCCGCAGCACGTCACGGGAGACCGCGGAGACGATCGGGATGATCATGATCGCGAGGATCATCCCGGCCGCGAGCAGCCCAATCCCGTACTGCGGGCCGCTGAACAGGGGCAGCCACCCCAGTGCCGCCGACAGCGCCGGCTCCACCGCGGACCGCACCCAGGGCGCCAGGACGAAAATGCCCCAGAGGCCGAGGATGACGCTCGGAATCGCGGCGAGCAGCTCGACCATGAACGACAGCGCGATCGCGGTCTGCGCCGGGGCGATCTCGACGAGGTAGACGGCGACGGCGAGGCTGATCGGGACCGCGATGAGCAGGGCGAGCGCCGACGACGCGACCGTGCCGTAGATGAACGGCAGGGCACCGAAGACGTTGTGAACCGGATCCCAGCGGGACGTCCAGAGAAACGCGGGCCCGAACCGCTTGATCGCCGGCATGGCGGCCCCGGTCAGCACGAGGGCGATCGCCGCGACCAGCACGATCACGGACACGCCAAACGCGAGCAGCACGACGCGAAACGCGACGTCGTGGCTGCGGCGGCCGCTTGCTATGCGAGACGCAGCCGGGAGAGGCGGTCCACCCCTCCCGGCCGGGACTGCGAACGACATGAGCCGGACGGACTTACGGCGCAACGAGGAGCGCTTTGCCCTGGTAGGTCACCTGCTTCACGAGCCCCTCGTCGATCTTGACGACGGCCGGCGGCGCCTGTGCGTACAACAGCTGCGCGGCGTCCTTCTCCCCGTCGTGGATCGCCCACCACAGGAAGTCGACCAGCGCTTTCCCCTTCACGGCGTCCGTCTGTTGTTCCGGAACCAGCATATAGGTAAACCCGGCGATCGGGTAGTTCGTCGGGCCGGGCGCGTAGGCGATCGAGACGCGTACGTCGTGGCTCCGGACCATCTGCGCGGCTCCGCCCGCGGCGGCCAGCACCGTCGCGCCCAGGGACGGCGCCACCCACTGACCGTCGTGGTTCTTCACGATGGCGTACGTCAGGTTGTTCTGCTTGACGTAGGCCAGCTCGACATAGCCGATCGCGCCGGGCGTCTGCTTGATCACGCCCGCCACTCCTTCGTTCCCTTTGCCGCCGAGGCCGACCGGCCACTCAACCGAGGTGGCGTGGCCGACCTTGTTCGACCACTCCGGGCTCACGAGCGAGAGAAACGACGTGAAGTGGAACGTCGTGCCGCTGCCGTCGGACCGGTGCACGACGGTAATCGGCGCGTCCGGCAGCTTCATGCCGGGATTGTCGGCCGCGAGCTTCGGATCGTTCCACTTGGTGATCGTACCGAGGTAGAGCGCCGCGATGTTCTGCGACGACAGGCGAAGACCCGTGCCGATGTTCGGGATGTTGTAGCTCATCGCGATCGCGCCGGCGACCGTGGGAATCAAGATGATCGGCCGGCCCATCGCCTTGAGCTGTTCGTCGGAGAGCGGCGCATCCGAGGCGCCGAAATCCACCGTGCGGTTCTTGACCTGTTCGATGCCGCCCCCGCTGCCGATGGACTGGTAGTTGATCCGGATGTCGGGATGCGCGCGGTTGTACTCGGAGAACCAGCGGGAGTAGAGCGGGAACGGGAACGTAGCGCCCGCCCCGTTGAGCGTGATGAGCCCGGCGCCTTTCGCCTGCTGCACCGCCGGGCTCATTCCCACGAGCAGAGCGCAAATGGCCGCGGCTGCCAGCACGGACCGCAAAATTGGAGCCGTTTTCATCGAAACCCCCTCGTGTCCGTCTGTTGAATCGTCCCTGCACGGCCAGATTAAACGGTGTTTATTAATCCTCCGGCTCGGACTTCGTTAAGACATCGTTAAGGCCGCGTTAACGATATGCGAGCAGGGACGAGAGGCCGAGGCTGAAAAGTCCTGAAAGGACATGGCGATTGACGGCACCGCGTCCACCCGCCCCCGGCGCGCGCTGGCCGAGTTCATCGGCACGGCGCTGCTCGTGGCTGCGGTCATCGGGCTCCCGCATCGCCGCGGCGCGTCTGAGCCCGCACGACGCCGGCCTGCGGCTGTTGGAAAACGCCGCGGCCACCGCGGCCGCGCTGACCGCCATCATCCTTGCGGTCGGTCCGGTCTCCGGCGCCCATCTGAATCCCGCGGTGACCCTCGCGGACTGGCGGCTGGGCGGTATCAGCGGACCGGACGGACTCATGTACGCGGCCGCGCAGATCGCGGGAGGCATCGCCGGCGCGATCGCCGCCAACGTGATGTTCGCGCTGCCGGCGGTGGAGATCTCGTCCACGGCGCGGTGGGGCGCGCACCTCTGGTTCAGTGAAGTGGTGGCGACGTTCGGCCTGCTGCCGGTGATCTTCGGGGGCGTTCGGTCGGGCCGCACGACCCTGGTCCCCATCGGCGTCGGCGCCTACATCGGGGGTGCGTACTGGTTGTCGTCGTCGACGAGCTTCGCCAACCCCGCCGTGACGATCGCGCGGACGCTCTCCGACACGTTCGCGGGCATCGCCCCGAGCTCCGCGGGCCCTTTCCTCGCGGCGCAGGCCGCAGGCACCCTGCTTGCGATCGCGGTCGTGCGGACGCTCTATCCCTCGATCGCCGAGGTCGCCGCGAAGACCGTGCTGCCCCACAACCATGATATTCAAGCCGGCGGGAGCAGACGCTGATGGCCCGCGTGCTCTTTGTCTGTCTCCACAACGCGGGCCGCTCTCAGATGAGCCGCGCCTTCTTCGCCGAGATCGCGCAGGGAGCCCACGAGGCGCGCTCGGCGGGCACCTCGCCCGCGGACCGCGTGCATCCCGAGGTCGTCGAGGCGATGCGCGAAGTCGGGATCGATCTGTCCTCCGAGACGCCGCGGAAGCTGACGGATGAACTGGCGGAGTGGGCGGACGTCGTCGTCACGATGGGATGCGGGGACCAGTGTCCGCACATTCCCGGGAGGCGGTACGTCGACTGGGACCTTCCCGACCCCAAGGGGATGCCGGCGGCCGGCGTGCGGCGGGTACGCGACGAGATCCGCCGCCGCGTGCGGGAGTTGGCGCGCGACCTGTCGGACGGCTGACCGGCGACGACGCGGCGCTACACGCTACATGGCGGAGATCGGCCGCACGCGGCGCCTCATCGACGGCCCGCCCGGGTCGTCGTAGGGCTCGACGAGCCGTTCGTACTCCTCCGCCATGAGCGGCGACGAGATCATGAAGTCCGCGGTGGCGCGGTTGCACGCGACGGGCACGTTCCACACCACGGCGATCCGGAGCAACGCGCGCACGTCGGGGTCGTGCGGGTGCGGCTCCAGCGGATCCCAGAAGAAGATCAGGAAGTCGACCTCGCCGGCGACGATCTTGGCGCCGATCTGCTGATCGCCGCCGAGCGGGCCGCTGCGAAACTCGGTCACCCTGAGGCCGAGCGTCTCCTGAATCAACCGGCCCGTCGTACGCGTGGCGCACAAGTCGTGCTCCGCCAGCAGCTGCCGGTTGAACCGCATCCAAGCTACGAGGTCCGCCTTCTTGTTGTCGTGCGCGATCAGCGCGATCTTCTTGCGCCGCCCCATACGGATCTCCTCGAACTCGGAAGACATCTACCGGCCCATCACCCACACGAAGACCGAGGACGCCGCGACCATCAAGGCCAGAACGAGCAACACCGCGAGGGCCGCACGGATGTCCCCCCCACCAGCGCGGTTCACCGGGTATCATGTCGGGCAGCATGTCCCCCATCGCCCTGTCCTCCGCGCGGCCGGACCGGCGCGCGGCCGCCTACTGGAACGCGCCCACCGCCGGGGGCGCCCCGTGGTCCCAGCGGGCCTGTTGGCCACCGCCCGGGCGAGGTCCGCCACGTGGCGCTCGCCCCGAAGCAGATCGGTATGCCGTGAGGATAGGGCGCCGGTGTTAATGGACGGTGATTATTCGGGGGCGAACGGCGAAAGAAACCGTGAAAGAAGGCCCGCTAGACGTTGCCCGCGGGGGACCGGGTGAGCGCGCGCTCCAGCACCAGATCGGCCAGCCGGTCGACGTCCGCCCGCCCGCGCACATCGTAGACCGCCACCAAGTCCGCGACGCGCCGGAGCAGCAGGTGCTGTTCGGGCGCCGGCGGCGGCGTGAGGTCATACACCCCGGCGTTCTTCAGCAGAGGCTCGAGGGCCGCGGCGCGGTCGCCGGGGGGCAGCGTCCGCACGTTCCACCCCCCGTCGAGGGGGCTCCAACGCAGCAGAAAGATGGCACGCAACAGCCCGGAGAGGCGCGTCGTACCCGGGCCGTAGAGGACATCGACGTCGACGTCGTGTTTGCTCTCGAGGGCCCAGAGCTGCTCGGAGGTCAGGACCCGGTAGCGCGCGCTCTCTTCCTCGGTGACGAGCGGCGAGAGGCTCGGAATCCGCAGCAGCGTGCCCGGATTCACCCGCGGTTTTTTCGGCACGCCGACCATTTCGACGGCGCCGTCGGCCGGGGACGCACGCACGAAGAGCCGATCGTTGGTCACGAGGTGCTGGTGGCGCTCGACGAGCGCCAGGGCGACCGTTGATTTGCCGAATCCGGACGCCGACGCGAACGCGACCCCATCCAGCGCGCCGACGATGGCGGAGGCGTGCAGCATGATGTACCCGCGGCGCAGCATCGCCTTGGCGTAGACGGTCATCACGAGGTTGACGGCCTGGTTAAAGTTCCGCACGAGATCGCCCGCGATGTAGTGGTCGGGTTCCGCGACGTAGATGGTCACGCCGGTGCGGCGCTTCACCACGACCCGGAAGCCGTCCGCGTCGTAGAAGGCCTCCTTCACGCCCTGCTCCCGGAGACGGCGGGGCACGTCGCGGAGCCGGGCCGCCTCGACCACCGGCTCTCCCTGGATCAGATGCACGACCGGCGCGTCGGCTGGAATTACCAGGCCGCCGGCCGGGGGGCGGCCGTCAGGGATCCGCGGGACCGCGTACGGCGCGAAGTACTCGCGCAGGCGCTCGGCCACCCGCGGCGCGTTCGTATCCAGCGCGACCGGCACGCCGCCGATCATGAGGCCGAGCGCGTGGTCAGGCCGATACGTGCGGCGAACCGACGCCAGCTCGTCCATGCTGCGCGCTCTCCCCGAGAGCGTGAACCACGTATTCCGCGTACGCCTTCGCGGCGTCGATGCCCTGGGATCGCCACAGGCCGGCGAATCCGCCAAATGCGCTCACTTCATACACAAGATATCCACCGGGCGTCTCCACGAGATCGACGCCGGTGAACTCGAGACCGAACACGTCCGCCGCCCGCACGGCCAGCCGGGCCATCTCCGGGGTGACCTCGCACGCTTCGTACGACCCGCCCGCCGCGGTCGTGGTCGACCACGCCCCCCGCCCCGCCACCCGATAGTACGCGCCCAGCACGCGGCCGTTGAGCACGACCGCGCCGATGTCCCGCCCGGCGTGGGGCACGAACTCTTGGAGGTAGAACGGCATGCGCCACGTGCGCTGCCACCGGCGCAGCACCAGCCGGTACGGCTTCCCGGCGTGCAGCAGCAGCATGCCCCGGCCCTTCGACGTGAACAGCGGCTTCACGACCACCCGGCCCCATTCGCGAATCACGAGGTCCGCCGTCCACACGGACTCGGTGACGACGGTGCGCGGGATCGGAACGCCGCTCTGCCCGAGCCGCTGGGTCATACGGTACCGATCGTTCACGTCGGCGATCGCCCGCGCCCGGCTGAACACCCGCACGCCGCGATGCTCCAGTTGATGGAGGAGGTACACCCTGCTCGGCGTCAACGGATCCGTCGTCGCGCCCAACTTCTTGACGACGACGGCGTCCAGCGTGCCGAGATCTATCCCCTCGAACAACACCGAGCCTTCGACCAAGTCCGCCGCGCAGGCCGACACGTCGACGACGAACGCATCCGCGCCGCAGGCCGCGAGCGCGTCGCGCAGGCGCTCGGTCGACCACGCGCCGGGAACGCCGGCAACCGCGACGCGGAGATTCATGCCGGCGCCGTCACGAGCGCGAGCAGGCTCAGCCCCCGCCGGAGGAGGCGCTCGGACTGCGCGGAGTCGACGACGACGCGGCAGGACGTGACGCAGGAGCGCGCCAGACTGAGATGCAGCCGGCGCTCGAACGCCGCATCGCCGTGCTCGGCCGCGAACCGCCGCGCAAATCCCTCCACGAGTTCGTTGACCGCCGCGAAGTCGTCGAGCAGCGCCGGCGCCGTGCCCGGCCGCCGCTCCATCGACAGCATGAACACACCGATGTCTTGTAAGTAATCCCCGAACCGGGAGCGGTGGACGTCGATGAACTTCACCTGGCCGGTGGGCTCGTGGTAGAGCACATTGTTGGCGTTGAAATCGCCGTGGAGCCACACCGATACCGGCGGCGCCAGATCGGGTTCCAGCGCCTCGGCGCGCACGAGCAGCTCCTCGATCCGGACGGTCTGCTGGCCCACCGCAACGCCCTCGTCGACCAGCGGCTGGAACTCGGGATGGAGCGCGTAGACCTCCGGCAGACGGCGCCGGATCTGCTCGACGTAGTCGATCCGCGGCCGCTCCGGCACCAGCGTGTATCGCCACACCACGTGCACCGCCTCGAGCAGCCGCCGCGTCGCGGCCAATTTCGCCTCGCGGGGGGACGCCGACAAATACAGTTCGGAGAGCAGCGGGCTGTCGACAAACTCGCGCAGCAGGGCCTCGCGGTCCTTCACCGTGACCGATCCCAGCACCCGCGGCGTGAGATCTCCGGGAATGCGCGCCCAGGCCTCGAGCTTTCGGGCTTCCTCCTCGATTTTCCGGCGCGAGCCTTCCTTGTAAATCGCCGGCGTGCCGTGGCGCCGCACCTGCGCCACCACCGCGCCGCTGATGCCGTCCCAGTACGGGTGAAACTCCACCTCGCCGCGCTCGGCCTCCGGCACCAGCTGGCCGAGCTGCTGGTACTG